>JBAUAR010000365.1:0-9301 GCA_049675875.1 Streptosporangiaceae bacterium
CATTCCAGCATCGGGGACGGCGGCACGACGTAGCAACGCCGGTGCAGGACCGCATCCGCCGGAGCGATGTCATCAGGTCCCGTCCGATTAAGCTGCGCAACACCGGCGTCGCGCTCGTCGCGGCATGCGAGTGCGTTGCCGGGACGGCATATTGATGCATTGGTCGGGTACCGGATGTGTCAACGTGCTGGCGGGGTAGGGCGTCTGTTTGGTGGAGCGCGCGGCCGCCTGTCCGCCGCGACAGGAGGCGAGCCGTGGGATTCTTGTCGAGGTTGCTGGTGCCGCGTAAGGTCCGCCGGGCGGCGCATCCGGTGCGCGCGGTGAAGCGGGCCGCGACACCGAAAGTCGTGAAGAAGGCCACGCGGGCGATGCATCCGATCGATAACGCGGTCTATGGTGCCCAACGATCCGTCGCGACATCACTACGCTCAGGCGGGAAGCGCAGAACCGCAAGCGGGCGCAAAGAAAGCGCTCCCGTGTACCGGCACGGCAGCTGTCCGGTGGCGCACCGCACGCCCGAGGCAGCCGCGAAGTGCCGCAACCACTAGACCAGTCATTCGAGGTGAGCCTGCCCAGCGAGCTCGATGCCGCGGCGGCTGCCTTCGTGAACCCGGCGCAGCTGTATTCACGACAGGAAGCTCTCGCCAGGCCGTCGCCCGTCCCGGCCGCAGCCGGGATCTACGGCTGGTGGTTCCGCCGGCTGCCGCCCCTAGTGGAGGCCGGAGCGTGCGCGCGGCATGACGGCCTCACGCTGTTGTATGTCGGCATCAGCCCATCACGGCCGCCTCGCAACGGGCGCCCGGCCAGCCGGCAGTCGCTCCGGAGCCGGATACGCACGCATTACGCCGGCAACGCAGAAGGCTCAACCTTGCGCAAGACCCTGGGCTGCCTGCTGGCCAGCGAGCTCGGGCTGCAGCTGCGCCGGGTCGGTTCTGGAAACCGCAAGACCTTCGTCGAAGGCGAGCAGGCACTGACCTCGTGAATGGCTGAAAACGCGTTCGTGAGCTGGATGGTCCGCGGCCAGCCGTGGGAGCTGGAAGACCAGCTGATCAGGTCTCTCGACCTGTCCCTGAACCTGGACGGCAACAGCCGTCACCAGTTCCACCCGATCCTGAGCCAGATTCGGCACAGGTGCGTAGCCCTGGCCAACACGCTGCCAGTAGTACCCAATCCCGGCATCGGCAGTAGCCACAGGCCCACGGCGCACCTCTGATCCAGAACTCAGACTGCGTGCGATCGCCGATCGCAATCAGGCAACCAAGCTCCGTTCCGATCGCGGCTGAAGCAGATGCAGCCGTGCTGCGACATCATCGACTGAGCCTGTCCTTACGGTCAGTCAGGGTGGACTCGCGTCTGATGGAGAATGACGTCATGCCGGAACCCGGATCCCCGAACTGAGCGGCGAGGCTAGCCGACGGGCAGTGCATGGGACGTGGCAGTGACGCCGAGCGAGTTGATCGAGCAGCTGTCCGCGCTGCGAAGAGCGCAGATTGGCGGGAAGCGGGCTCCGCATAAGCCGCTGCTGTTGCTGTGGCTGTTCGGCAGGTTCGCGGCCACTGGCTCGGCACTGGTCTCATACGCTGAGGCCGCGGAACCGGTCAGTCAGCTCATCAACGACTTCGGGCCGCCGGTCAGGAGCCCGGCACAAGAACGTCAGCGAGCGGCCATGCCGTTCGTGCATCTCGAGCGTGACCTCTGGGAGCTTCGCGATCGCAGCGGCGATGCCATAGGCACTGACGTGCCCGAAAGAACACGATGGCTCCTTGATCACGGCGCCGTCGGCCAGCTCCGGCCCGAGATCACCGCGATTCTGGCCGACAGCGCTGCCCTGGCGACAGCCGCGCGGCTGCTCTTGGACCAGCATTTCACACCCGTCCTGAGCGAGATGATCTGCGCAGCAGTCAACCTTGACCTCGCCATTTTGGAAGCACCCGAGATCTCGCGGGCACTAGACCGCCGACCACGCGCACCGGGCTTCGCTGAGGAAGTGCTGCGCGCCTACGCTTACCGCTGCGCCATGTGCGGATTCGACGGCAGGCTCGGCCGCAATCCCGTCGCCATCGAAGGAGCGCACGTGCGCTGGCATAGCCAGGACGGCCCGGACGAGCTGGCCAACGCCGTCGCGCTGTGCTCTTTGCACCACGCGCTCTTCGACTGCGGCGTACTCGGCATCAGTCCGGATCTGCGCGTCACCGTATCCCCGCTCTATATCGCGACAAGCGAGGCAGGCCGCGCTGTCGACGCCCTGGCCGACCAGCCCCTACTGAGCGTCCGGCCAGGACAGCCGTCTGTCGATCTCATCTATGTCAGCTGGCACACGATCCAGGTCTTCAAGAGCCACGGCCAGCGGGTCGCATGACGACGAACCCGACTCGGCGCGTGACCGGTCGTCTCCGCGGCAAACGCGGTCCAAGCCAACCCATACGTTTCCATGTCGCGCGAGACGCAGTATCTCGCCGCGCTTTCCGCGGACGGCGATTAGCCTTGGCCGTCCCTCTCACCGCCACGCGGCATGAGCGGAAGTCCAAGTGCTCAGCCTCGTGCTGCCTAGCTGCACCTCCGCGCCGCGATGCAAGAGAACATTGACGCATGGCGCCACTGGCAGCGACTGATGTCGACGAGATTAGGACTTACCTCACGGCAGCGCGCGCGGACGTGCTGCAATGGCTACCGGATTTCGAGTGGACTGCAGCATGGAAGTCCGAGGCCGCCACCGAACGCGCCAACATGGAGAGGCGGCTCGACGGTAGCCCGTGGGGCGCGCAGCCGCTCATCTGGACCGACGCCACGGCCTGGTTCTTCATTTCGGCGGTCGTTGACTGTATCGACGCCATATGCCTGTGCATCACGATCGACACGCCGACTCTGGTGCCCAACGCGCTGACGCGCGTCGCCCTCGAAGCCGGCGCGAAAGCGTCGTGGCTTCTGCAACCTGGCGTTGGTGCGCGGTCCCGTGTGGCCCGAAGAATCCTCATCCATCACGCCAGTGCCCGCCAGATCCGCAGCACCGTGAGCGCCGTCAACAGTCAGCGAAGACCGAGCCCGAGGTGGCGGGCGGCGGAATACCCTCCGACGAATGCAGCCGTTTTGCGCGAAGCGCACGACCTGGACCTGTGCTGCCGCTACGAAGAGCAGCGCGCAGATCACGGCGAAACTCGGAGGCTGTTCACGTGCGACGGACAAGCCCTTCCGACGACGACACGTCTGGCATCTGATTTCGCGGCAAAGATTCAGACACCTGGCGCCTACGCCATTTGGTCAAACGCTGTCCACGCGGGCTGGAGCGCCATTACGGCGGATTGGAGCCCAGCCACTATGACCCGCACGACACACCGGGAATCGCTCTGGGCCGCTGCCATCAACGCCGCCGCTTGCGCTATGGACCCCTGCCTTGACGCGCTCGTCCACCTCGGGTCTGGCGCGCGCCTTGCGCAGTGGAACCAAAGCCACACCCGTAACCGCAGCGTCGTGCAGCGCATGAACCTTCCTTTCGACTGGACCTCGCCGTAGGCAGGCTCAACGGAGTGGTTGATCCCATCAGAGCTCGCAACGTCCTCGAGCGTGAGGTCGCACTCTGCCCCGGCCTAGAAGCGCGACCGCTCGGGTCGCGGCAAATGCGCGCGTTTGGTGATTGCGCTGATGATGAATAGCCATGCGGGCGGCTGGCCCGACGGTTGCGCCGGTCCCGAGGATCGCCGGCAGGTTGATGACGAACAGACGTCGGCTACGTCCGCGCTTCTGCGGCTCTGCCGGACGTCGGCTTGTGTTGATCGAGACGGTGATCTCGGGACCCGACTCTTCTTCGTATGGCCGCATAAGTGGTCGCTCCGGCTCTTCACATCCGCATCTCGAGCCGGAATGATTCGCCTATAGGCGGGGTGAAGGGGCGTGTGTCGTGGAAGGGGATGTCATTTTCATCCGCCGGGGGCGAGATCTTGTGCCGCTTGAGGCTGCGCCGTACGAGGCGGAGGCGGCGTTGCAGGACCTGCTGGAGCACCATTCGCAACTACTTGCCGGCTACCAGATGAGCCGCGATGATCCCCGGCGCTTCTTACTGGTCCGCCGGGAGGCCCCTGTTCCGGACCGGGAGAGCGGGGGCGGTCGCTGGAGCATCGATCATCTGTTCCTGGACCAGGACGCAATTCCGACGCTGGTGGAGGTGAAGCGGAGCACTGATTCCCGGATCCGGCGCGAGGTCGTCGGGCAGATGCTGGACTACGCGGCGAACGGCGCCCGGCACTGGGCAGGCGGCACGCTCCGGGAGCTGTTCGAGCGCACATGCGCCAACGCCGGCAAGGATCATTCCGCGGTGCTCGAGGAAGTCATCGGCACTGAGGGGGACGTGGAGGACTTCTGGGCGGGCGCTGACCGGAACCTTCGTGCCGGCGTCTTGCGGCTGGTGTTCGTGGCTGATGTGATCCCGGACGAGCTGCGTGCTGTCATCGAATTCCTGAACGAGCGGATGCATGACACCGAGGTGTATGGCGTTGAGGTCCGGCGCTACGGGAACGCCGACATCGCCGAGTGTTTCGTGCCGCGCCTGATCGGTGCGACCGCCGCCGCTACGACACCCAGGACGTCGCTGAATGAAAAGCTGCGACTCGCCGGGCCTGAGGTCGCGGCCGCCGCTGAGCGCCTGCTGGCCCTCGGCGAGCAGATCGGCCTGTCCGTTCGCGAAGTGCCGGCCAGCCTCCGGCTCTGCGACAGCCTCGGCACGGTTGTCCTGCTGTACCCCACCTATCGAACGCTCGAGTTCCCGCTCGAGCGCCTGCATCAGGCCGGACGCGATGCCGATATCGCGACCGTGCGGCAGTCTCTCCAGCGGGTCGCCGGGGAATCCCGGCAGGTCGCCAAGATGTCGCCCAACGTGGGCTGCCGCGAAGCGCTCGCTGATTGGGACCACGTTGCTCAGATCGTGCGCACCCTGGCACGCGCCCGGGCCGAGATCGCCTCCGCCGGTGCGCAGCCGTCGCCTGCGGCAGGACGATGACGCGGTTACTGGAGTGGGCAAGCTCGCCATGAGCGCGCGATACTCCGGCGGCGTGACAGTGTGTTCGGTGCGGTCGAAGGCTGGGTCACGTGACAGAACGCGCGGTCCGCATTGATGTGCCTGGGCTGGCTTGGTCTGCCGGTGCGCCGGAGCCGTTCATTGTCTCGTCGGACCAGCGGACGCTGATCGGCTTTTACGCCACGAGCGAGGACGCCGGCCAGTCGGATGGTGATGCAGTTACTGTCGCAGAACTGGTCGGATGCACCTCAGTCAAGTTCGGGTTCCCCAATGACGAGGTGCTTCATGGTCACCGCCTCTACGGTGCTGGCCTGGGCTATTACCGGCTGCATGAAGTGGACAACTCCGCCTGGCTCATCGAGTTGCGGGCGATCGAGGCGGTTCACGATCGTCCGCCAGATGTGCCATTCGAGAACGCGCGCCACTTCGTGCTTTCCTTCCACGACTCGACGGTGGAGGCCGTCGCTAGCGATGTGAGGTTCGTCGGCAGTTACGGCACACGGGCCGAAGCCGTCCGGCGAGTGACAGTGCTGGCGGGCCTCTGCTAGAACGCCAGACACGCCACCGGCGGCATGAGAGTGCGCCGGCCAGCGCATCCCGCGATGCTTAGGGCAGGCCGGGATCTGGGTGCCCGGACAGGAAACGCTCCGCAGAGTCGTCGTCGATGAGCGAGTTGTCAGCGAGCCATTGCACAGCGCGGCGCCTGGCACGGGCATCCCGGAACGCATACCACGCTGGCAGGAGGTCCGGGTACTCCTCATGGAGCTCGTCTTTGAAGCGGCGGAATGCTCCCTTGCCCTGGATAGTGCGTGCCAGCCTGCGCCCTGCGTCCTCATCGGTTATTCCGTCGGCGAAGTCGGCCATGTCCTGGTACCAGACCCAGGTCGGCAGCGGGTCAATGACGACCAGGTCCAGCTCGTCGAGGTCGACCGGCGTCTGCCCGTCGATGCCGGCATCGGCCGTCCAGAACGCGGTCTTCCCGGTTTCCGGGTTGACCAGCCAGTGGTGTTCGTAGTCGTTCTGGTCCGCCAGCGCGGTGGCGATCTCCTCCAGATCAATGCGGCTCAGGTCAAGCACAAGGCCAGGATAGATCTCACCGCTGGCTGCGCTCCAGATCCCGAGCGCTCGGCCAGCGGCACGACAGGACGTGAGCTGTCCTGCAGCACATGGCTTCCAGCCCCAGCACACTGCACCAGCGCGCAGCCGCAACCGCATACCCGCGCGAGAGAATGCCGGCATGGCCTACCAGCTCGAGATCCTTGACATGATCGCGGGCACAGAACCCGCCCTCGTCGCTGCGGTCGGCGCAGCCATCGCCGCCAGTGGATCCTGGGAGCGCTTTGTTGAAGTCCGCATGAGCGCCGGGCCCACGGTGCGCATCAACCCCGCTGGCCAAGGCCGCTACGAGGTCGCGGTCACCTGGGGTTCCCAGCGCGGGACCCTCACTGCTCGCGCTCTCGAGAATGCGATCGAGTGCGCAGACCGGCTCGCCTACGCCTTCTATCAGATGAGGGATGCCAACATGGTCCAGGACTGAGCCAGTGTGGCGCGCGACCGGCGGCAAGAGCGGATGTTCAGTGCGCGGCTTGCATGGGTAGTTGTGCGATCCGGCTGGCGACGCGGGTCTTCCTCGCGTGCGGATCCTGCGCGGTGGCGTTGGCCGCCGTCGGCGAGCAGGACGGCGGCGGGCTCCCTGGCCTGGGGGCAAGCCAGGGAGCGCTGCCGTGCCGGGGTTTAGTCGGGAGGGCCTCCGGGTGTTACCGGCCCGACGCCCATCCAGGCAGGCCCGGTGTGCGCGCACGCGGAGAAGGGGTAGGGGATGACCTTGGACGCGTGCTGGTTCGGCGGGTAGACGCGCAGTCCCGCCGCCGTGGGCAGTCTCCCTGGCCGCCATGGCTGCTTCCACGGCGGGGGCAGCAGGCACGAGCGCGGCGAGCTCGTGCGGTTAGTGCATGTGGTCACTACGGCGTCGAGCGCGGCGGGCTGCCCGCGGTGCGGGGTGATCTCGACGTCGGTGAGGCAGTACCGGACGACTCGGCCGCGGGATGTGCCGTACGGGGAGGAGCCGCTGGCGATCCGGTGGCGCAAGCGGCAGTACCGGTGCCGGGAGGAAGCGTGCCCGCGCAAGGCGTTCACCGAGTCCGTTGCCGAGATCCCGGCCCGGGCGCGGCTGACCGGGCGCCTGTGCCGGCTGGCGGCCCGGCATGTCGCTTCGGGTCGCAGCGTGTCGTCGGTTGCGGCCGAGTACGGGGTGAGCTGGCCGGTGGCGCACCGCCACTACGCCGCGTGCGCCGACGGTCTGCTGACCGAGCCGGATCCGCCGGTGGTGCTGGGCATCGACGAGACCCGCCGCGGCACCCCGAAATGGATCCACGACGCTGAGACCGGGCGGTGGGTGCGGACGGAGCGGTTCGAGACCAACTTCACCGACCTGTCCGGGACCGGCAGGCTGCTGGGCCAGGTCGCCGGGCGGACCGGCACGGCGGTCACCGGCTGGCTGGACGGCCGCGGCGCCGGCTGGAAGAACCAGGTGAGGTTCGTGGCGATGGACCCGTGCGCGGTCTACCGGTCCGCCGTCACCCGCGCGCTGCCGGACGCGGTGATCGTCGTGGACCACTTCCACCTGGTCCGGCTGGCCAACCAGGCCGTCACCCGGGTGCGGCAGCGGGTCACCCGCCAGGTGCTGGGCCGGCGCGGCACCACCCGCGACCCGGCCTGGGCCAACCGCCGCCGGCTGCTGCGCGCCCGCGAGCGGCTCACCACCGTGCAGTTCAATCGCATGTGGGAGGAGATCCTGACCCAGGAAGCCACCGGAGAGCTGCTCGCCGCCTGGATCGCCAAGGAGGAGCTGAGGTTCCTGCTGTCGCTGGCCCGCACCCGGCCGCCACGCTCAGAGGTCAGCAACCGGCTGTTCGCCTTCTACGACTGGTGCGCCCGCGCTGACGTGCCCGAGGTCACTACCCTGGCCAAGACGATCGAGGCCTGGTGGCCGCAGATCCTGGCCTTCATCGACACCGGCGTCACCAACGCCCGGACCGAAGCCACCAACCGGATGGTCAAGGACGCCGCCCGCATCGCCTTCGGATTCCGCAACCTCGACAACCAGCGCCGCCGGGTACGGTTGCACTGCAAAAGGACGATCTTCAGCCAGCCGTTGCGAGGGTGACTAGCCCCGTCAAGTTAGAAGAGCCGTCAACGACGGCTGAATTTCTACCCCTGGCGGCGGAAAATTAACCCCTGCGTGGTGTTGGTCTTCAGTCTTCTGTTGTGCCGACCGCGGGAACGCGGCCGAGGTCGCGGTCTTTGAGTCGGTAGGAGCCGCCCTTGAGAAGCGATGACCTCAGCCTGGTGGACGAGCCGGTCGATCGTCGCCGCGGCGACGATGTCGTCACCGACCCCTCCGCGCCACCGATCTGGGGCTGGCTCCCACAGTGCTAACGGCCGTCCAGTGGCCGCGCATCAGAACTGGCCGGTGGCTAGACGACCTGAGACCAGACAACCAGCCAGGAGCGGAATCCGAGATGCTGCAAGCCGAACGCGAGCCAATGACCTCCAGGCTTCGCAATGGCGAGTGCACAGAGTCGACTCGCATCCGGGTCTAGGTGATCTGGACCAGCTGCATCGACTCCGCCAAGCTGTGCGGGCAACGTGAAAGCATCTCCCATGCCATAACATTTGAGAGTGGCGGATAAAGCAGACGGATACTGATGCAGTTGGCTGAGTATTCTGCCTATCAGGCCGGGCGTGGCGAATTGGCGCGCGCTGAGACGGTCGCCGCGACGCAAGTCCGCGATAAACGTGCTGGCAGCCTGTCGCTCGGTCGTTGCTACAATATTGGACGCGACAATTTTGTGTCCTATTAACCGCAGCAGAGCTGAGTAGTCCATGGAGTCGATCGCAGCCGGATCGCCTGTCTGCTGCGCCGACCATTCGATGTCGATAGCACGGTTACGATAAATGATCTTCCAGACTTCACTATTCTGTTGATCGTCGTTTTTTGGTATGTCGAAGTTGAGGACGTTGTCCGAAGCTAGGAGACGCGGGCCAGGCGCGTAGAACGCGATGATCTGGGGCCATGGCACGCCTCCGGCGTCGCAGTCAAGCACGGTTGCTCCATCGCTCACTGCGGAGGCACCGAGAGCGCCGAAGGCTGTCAGATCGGTCTTAGCCTCGATCCACCGTGTGAATAGGCGCCTGCCCGGGCGTGGCAATGGGAAAGGTGTCCTCTGAGCTGGGACGATGGGAGTTACTGAAGCTGCCACGTTCCGGGCTGAGAGGACACCTCGCAAGTGC
>JBAUAR010000366.1:0-5727 GCA_049675875.1 Streptosporangiaceae bacterium
CGGCACACCATACCGAGCTGGTCCTGATCGCCGCTGCGGCTGGGCAGCCGGTCTTGCCCGCAGCACTTGCTTGCGGCCGGCCTGATGAGGCGGTGGGCCTGCACCTGCCCGGCGGCCTCACCGCGGACGCCCTTGCTGAGGTAGTGCAGACAAGCCTGAGCTCAGACAAGGCGGTAGCCGCCGGGTCTGCACTCGCCGTCAAGCTCGGGCTTCGGATTGTCAGTGCCCCGGACCGGCCAGGGTTCCTGGTGGGCGCGCTGCTCTATCCGCACCTGGCCGATGCCGTCCGGATGGTCCAGGATGGCTACGCCAGCGCCGCGGACATCGATGCCGCGATGACGCTGGGTTGCGGTTACCCGCGCGGGCCGTTCCAGTTGCTGGATTCCGCCGGTGCGGCGGCGGTACTGGCCGGGCTGCGGGCCATGCACAGCGCCTACGGCTACCCGTCCTTCGCCCCGCCGCCGCTCCTGGCAGAGCATGCCGCGGCCGGGATTGAGTTCCGCAGCATCGGGCTCGGCCGGGCCGCGTCCGCCAGCGCTGTGTCCGCGAACTGACGGCCTCAGGCGGTGCTGGTGAGCCCTCGGAAGGCGCGGCGGCTACCGTCTGATGCGCCGAGCAAGCCGCGGCGGACTGCCCGCCGGCCCGGACCGGCGGCCAAGCCGGCGGACGAGCCGACAGCCAGGCTCGGGCCACCGCAGACGCAAGAATGGCCGGACGGCGACTGGGTGGTGCGGCAGGTACCGGGCGCGGCCGCCACGAAGACTTATCGGTGTCCCGGCTGTGACCAAGAGCTCGGGCCCGGCACTGCGCACGTCGTGGTCTGGCCTGCGCATACGCCAGGGCCGGAGGAGCGGCGGCACTGGCACAACGCGTGCTGGCAACGGCGACCGCGCCGCGCCGGACCTGGCTTGCAGACACACCGTTAAGGACCCCATGACCGAGATCACCGCGAGCACCGTGCTGCCAGCGCGGCGGGAGAACATCACGCTGGTCACCTCAGATCAGCTGAAGCTGGTGGGGGAGCTTGCGCTGCCACTCAGCCGCCCGCCGGCTGCGACGCTGATCTGCCTGCATCCGCTGCCAACGCAGGGCGGCATGATGGACAGTCACATCCTGCGCAAGGCGTCCTACCGGCTGCCCGCTCTGGCTGACCTTGCAGTGCTGCGGTTCAACACCCGGGGTACTTCTTCCGAGCGAGGCCGGAGCGAGGGAGAGTTCGGCGATGGGGAGGCCGAACGGCACGACGTGGCAGCGGCGATCGGCTACTGCGCGGACCTGGACCTGCCGCGGCTGTGGCTCGTCGGCTGGTCGTTCGGCACCGAGATCGCGCTCAGATGGGGCAATGACCCGGACGTCGAGGGCGTCATCCTGCTGTCGCCGCCGCTGCGGCGGGCCGGTGATGCCGAGCTCGACTCCTGGGCCCGGTCCGGCAAGCCATTGCTAGCCCTGGTGCCTGAGCACGATGATTACCTACAGCCTGCGCAGGCGCACCAGCGCTTCGCCCGCGTGCCGCAGGCCGAGGTAATCGGAGTGCCGGGCGCCAAGCATCTGTGGGTGGGGGAGCGCTACGTCCGGATCGTGCTGAACGAAATCGTCCGCCGGGTCAACCCGGCGGCATGGCCGCTGCCCGCTGACTGGGAGGACTGACCGTGAGCTTGTTTGACCTGACTGGCAAGAACGCATTCGTGACCGGAGCGTCACGCGGCATCGGGCGAGTTATCGCCGTTGCGCTCGCTGACGCCGGCGCCAACGTCGCGCTCGTCGCTCGCAGTGCCGACGGGCTGGCCGAGACGGCCGAGGCCATCACCGCGGTCGGCCGCAAGGCCTGCGTCATCCCGGCGGACGTCACGAGCTACGACGCCGTGGCGGACGCGGCAGCTACGGCGATCGACCAGCTCGGCTACGTCGACATCGTGGTCAACAATGCTGGCGGCTCCAATTTCATGGTGCCGTTCCGTGATCTGCGCCTCTCGGGGTGGGACAAGCTGCTCCAGCTCAACCTGAGCTCTGCCGTCTACGTCTGCCACGCGTTCGCCGGACACCTGCTGGACCGCGGCCAGGGCTCGGTGATCAACGTGGCCTCGGTGGCCGGGATCGGCGCGGCGCCGCTGATGAGCCCATACGGTGCGTCGAAGGCCGGACTGATCTCGCTCACCAAGACGCTCGCTGCGGAGTGGGGCCCGGCGGGCGTCCGGGTAAACGCACTGTGCCCGGGCTGGACGGCCACGGAGCTGAACCGGACGCTGTGGGAGGACCCTATTGTCGGGCCTGCCACGGTGGCGGGATCGGCCATGAGGCGCTGGGCCAGTGCGGAGGAGATGGCGGGACCGGCTGTCTTTCTGGCCAGCGGGGCCTCATCGTTCATGACCGGCCACACGCTGATCGTCGATGGCGGCCAGACGATCACGGTGTAGCCCGACGGTCCGAGCTAGCCCGGTCCCGAGCTGACCCGATCCCTGGCCGACAACGGTACCGGGCTGACAACGGTCCCGAGCTAACCCGGTGCTGGCTGAGACGGTGCCGCGCTGACACAGCGATGCGGGCGCCGGGCCGCCTGTGCGGCTCGGCGCCCGTATCGTCTGCGAGGCGGTGACTGCCCTACTCGGTCCACCACTCGTCGTCGCCCTCGGCCGGCTTGCCGTTGGACGAGGCCTTCTCGGCGTGCGGGCCGGCCGAGTGACGGGCGGCTGGCGCCGCTGCCGCTGCCGTTGCGGTGACAGGGGCCGCCGCTGCTGCCACCGGCTCCTCGACGGCCGGCCCGGCGGTGACGGCCTTGGTGGCTGGCGCCGCCACGGCGGGCTGGGCCGGTGCGGCCTGCAGCACGTCCACCAGGCCCGGCATGGAGCTGCCGAGCAGCTGGCTGATCTGTGAGAGGTGCGCGGCGACACTTTCCTTCTGCTTGTTGAGCTCGTCCACTTGCCGCTGGGCGCTGGTGCGAATCCGGTCAGCCTCAGACTTGGTGTCGCTGAGAAGCTGGTCGGCCTGGGCCTTGGCCTGGCCCACGATTCCGTCGGCGTTCTTCTTCGCATTGCCCACCAGCTGCTGCGCGTGCTGGTCTGCCTCGCGCCTGGTCTGCTCGGCCTGGATGCTGGCCTTGCTGGCCCGCTCCTCGGCGACGGCGGCGCGCTGCTCGGCCTCGGACACCATCTTCTGGGTGGCTTCCTGAGCCTTGGACAGCCGCTCGGTCTCCTGCCGCTCGGCTTCCTCGCGGCGCGCGGCGAGGTGCATCTCGAACTCCGACTCGGACTGCGCCCGGGCCGCCTCGCTGTCCTCGAACGCGCGCTGCGCCTGGCTGCGCATCTCGTCGGCCTGGCGCTTGGCGGTCGTGAGGATCTCGTCCCGGTCGCGCTTCGAGGACGCCCGCATCTGCGCGACCTCGCGCTCGGCGGTCGTGCGCATCTTGGCGACCTCGCGCTCGTTGCCCGCCCGCTTTTCCGCGACCTCGTGGTCGGCCGTGGCCCGCAACTTGGCGACCTCGCGGTCGGTGGTGGCCTTGAGCTCGTCGGATTCCCTGGCTGCCTTGGTCCGGATGGCCTCGGCCTCACGCTCGGCTGACGACCGCTGGTCGTCGGTCTCCCGCTTGGCGACGGTGCGGAGTTCGCCGGCCTCGTTCTCCGCCGACGCGCGGGTTTCGGCTGCCGTGACCTTGGCGGCCGCGTTCAGCTCGTTGGCCGCGGTCCTGGCCTCCTGCACGATCTCGGTGGCCTGCTCTTCGGCGAGCCGCAGCAGCTGCTCGATCCGGGAGCCGAGGCCCGAGTACGTCGGCCGCTCCTGCTCCTGTAGCTGCCGGTGCGCCTCGGTGAGCTCGCGCTGCAGAGCCTGAGAATTCTCCTGGTGCTTGCGCACGTCTGCGTGAAGACCCTCGAGGTGGGTGTTGACCTGCGTCGGGTCGTAACCCCGCATCACCCTCGAGAACTCGGGAATCGAGTTTTCAACAAAGAAGTTGCTGAGCTGAGCATCGATGTCGGGCTGCATGTCGCCTAATCCTGTGTAGACGGGAGGTTCGCGCACCGAAGCGAGCGCCTGTGTGGTCCGATTGCCGGGGCTGTCGAGCGCTGCGGGTAGCGCGTCCGCCCGGCCGGTACGCGAATGCGTTCGTCCGGTGTCCCGCAGCGTACTCCCCTGGTGTGGCGTAAGCGGCGACTTCTTCGCCGCTCGTGCGAGAGATAACGTTTTTTATAGATATGTGGGAGCAGACAGGCCCACATCCTGACCGTTAGATGGGCCGATTTCGACATGGTTGACCGCTTTACTGGCAGCGGCTAAGACTACTCACCGGCTATTGGTGCCTGCACCAGCTCGGTCAGCACCCCACCCAGATCGGCCGGGTGCAGAAAGGCGATCGCCGCGCCCATCGACCCGTGCCGGGGCCGCTCGTCGATCAGCCGCACCCCGCTAGCGCCGATGGCGGACAGCGCGGCTGTGATGTCTGCCACTCCGTAGCCCACGTGGTGCACTCCCTCGCCCCGCCTGGCCAGGAACCTGCCGACCGGCGTGTCCGGGCCGAGCGGCTCCAGCAGCTGCAGATAGGAGTGGCCAGCCGGGCTGCCGCTGACCTCGAGCATGGCCTCCCTGACGCCCTGGGACTCGTTGACCTCGATGCTCGCGACGGCCAGCCCGAAGGTCGACTCGTAGCGGGCGATCGTCGCCTCCAGGTCCCGGCAGGCGATTCCCACGTGGTCGATCCGAGTCAGCACGGCGCCATCTCCTCTTCTGGTCCGCTGGCCGCTGGTTCAGTCACAGGTATCGTGTCAGCTATGCGGGAAGCGGTCATTGTCGGCGGGGCACGGACCCCGATCGGCCGCCTGCTCGGCGCGCTCAGCGGTTTCAGCGGCGCGCAGCTTGGCGGACTTGCCATCAAGGCGGCGCTGGAGCGGGCGGGCGTGCCGGGCAGCCAGGTCGAGTACGTGATCATGGGCCAGGTGCTGCAGGCCGGCGAAGGACAGATCCCGGCCCGGCAGGCCGCCGTCGCAGCGGGCATCCCGATGAGCGTGCCCGCGCTGTCGATCAACAAGGTGTGCCTGTCGGGGCTGGACGCCATCGCCCTCGCGGCGCAGCTGATCCGGGCCGGCGAGTTCGACGTGGTGGTAGCGGGCGGAATGGAGTCGATGTCGAGGGCGCCGCACCTGCTGCCGGGCTCCCGGACGGGCGTCAAGTACGGGGACACCACGCTGGTGGACTCCATGGCGCTGGACGGCCTCACCGACGCTTTCGATCAGGTGTCGATGGGAGAGTCGACGGAGCGGCACAACGCAAAGCTCGGGATCAGCCGGGCCGATCAGGACGCTTTCGCGGCCCGGTCCCATCAGCTCGCTGCGCGGGCTGCCAAGGACGGTCTGCTCGCCGAGGAGATCGTGCCGGTGCCGATCCCGCAGCGGCGCGGCGAGCCGGTCCTGGCTGACACGGACGAGGGCGTGCGGGCGGACACCACGGTGGCAGCGCTGGCAGCGCTCAAGCCCGCGTTCGCGGCCGACGGCACGATCACGGCCGGGTCGTCGTCGCAGATCAGCGACGGGGCGTGCGCGGTAGTGCTGATGTCAGCGGAGGCCGCCGCCGCGGCTGGCGCCACGGTGCTGGCAGCGGTCGGCGCGCACGGCGCGGTCGCCGGGCCGGATAACTCGCTGCACTCCCAGCCGTCCCGGGCGATTCAGCGTGCGCTCGCGCGCGCCGGGCTGGCGGTATCGGACCTGCAGCTGATCGAGATCAACGAGGCCTTCGCCGCCGTCG
>JBAUAR010000367.1:0-1787 GCA_049675875.1 Streptosporangiaceae bacterium
GTCGAACTTTCTGGCCGGTCCGATGGTCTCGATGTTCCTCGGCGACTTCGGGGCCGAGGTGATCAAGGTCGAACGACCGGAGGTCGGTGACGAGAGCCGCCTCTGGGGGCACCGTCGCGACGGCGTGGGTCTCTACTACAAGGTCATCAACCGCAACAAGAAGTCCGTCGTCGCCGACCTGCACACCCCGCTCGGCGTCGAAGTGGTGCGCCGCCTGGCGCGGGTGTCCGACATCATGGTGGAAAATTTCCGGCCGGGTACCCTCGAGCGGTGGGGACTCGGCTACGACGTCCTGTCCCGCGAGAATCCCGGTCTCATCCTCGTCCGGGTGAGCGGATTCGGGCAGTCAGGGCCCTACCGCGACCGCCCCGGATTTGGGACGATCGCTGAGGCCTACGCCGGTTTCGCCTATACGAATGGTTATCCGGACCGGCCGCCGCTCTTGCCGGGTTTCGGGCTCGCCGACTCGACCACTGGCCTCATGGGGGCGTTCTTGGCGATGGCTGCGCTCCGGGCCCGTGACCGTGGGCTCGCCGGGGGGCAGGTGATCGATCTGGCCATCTACGAGACGCTCTACACGCTGCTCGGGCCGAGCGTCATCGACTTCGACCAGCTAGGGATCATCCAGGAGCGTTGCGGGAGTCGGCTTCCCTTCACCGAGCCGCGCAACACCTACGAGACGGCTGACGGTCAGTGGGTGGCCATCGGAGGGAGTTCACAGTCGGTCTTCGAGCGGATTTGCATGGCGCTCGGCCGACCAGACCTGCCCGGCGACCCGCGCTTCGCTGACAATCCGACCCGCCTCGCCAACGCCGATGCACTGGACGAGGAACTGGGCCGCGAGGTCGGCAAGCACGACCGATCGGCGCTGCTTGAGTTGCTGCATGGCGCCCAGGCGGCTGTGAGCAGCGTCAACAGCGTCGCGGACACCTTCGCCGACCCGCAGATCGCCGCTCGGGACAACCTGGTATCCGTCAACGACGTCGATCTCGGTGTCATGCGGATGCAGGCACCGCTCGGGCATCTGAGCGAGACCCCCGGCACGATCGAGTCCGCCGGGCCTCGGCTCGGGGCCGACAACAGGGAGGTGCTGGTCGACTTGCTCGGGTTCAGCCTCAGCGAGGTCGGGGACGACAAGGAGTGACGGGCGTCCTCGCGCTGCCGGAGCGCATCACCGTGGTAGAGGTAGGTCCCCGTGACGGGCTGCAGAGCTTCGACCGGTGGATACCGACCGACGACAAGGTAGCGCTGGTGGACTGCCTGAGCGACGCCGGATTCCCGGTGGTGGAGGCGGCGTCGTTCGCCAGCCCCCGGGTCGTGCCCCACCTACGCGACGCCGCCGAGGTTCTCGAACGGATTACCAGACGTACTGGCACCCGCTATCGAGCGCTGGTGCCGAACCGCAAGGGGCTTGAGCGAGCGCTGGCGTGCGAGGTCGACGAGGTGCTGGCCCTCTGCACGGTCAGCGTCGAGTACACCCGGCGAAACCAGGGCATGACGGTGCAGGAGTCCACCGCGCAGGCCGCCGACGTCTACCGATCCGCGCTGGGCCAGGGGCGGCACGCCGTGGTGGCCGTTGGGATGGCGCTCTTCTGCCCGTACGAGGGCCGGATCCCAACGGAGCGCACCCTCGCTGTGGTCGACGCTCTCTACCGGGGCGAAGTCCGCCGGATCTACATCGCAGGCAGTCTAGGCATGGAGGATCCTGGGCAGGTGAGTGCCATGATCGCCCAGCTCAAGGACCGGTGGCCGGACCTCGAGGTCGGATTCCACGCCCATGACATGGC
>JBAUAR010000368.1:0-10425 GCA_049675875.1 Streptosporangiaceae bacterium
TCGGCCCGCAGCTGACTCACCTGAGCACCTTGATCAAGGCGCGCTGGCTGGCCAATGCGATCTACTTCTCCTCGCGCATCGAGCGCGGCATCACACGCGGAGGTGGCTCGCCGACCGCCAACCAGGATGGCCTCGCCGCCGCTTACGCCGGGATGACCGCCGGGGACTGACCGCCGGCCGCCACCGGGGACGGCCCACCGGAGTCAGCAGTGCCTCAACCAGAATCTCGCGAGCGGTACGGAGACAGCCCCGGGCTGAACTACCCAGCCGCCATCACCGCTACCAGCTTGCACCCCGGACGGCTGCAGCTCCCCTCGCAGATCTACCCGGTCCGCGTCGGCCACAAGGTCTGACTCTGGGTCAGTCCAGACCGTCGCCGCTGGTGACCGGGGCTGGCCGGTCGACGCCCGCGCCGCCGATGCCTAACTGCTTGTTCCCACGGGCGACACCCACCACGTGACGGAGGCAGGGGTCACAGCTGAGGGGGTCGTGTCCTCGCAGCCGAACCCAGGAGTGACGCCAGCGGACCCACTGGGCGCACCGCTGACCGTCATTATCCCGGAGAACGAAAAGGTAGTTGATGTCGCTTCACCTGTTGAGACGGCTGGGAGCGCGAACGTGCCTGCAATGGTGTTGGCCTGAGGGCCTCCCTTGGTGTCTGTGCCATGGATGTTGCACAATCCGATCAACGGATCGGCCGGGCCCGTGCTGCTGATACCGGCCTCGACGTCGATGAAGTAGGTGCCGTCGGTCAGCGCCGGCCCCTCGGTTCCTGACGCGGTCGTGAACACATAACCCGGACCCGCCGGACCAGTAGCGCCCGCCGAGCCTGGTTGCCCCGCGGCGCCGTCGCAGACGAAGGCGGGGTTCCCATTCCCGTCGGTGACCATGACCCCGCCGCTGGCGCAGTTCGGGTCACCAGGGAACAGCGGTGTGACGGTGGCGCCCGTTCCGGGCGCGCCGGCTTGCCCCGCGGCGCCTGCGGCCCCGGTCTGGCCTGTCGGTCCTGTCGGCCCGGCCGGTCCCTGAGGTCCGGCTGCCCCGGCCTGCCCGGCGGGGCCGGCGGGGCCCTGCTGGCCCCAGGTCACCGCGGAGGTGCCCTTGGGGCAGCTGGTGCCGGCGTCCTGCAGCACCAGGGCGTGCGAGCCGTTCACCTCGGCGTTGGTGTAGCAGCCGGTGATCGCGCTGCCTGTCACCGGGCCCGGGTTCGCCGCTAGTGCGGCCGCCCCCCGCCGGCAATCACCAGAACCCCGGCCACCCCGGCTGTCACCAGTCCGATCCGTTTGTTCATTGCCCCGCCCTCTGCTCGAAAGAAGCGGGCTGCACAGACGAACTGCTGGGCACGCCCGCTCCACTGATGAGCCAGGACGGTATCGGCACTTGTCGCGAAAAGACCCGCGTCGGCGCCAAGATAGGCAGTCGCGGCACCAAGATAGGCAGAAACGGTCACCAGTGCATCGCTGCGGGATCTTGCGGACAGACGGCTGCACCTCGCCAGCGGGCAGTCGTCGAGCCTGCAGCGCATCAGCGCCGGGCGGTCCCGGCCGACCGCAGCGCTAGCGCCAGCTGCCGTGGGCGCGGGCAGCACCACCTCAGCGGCGTTGCCCTCGTGCGAGGTAGGCGGCGTCCACACAGATCGTGACCACGACCGGTACCGTGGGCCGCTGGCTGTTGCCGGCGCTTGCCCAGGTGTTACCCGCGCCCGTGGGTGGCCTGGATCGTCTCGCCCCGCGCCTCTCCTACCGAGATCCACCGGGATACCGCGTCCATGTCGGCGCCCCCCGGCGTGCGGATCAGGGGATAGCCAGATCAGCCGGGGACGCCCTGGCAGTCGCCCCGCACCAGACCGACGGTCGCTCCGGTCATCCCGGTCATTCCGGCGTGCGGGTGCTTATTGAAGGTGTTGACGAGGATCCATACGCTGTTGATGTCGGTATGCAGCTGGCCGGACGGCGCGGCGGACCTTGCGGCCTGCAGTTCAGACATGTCCAGTCCGGCATTGTTATTCCCGCGCTGGGCGTGTTGCCAGGCGGCGAAGTCCTTGCACGCGGTTCCTGCAGATGGTCCCGCCGAAGCACAGCCGGCCAGAGCGAGAATTGCAGCAGCTCCCGCGAGCGCGACGGCTAATCTCATCTGCCTGAGACTAGCGGTGGCTGGGCTCAGTTCACAGATCTCTCTGCGAGGCCAGGCTGCGAAACCTGCGCCTCGACCCGCGGATCCATCTGATGCGGACACCTCTGCCCCGCCACGCTCAGCTCCCTCATGAAAGGGAGTGTCAAGGATCAGCCGAAGCAACTGCCAGCTATCAGCCGCAACACCGTCAGGCATCAGCCGACGGCCAGATGGCAGGCATCAACCGAAGCAATAGACGCGGGTGGGTGGGCCTAACGCGTCAGCACCCGAACCCTCTGGCTTTCGCCTATGGCCCTGAGCTTACGATTCGTGCCGTGCGCGAACGCCGCATCTGACGGCGACTGCCGCCGTTTGCGGTTACAAGCGGCGTACCTGTTGTGGACCCGCGTTGGCCCTCGTGTGTACCTGCCACATACCTCACGCACAGGTCCGCGCAGTCGGACTCCCGTCAGGGCCGCACTTGCGGCCTAATATCAAAGTGATATCATATTACTAGAGGAGGTCGGGTAGCCGACATCACAGCAGGCAGGAGGCATCCCGATGAACGCACCTAATGACAACACCGCTCCGAAAGGTCTGCGCGGGTGGTGGGCATGTCCCCCGCGATCCGGCATGCAACGCATAATCATCCCACCGGTGTACCGCCACCTCCGCGGCTTCGCGCGCGTGGCCATTGCCGCTGGTATCGTCCTGGTCGGCCTTGGCGCCGTCACCCTCGTGGGGGGTTCCTTCACAACGCAGGCTGCCTGGTGGACAGCGTTCTGGCTGGTGCTGGCTGCGGCGCAGTTCGCGACCGCCTACTGGTACCTGGCCATTGCCCGCTCCGCTTCTGCCCGAACCTGAGCCTGCGCGCCTGCCCCAAACCGAGCACGGCTTCAGCGTCGCTGGCCCGTACGTGTCGCTGCGTCCGGAACCTCAAACAATGCCGTCGTGGAGGCAGGGCATACTCGGGCCTGCCATGACCTCCGATGTACCTCCAGTGTCCCTCGCGTGTACCTCCAGTTCCGGCACGAAGGTGGACCCAGCCTGCGCCGCTGTTTTGACCGGGCGGACCGTCTGCAACCCTGCGGCGCTAACCACCGATTTCAGGCCCTGCAGGCCACGCACGGCATTCCGGCCGTCACCGGTAATTCTGGCGACCGGCATCTCGCCGTGCCCCGTGCGGATTCCGATCCGCACGCACAGTCCGGGCTCGGTTCCGGGTTCCTGCTGAGATCGGAAACCCGGCCAGGGTCTCGCTGTGCAGGTGGTGGCCGGTGCAGACCCTTCCGGTCGGATCCCAGACTGATACCTCCTCCGGGGGTTATTCACCGATCGATGCGGCACGGCCGCGTGTGACGGTACGGGGGCGCATGCGTGGCCGCTGGTGGGCGGCCACTCCTGCGGCAGCCCGTGTCCGGCGCTGTGCAGCGCACACCGGCAACGTCGCGGGCCTTCACCCGGTGTTGCCAGCATCTCCGCGGGGGCGGGCGGTGCGGCCGACACCGGGCGGCTGTCCGCCGCGTGTGCCGTCACCAGCCATGCGGCCGGGAAGCCGCGTTCGTGCCGCCGTCAAAGCAGCGCCCTCAGCTCGGACTTTCAGTAATGTCAGCGAGTCAGGCGACACGGGGCGCTCACCGCCATGCCACCGCCGCGACCGCACGCCAGGCAACCAGCACCGGTGCGCGTGGAGCGCATCGCCACCACGCCGATGACCCGCCCGCAGCACGACCAGGCGGCCGCAGCGCTCGCGGAGCTGATTACCGCCTGGCAGCACGGCCCCGCAGCCGAGCCCGGCGAGGACCCGGCCAGCCTGCTTCCCCTCCCGGCGCAGGCGAGCAACACTGACCACGCCGCAGCACCGGCACTATCGCCGATCACCGCCAGGACACGAAAGCCACGCCATGACCTACTCCCAGGACCCGCAGGCCAAGGCGGCCGAGCGCGGCGGTGACGTGCGGGTCGGTGTCTACGTGCGCCGGTCCACCGACGACGAGCACCAGCCCTACTCAATCGAGGCCCAGGACACCCGGCTGGCCGCCTACATCGGCTCCCAGCCCGGCTGGCGGCAAGCCGCCAGGTTCGCCGACGACGCCTCCGGCGCCACCACTTCCCGGCCAGGCCTGCTACGCGCGCTCGCGGCGGCGCGGGCCGGGGTGATCGACGTGCTGCTGGTCTACCGGGTCGACCGGCTCACCCGCAGCCTGCGTGACCTGGTCACCCTGCTGGATGACCTCGACCAGGCCGGAGTGGTGTTCCGGTCGGCCACCGAGCCGTTCGACACCGCCACGCCGATGGGCCGCATGCTGGTGCAGATGCTCGGCATGTTCGCCCAGTTCGAACGCGACACCATCATCGACCGGGTCATCGCCGGCATGGAACGCAAGGCCGCCGCCGGCAAATGGAAGGGCGGCCGCCGACCGTTCGGCTACCAAGTCGACCCCGCCACCAGCACCCTGGTCGTAGACGAAAGCGAGGCCGCCGTCGTGCGGCTGGTCTTCGGGCTGTACACGAGGGAGCGGCTCGGCGGCAAGACCGTCGCCCGCACGCTGAACAACCGCGGGCATCGGACCACGACCGGCGGTCCCTGGTCGGCCCACCAGGTCGCGCGCCTCCTAGCCAATCGCATCTACCTCGGCGAACTGGCCTTCCGCGGCGTCACCGCCACCCAGTCGCACCCGCCGATCGTCAGCGAGGCCACCTTCACGCAGGCGCAGCTGATCCGGGCCGCCCGCGGCGAGGACCACTCCAAGCGCGCCGCGAACGCTTCCGACTACCTGCTCACGGGGCTGATGCGCTGCCCGTCCTGCGGCAAGGCGATGATCGGCACCCGAGCCCACGGCCGCAGCCGCGTCTACCGGTACTACACCTGCTTCACCCGTGTCCGGTACGACTCTCAGCGGTGCAGTGCGAGTCGGCTGGACGCCGACATTGTCGAGCGTGCGGTCATCGCCGCGCTGGCCAGCTTCTACCGCGACCAGCACGACCTGATCGCCGAGGCGATCAGCGCAGCCCAAGCGAGCCACGCAGCCGCGCAGGACGCGCGGCACGCCGAGCTGGCCACCGCCGAGCACGAGCTGGCCAGGACGAGCGCCGCAGTCGACCGCTACTTGGCAGCGTTCGAGAACGGCACCCTCGACCCCGAGGACCTCGCCAGCCGACTCGCTCAGCTCAAAGGCCGGTCAGCACAACTGCGGGCCCGCCGAGACGAACTCGTCGGCCAGATCGCCGCAGCCCCCTCCGCGCCGCCTGTTGCCGCGCTGCGGCAGATCGCCGACCACATCGCCGACATCGTCGCTTCCGGCAGCCACGCCCAGCGCAAGGCGCTGATCGAGGTACTCATCGCCCGGATCAAGATCACCGGCCCGGATCGGATAGTCCCGGTCTTCCGCATACCCCAGCCGCCGGCGGCAGACCAGCCAAAAGCTTCGGCCCGCCCGTCGACCACGGACGACGCGACCGCCGAAGCTCCGGTTCGTGCAATGACCAATTTGGTGGGGCGCCTGGGGCTCGAACCCAGAACCCACGGATTAAAAGTCGCCGGGACGACATGCCGGGTGGTGACGCCCGATGACGCGTCCAGTTCGCTGCCAGCCGCACCTTGTCGCCTGCGGATTGGTGTGGTACCGGCCCCGCCACCAGCCACGAGCCACGGACCGATAGCTCCTGCTGGCGCTCGTTGCCCCAATTCAGGTTGTCGGAGGCCAGATGGCCGGTTGCAAGGTATTGAGCCAGAGACTGGCCCTGAGATTCACAGACCGGGTGGGTGCCGTTGATGAGCGAATAGGTCCCGTTCCCGCCGCTGCCTGCCTGCCCGGTCGCCCCGCACCCCCTAGGCAGGCCACGGCACCGGCGGCACCGGCAGCAACGACCACCCGGCGCATCATGGCGTGGGATCTATCCCGTCCTCCCGTGGGTAGCGACAGCTAGCGACCGCCGGTTGATCTCAGAACACCGCCAGGCAGAGTCCCCCTGCAGGCGGGTCGGGTGTACGAAACACTTGGCCACATCTCGCGAATGAGGAGCCATCATGGCCCACGTAGACCACTACTCCATAGCTGAGCAACTGGTCGGAGAGTCAGTAGAGGGCGCCGGAACCATGTCCGTCAGGGAGGTCACCAAGGCGCAAGTGCACGCCACGCTCGCGCTGGTGCAGGTCTTGCGCGGTATCTCCGCTGACCTGGCTCAGCTCATGGCTGCCGTCCCGCCGCCCGCTCGCTGAGGGACTAGCCCTAGACGTTACGGCTCACCGTCGCGCGGGCCGGCGGCTTAGCGCGACCGTGCCCGTGCGGTTCCCGCAAGCAGTCATTGATGCGGTGAAGCGGCTCGCCGACCGTGATGGGTCACGGTTAGCTCGTGGATCCGAGCTGTCGTCCTCCGCGAAGTGTTGAGGCGCCAGCCACCGGCAGCGACCACAGCGTCCTCTCGGCCGGTGCGATTCGAGACTCGGAGTCCGCAGAGCGCGCAGCCGGAAACGCTTGCCAGCGCCGTCGACCGGCTAGAACTGGACTGCTTGGCCGGCTAGTCGGGAACCGTGTCCTGACGTCTAGGGCGCTTCCGTCCGCCGTTTCAACTGACGACCGGCTCCTGCGACGAAGGCACCGGGCGCGCATGCTGGCCGTTCGCGCATCCTGGCTGCCTCATCGCGTTACCGCCGAGTGTCACCCGCACGTGCGAATGCCGCTGCTGGGAATCCTTGCGCCGCCTCCGCGAATGCACCGACCAGGGCTGTGTGGTCGTTGGCTGTCTCCCGACAAGCTATCTTCCAGGCCGGCTAGCGTCGGCCGGCCCGGTGAGCCGCGGTTCATTGGCATACTGTCCGAGGCTGTGGAACCCGGCCGCGGTCAGCCCCATAAGACGGCGGCCTGAAGCTGGCCTACGAGCAGCGATGCGGGAGGCGAGAGTGGTCCCGTCATGCCCTGCGTACGCCGCGCTGAGGCGTGCGGGCTGCGTCGCGCCGACCTCGACCTCGACGCCGGGCTGATCACAGTGTCGGCCACTAGAGTGCAGATCGGCTGGGACGTTGCCGACGAATCACCCAAATCACAGGCCGGCCGGCGTGACATTGCCCTCGACCGGCGCACGATCGCAGCGCTGCGCGCGCACCTGGCCCGCCAGGCCGCGGAACGGCTCGCGTGGGGTGACGTATGGGCCGGGACGGGGCTGGTGTTCACTCGCGAGGACGGGGCGCCACTGCATCCCGGCACGGTGAGCAACCGGTTCCGGCGGCTGGCCTTCGACGCGAAACTCCCGCCGGTCAGCCTGCACAGCCTCCGCCACGGCGCGGCGACCTACGCACTCGCGGCCGGCCTCGACATCAAGATCGTGCAGGAGAGGCTCGGTCACTCGACCAGAGCCCTGACCCGAGATACCTACGTGTCCGTCCTGCCGGACGTGGCAAGGGCCGCCGCCGAGGCCGCGGCAGCTATGATCCCGCGTGCTGACACCGGTACTGACGGACTCCCAACGGACTCCCCTGCACCTGTCGCGGCGGCCTCCATCGCACGCAGGCCCGCGAAGGCGCACGCCAAGGCCTCGCGGATGAGTGGGGCGCCTGGGGCTCGAACCCAGAACCCACGGATTAAAAGTCCGCTGCTCTACCATTGAGCTAACGCCCCCGGCGCGGCCATCAGCGCCTCGCACGAAGCGTACCGACTGGCAGCTACGCCGCGACGCGGGTATACCTCGGGGTCGTCCGCGACCGCTCCCGTCGAACCTGGCGGCACCGGGGCAAGAAGCGACCGGACGGTAACATCCGGTTGCGTGAGCCAAGCCTTCTATGAGCCTGCCGGCCATGGCCGCTACCGCGCTACCGCGGCGACAGCCGGACCGTGGAGCGCGCAGGCGCAGCATGGCGGGCCGCCATCCGCGTTGGCTGCCCGGGAGCTTGAGCGGCACGAGCCCGACGACGGTATGCGGCTGGCCCGGGTGAGCGTCGACATCCTGCGGCCGGTGCCCGTAGGCGAGCTCACGATCCGAAGCCGGACGGTGCGGCCGGGCAAGCGGGTCGCACTGCTCGAAGCCGTCATCGCCGCGGGCGGCCAGGACGTACTCGTCGCCAGGGGCTGGCGAATCGCCAGCTTCGATGCGGCGCCGGTTGTCGGCAAGGACGACCGAGTGCCGGGCGTGCCCCCGACCGGCCGGGCGCCAAGGTTTCCCGGCGGCCATGTGGACGGGTACCTGTCCGCGATTGACTGGCGGTTCGTGGCCGGAAAGTTCGACGAGCCGGGGCCCTGCCAGGTGTGGGCCAGGCCGCGGATTCCGCTGCTGCCCGGCGAGGACACCTCGCCGGTGTGCCGCACCCTGCTGGTGGCCGACTCCGGCAGCGGCGTGAGCATGGTGCTGGACCCGGCGAAGTACATCTTCATCAACGTCGACCTCACTGTCATCCTGCACCGCGATCCGGTCGACGAGTTCGTGCTGCTAGACGCCGAGTCGACCATGGGCGGTACGGGAACGGGGCTGGCCGAAACGAAGCTGGCGGACACGGCGTATTCGGGACCGGCATTCAGACGCTGCTCGTCGCGCCGAGGTAGCGGGGCGTCGTGCTGGGTACAGCCGCGCGCACGCCGGCCGGGACCAGTCCCGCCGACGAAGCGGCCCTGCGTGGTCTGCTGCGCGCAGCGCCAGGCCTGACGGTGCTGACCGGCGGCCAGACTGGGGTCGACACGATCGCGGCGCACGCCGCCCTGCGCGTCGGCCTCACCGTGCACCTGGTGTTTCCGCTCGGGCTGCGGCAGGAGGACGGCGGCCTGACCGCCGCGCGCCGTCGGCTGATCGCCGGAGCCGCCGCGCACGAACTTCGCTCGGTCAGCTTCCGCAACCGGACATGGACCTGCGTCGGGCTGGCCGACGCCGTGCTACTGCTCGACCCGGCCGGTGGCGCGGGCTGCCGGGAAACCGCCCGCGCTGCCAGGGCGCTAGGCCGCCCGCTGCTGCAACCCGCGGCCAGCGTGGCCAGCGCGAATCACGTCGCGCGCTGGCTGGCCGAGGCATCCGCGCAAGTACTCATGGTCGCGGGCTGCCGCGCCAGCGTGCTGGCCCGGCAGGCGGGCGCGAACCGCAGCGTGCAGGCCGATATGACCGAGGTCATGAGTGGTGCCGCCGACCGGCACGGCAGGCTGCTTCGCGGGGCCGGCTGACCGGCCGCGTAGCGGCGACCGGCGCCGGACGGGCCCGTTCCCCGTCTTGTCATGGTTGCGATCGTGGACGGCGCAGCACCAGTGCCAATCAGCTGTGGTGTTGCGCACCCCAGTCGACAGGGACGCTGGCCGCCTCCGTGGGGTGCCGCTCGAGCCAGCCGCGCGCGAACGGGCAGAGCGGCACGAGCGTCATCCCGTCGTGCGCGGCCATCCCGATGGCGGCGAGTACGAGCTGGCCGCCGAGACCGCGGCCGCCGAGCGCGTCCGGCACTTCGGTGTGGACGAGGACGAGCCTGCCAGCGCGGGTGCGGTAGACCAGTTCGGCCAGCAGGCCATCCTCGTGGATCTCCAGCCGGGACCCGTCGCGGTTGTCGGTCACAATCGGTGCCATCGTCGCCTCACTTCCGGTCGAGGTAGCTGCGGACAGTGCCGCTGGCTTGCGCGGCAATCGCCGTCGCGGCCGCGGCACCGGCCGCGATGGCGAGCGGCAGCCCCGGACCCCTGTGCAGGAAAAGAGCCGCTCCGGCGACGGCACCCGCCAGCATGGCAAGCGCCGACGCGGCCCGGCGAACCGCTCGCTGGTTGTTCCCGCCAGCGAGCGCGGAGTCGGCCGCGAGCCCGGTGAGCGTCATGGTCAGCACCGTGGTCGTCATGTCCGGGATCGACAGGCGGCGGATGACCGCGTTCCTGATGCCCATCGCGAAGGCCAGCAACGCGATCGTGGTGTACCTGCCCCAGCCGGTCGCCACCGTTACCGCGGTGCACGCGACGCTGGCAGCGGCCGCGACGAAGACAGCCTCGATCGCGATCGCCAGTATGAGCATGCGACTGCGAGTTGCCACCCGGACCGTGAGCCGGCCGCCCGCGATGGCGCCGACCAGGAAGACCGCGAGCGAGGTCAGGGTGGCGGTGACCGAGAAGCCGGGCGCTCCGGCGGCGGCGAAGCCGAGCACGACGACGTTCCCCGTCATGTTGGCAGTGAAGACCCGGCCGAGGCCCAGGTAGCAGACCGCGTCCACCAGCCCGCTCAGCAGCGTCAGCGCCAACAGGACAGTCAGTACGGCACGCTCGCCAGCCGCGCCGGTGTCGTGCGTCCCGGCATGGCCCGGCGGGGCCGGTGTGCCCGGTGGAGCCGGCGTGCCCGCGGGTGCCGGCGTGCCCGCGGGTGCCG
>JBAUAR010000369.1:0-12817 GCA_049675875.1 Streptosporangiaceae bacterium
GGTGACGTCGCGCGGGCTCGTCGCGGCCGACAGCGAGCCGGGCGAGCGCGGCGTCGAGCCTCGCGCCGGCGGGCACCAGCTCCCGCAGCAGCAGGAATAATCCCAGGCCGACGAGCACTCCCGACGCGACGATCTCGATAGTCACCGCGCCACCCGCGGCTGACTCGCAGGTACCGAACTGGCTGGGGCGGTAGCGCGCCCGGGCTTGCGGACCAGGAACCGGGCGGGCGCGTCGATGTTGCCGAGACGAGCCAGCCACGACAGGCCGACGATGTACAGCACCGCGATCAAGGCGAGCACGAGTTCGCCGAGCGGCGTGCCGAATGGCGCCGAGAACGACCGGTTCAGCACGCAAAAGACCGTGAAGGCGATGACGATCCCGACAATCCACTTCAGCGTGGTGCGGTGCTCGGCGCGGTCGGCGTCGATATCACGACGGCTCGCGACATCCCTGGCGAGCTGTTCGGCTAGCGTGCGGAGCACCTCGCCGACCGCGCCGCCGCGGCGGCCCGTGGCGATGATGAGCGCCGCCACGATCCGGTCTCCGGCCGGGTCGTCGATCTCGTCGGCGAACGCGCGCAGCGCGGCGTCCGAACCGGTGCGTGCGGCCAGACCGCGCGCCAGCGCTGTGACTGGCGCCGCGATCACCGCCGGCGCGGATCGGGCGCTCACCTCCAGCGCGTCCTCGAGGCCCCGGCTAGCGCTGAGCAGGTCAGACAGCCGCCTGGCCCACTGCTCCAGCCCTTCCAGCACAGCCGTACGGCGCCGGGCGGCGCGGGATGAGCTCAGCCGCGGTAGCAGGATGATGGCCACGGCGGCAGCCAGTCCCAGCACCGGCCAGCCGCTCACCAGCAAGGCGACCAGCCCGACGACGATGCCGGTGAGCACGCGGAGCCGGGCGGCCCGCGACAGGCGCAGCGGGGCCGGCCGCGGCGGGATCCCCGGCCGCGGCCGATACCAGACGATCTCGTACAGGGCGAGCATCAGCCCGGCTGCAACCAGTGCACCGGCCAGCGCCACAATGATGGTCACCGCCAGGCTCCCGCAGCCGCGCCGTTCTGCTCCGGCAACGCCGGGCTCAGCCCGCCGCGCTGCAGCCTGACCGCGAGCGCCGGCGACGCCGTGTGCGCGGCGATGGCACGGCCGGTCGCTGGGTGCGGCAGGAATAGCCGGTTGACCGCCGGGCGCTCGGTGTCGCCGGGCGGCAGCACCTCCAGCACCTCCGACACATAGCGCACCGTGCGCCGGCCGTCGTAGCCCCGGCGGACGTGCACGATCAGGTCAACGGCCATGCCCACGAGGATGTGGATCGCCCGCTCCGCGAGAGCCAGGCCGCCGCGTAGCCCGAGGATCAGGATCCGGTCGAAGGCCTCCGTCGGAGAATTCGAGTGCAGCGTGCACATCGAGCCTTCCTGGCCGGAGTTCATCGCCTCCAGCATCGGCATGATCTCGGTGCGCCTGACCTCCCCTACCAGGATCCGGCGCGGATTGTGCCGCAGCGCGTGCGCGATCATGTCGTGCAGCGTGATGCTGCCGACGCCCTCGGAGTTGGCCTCCCGCGCCTCGAACGCGATGACGTCCGGGTGCTCGGGCCTGGTGTGCAGGAAGAGCTCGTACTCGGTCTCGAGCGTCGCGATCCGTTCTTCCGCCGGGATCTCGCTCGCCAGCGCGCGCAGCATGGTGGTCTTGCCGGCGTTGACCCCGCCGGTGACGATGATGTTGCAGCGACCCTTGACGGCGGCGGCCAGGAAGGCGGCGAGTGCGGGGTCGATCGTGCCGAGTTCGATGAGTCGCGCGAGCGTGATGTCCACCTGGCCATGCCGCCGCACTGAGACGCACGGCCTCGGCGTGACCGCCATGGTGGCCGTTAGCCGCGCTCCCATCGCCATCGCGACGTTGACCAGTGGCGAGGCCGCCGAGAAATCCCGCGCGGTCTGGCCGCCGCGGTTCGCCCAGGTGCGGATCATCGTCACCAGCGCCTCGTCGCTCGGCGCGATCGGCGCGACAGCCGCCCGCTCGCCGGTGGCGTAGGTGACCCAGACCTGGTCGCAGCCGTTGATGTCGACGTTCTCCACGTGCGGGTCGCGGAGATAGGGCGTGAGGGGGCCCATGTCGTAGCGCACGTCGTAGACCGCCTGCGCCACCGCCTCGACATCGCGGGGGTCGGTGACCTGACCAGACTGTCTGGCTCGGTCGTCGGCCCAGCTCCGGCACGCCGACCGGATCACCGGCATGGCGTCCTCAGCGTGGTCGTCGTCGGGCAGCCGCCCGGCGGCGCGCTGCAGCACGTCGGGGACGATAGCCATGAGCTCCGCCGTGGTCAGCGTCTGGGCGCGCTCCGCCACCGCGGTCGCGAGGGAGATCTCTGGCCGCTCTCCCTCGGGCTGTGCGACCTGGCCGTCTGGCCAGCCGACCGGGACCGGCGGCCACGGGAGGCTGCTCATACCCGCCCCGGCACGGCGGCGAGCACGGTCCCGTTGCCCGGCACCATCTGATTGGTCCTCGCCAGCGCCCGCGCCGTCACGGCCGCTGCCCGCAGCAGCGGGCTGGTTTCGATGCCGCGCCGAGCGTCGGTCCCGTCGGAGAGAACGTGCGCTGCTTTTCGGTCGTCCGGCAGAGTGCCGAGCACGGGGAGCCCGAGAGCGTGCGAGAGCTCCTTAGGCGCCAGCGGGCCCGGTCCGGTGACGAGCATGCTGGCCTGGCCGGCCAGGCTGCCCTTGAGCTGCGTCAGCATCTCAACCCTGGGTCGCGCGGCCGCTGCCTGACGCAGCGTGGGCCGCAGCACAAGTACGATCTGCCCGGCCACGCGAAGGATGTGCTCCTGGCCGGGGCCGCCGTCGAGGCGACCGCAGTCCGCGAGCACGTCAACCGGCTGCGCGGCGAGTGCCGCAGCCAGCAGCGGCCACGTCATATTGAGCGTGGCGGCGTGCCGGGGATCGAGGAGGCCCGGCAGCACCCGGCGCGTGCCCGCCGTGTCCAGCGCGACGAGCTGACCGGCCACGGCTGCTGCCGCCGCCTCGACCGTCGTCGCCTCGTAGGCGACGTTCAGCAAGCTGCAGCTGCCCGGCACGTGCCCGGCGAAGAACCCGGCGAGCACGTCACCGCCAGAGGGGTCGGTCTCTGCGACCAGAACCGGACTCGGCCAGGTCAGCGCCAGCGCGAGCGCCGCGGTCGTGACGCCCGGCGACCCGCCGGCCGACAGCAGCGCGCATACCGTCATGGCGCCGCCTGCTTAGTAACCATCAGGCCGATCTGCCCCGTCGAGTCCTGTTGCAGCACGGCCGCGCCCGCCCCTGCTGGCACCAGGACGTCCACGACGACATCACCGTCCTGATTGGGCGTGGTGTCGACGGCCTGGACGACCCCGGCAACCGGGGTTATGAGGCTGTCATTCGGCGTACTACCGGAGCTGTTCTCGCCGATGATGCCCGGCGTAGCCACCAGCGTGACGTGGTCGCCGGGTACGACGCCGCTGGCGAGCAGCGCCGATGGCCGGACGCTCACACCGACGAGCACCTGGCCTGGCGGCGGTGGCAGGCTGGTGACCAGATCCGAGGCAGCGAGCAGCATGCCAGGGTGCAGCGCGCTCGCCGCGACCAGACCAATCACCTGACTGCGCTGCTGGGCCGGGATATCGGAGACCCCGGTCGCGGCGATACTCGCGGTGCCCAGGTCGGCTGCCGTGACGACGCTGCCCGCGGAGACGTCGCGCTGCACCACGAGAACCTGCACCTGGCGGTTGACCCGCTGGTACAGCGCAACGCTGATGAGGATGCCGAGCCCGACGAGCAGAGCCGCGGCGACAATCATCATCGGCCGACGCCGGCGCGGCAGCGGCATCAGCTTGCTGGGTCTGGCTTGCCCGTCGCCGGCCTGCACCGCGACCGTGTCCGGCTCGGGGAAGTAGACCGTGCCGAATGGTCCCTGGCCGCGCGCATCGCTCATGCTCACACTCCGCTGTAGACGGTCTCGGCCTGGGCGATCGGCAGCGCAATCGTCGTCGTCCTGGTGATCGGCGCCAGCGTGCCGCCAGTACCGCCGGTGCCGCTCCAGGTCGCGGTCCAGGTGACGCTGATCGAGACCGTGAACGCATTGCCCGGCTGGCCCGCCGAGGGCTGGGGGTACAGGAACGTGCAATCGGACTGCTGGCTCCCCGCGGGCTCACTCGCGTTGTACGGCGTGCCCGGCCCCGGACAGGTGATGCTGGCCTGCCCGTCGCCAGGGTTGATGACCAGCGGGCCGGGCTTGGCGGTCACCGTCGCCGACAGGCCAGCCAGGGCGACCGTGCGAGACAACGTCTGGTAATCAGCGGCGTCGATCCAGAACCACTCGGGCAAGCCGACGAGACCGTCTCGGCCGGATGGCGGTGCCGTGCCGACGGCGAGCGCGGGCGGCGACAGCTCGGCATACGCCTGGTCAGCGAGGTCTTTCGTCGTGAGCCTGCCGCCGTCGGCGTACAACACGATGGCGGGGACACCGAAGAACTGGTCCGGGCAGTTCTGCACCAGGTAGATGTAGCCAGGCGGCGCCTTGTACTGGGCTGCAACAACCTGGCTGACGAGGAACTGCTGCACGGCCTCGGCCAGCGTGATGTACGTGCAGACACTCTCGCCGCCGCCGCCGCCGGTGCTGCCGCCGGATCCGCCGCCGTTACCGCATTCGATGGCCCAGGAATTGCCGCCGACGTTATAGCCGGTGCAGCCCGATCCGCCAGCAGCGCTGGCCGTCGTCGCGCCGGTGCTCATCGCCGCGGCGCTGACACCCACGACAGCGCTGAGGGTGAGCGCAGCTGCCGCTAAGAACCTGCCTAGCCGGTGCATGTGTCCCCCGCAAAGGTGACCTGCTCGATGAGCCAGTGACCGCTGACCAGGCTCAGCGATGCGTACAGTTCCTGATGTGCCGCGCCGAGCGTGCCCGGCACTAGCACACCGGTCTGGGCGCTGGCGAGACCGTCGCGACTGTCGTCCTGGCAGTCCTTCACCACGGCCGTCTGCGCGCCCGAATTGAACGTCCCCACGGTGACCGACTGAATGTGCTCCACGCTGGCGCCCCAGTTGACCTCGTTCTTTGTCCAGGCGGACTGCATGCCGGAGATCATGTAGCCGATGTAGTTCGGGTCGACATACGGCGCGAGGATCGCCTGCGCAGCGTCAGCGTTCCCGGTCTTCTCGGCCTGGTCCGAAGCGGGCCAGAACGCCAGGTACGCGTCGATCACCGGCTGCTTCGAGGCGGTGGCGGCCGCAACAGAGGGCGAGGCTGCCGCTGGCGCGCTCGACTGCCTGGGCGGCAGGCTGACCGACGGGGCACTCGCGCCGCAGGCGGCCAGCGACGCGACAAAGGTGACTCCCAGCGCACCGCGGCACAAGACCGCAGGGCAGCAGCGGGCGAGCGACGACGACGCATGCTGTCGCGCCGTCCGGATGCCCATCTGTGCTCCCGAGCTAGCCGTCCCGCATTTGCCCATGCCTGCTTTGCGCCGTGAGTAGCGCCGCGCACGCGCAGCGGCCTGCCATTGGCCCGCTAGGGCGCGTCCGCAAGCGGGGACTATAGGGCGACCGTAGCGACCGACGGGGCGGCTGCCGTCAGCGGAATGTGAGCGGTAGGTGAGTCGGCAGGTCACGGCTACTGTCCGGACTCGACATAGTTGCTGATAGTGCCGGTTATTACTCACTGGTTAGTTCGGTTAAACATAAGAGCGATGTGAATTGTCATTTAAAAGGCGTATGGAATGGCTTGGCTCGGCTTACGGTGGCGGCTGAGGAGTTCCGGCGGGCGAGAGTGGCGACGAGTGGACTTCAGGATCCTTGGCCCGGTCGAGGTGTTCGGTGACGCTGGCGAGCCGGTCGTGCTCGCGCAACGGCTCCAGCGCCGGCTCCTGGCGGAGTTACTCCTGCACGCCAGGCAGCCGCGCTCGCGTGCCGACCTGATCGCGACGCTCTGGGGAGACAGCCCGCCGTCGGGCAGCGGCGGCAGCGCGCTCCGCTCACTCGTCCATGCCACCCGGCGCGCGCTCGGCCAGTACGGCGCACGGCTCGAGACGTGGCCCGCCGGGTATGCCCTCCTGGCTCGTGACGACGAGTACGATCTGGCGGCATTCCGCGACCTGACCGGCCGGGGCCAGGCTGCGCTCGACGCCGGAGACGCGACATCGGCCGCGCATCTGCTCGCCGAGGCGCTGCGGCTGTGGCGCCAGCCGCAGCTCGCGGACCTGCCGCCGTCGGCGACGCGGACCCGTCTGCTCGATCAGTTCCGGGCCGCCCGGGCCGACCTCATCGACGCCAGGCTGTCGCTCGGCCAGCACCGGAGCGTGGTTCCCGATCTACGCGCGATAGTGGCCGAGGACCCAGTGCACGAGCACAGCTGGGCACAGCTCATGACCGCGTTGTATGGCGCCGGCTCACGCGCGGAGGCACTTGGCTGCTACCGCGACATCCGCAAGGCGCTGGCCCTGGGTCACGGCATCGATCCGGGACCAGAGCTGCGCGACTTGCACGCGCGCATTCTCAGGGATGACCCGGCACTGCTCACCCGGGCCCGCGGGCCGGGCCTCGCCTGGACCTGGGTGCCGCTGCGTCAGCTGCCGGCGCCGCTGCCGGATTTCACCGGGCGCCGGGCCGAGACCATGACGCTGCTGTCCCGACTATCCAGCGCGCCGCAGGTGGTCGTCCTGCGCGGGATGGCCGGCCAGGGCACGACGGCGCTGGCCGTGCACGCCGCGCAGCTAGCGGTGCCGTCCTTCCCCGACGGTCAGATCTGGGTCGAACTCGGCGGCTACACCGATCCCCGCGACCCGCAGGACGTGCTCGGCCAGCTCATCGTCTGGGCGCTCGGGCATCCGGCCGCCGGCCTGCCGCCTCCTGGCCCCGAGCGCGAGGCGCTCTACCGCTCGCTGCTCGCCAGCAGGCGCGTGCTGGTGGTCACCGATGGTGCAACCTCCGCCGACCAGGTGCGGCCACTACTACCGGGCACCGCCGGCTCCTCCGTGCTGGTCACCACCCGCGCCCGGTTGCGACTCGACGGGGCGGCCGTGCAGGAGCTAGCGGGACTGCGCAGTGCGGACGCCGTCGAGTTGCTGGCGGCGACCGCCGGGCACGACCGAGTCGAGGCTGACCTGCGGTCGGCGGAGTCGATCGTGGCGGCCTGCGGTTACCTGCCGCTAGCGATTCGCATCGCTGGCTGGCAGCTGGCGGGCGGTCAGCTGGTTACGCTGTCGGAGCTCGCTGACACGCTCGCCGATCCGGACCGCAAGCTGGCGGTACTGTCGTTCGCCGATGAATCGGTGGCCGCCCGCCTGAACGCCAGCGCGGCCCACCTGGATCCGGCGGCCCGCGCGGCGCTCAGCACCCTGGCGTGCGACTCGATCGACGGCTCGGTTCTCTCGGCCACAACCGTCTGCGCCCTGCTCGGCTCGCACGCGCGGAGCACCACGGCCAGCCTCGTGGACGCCGGCCTGCTCGCCGAGATATGCAGCGACGGCGGCTCGGCGGTCTACCACCTGCATCCGCTCGTCCGTGCGTTCGCCGCGGAACTCGCGGGCGGCCTGCCGAGCTGGCGGGCACGCGGCGCCCAGGTGCGGCGGTCCGCGGTCAGCTAACCGCGGCGGCCGCGCTTGCCTGCCGCGCCGGGTGTCTCGGGCGGACCGGCGTCCGTCGCCGCGCCGCCGGGGTGAATGAGGATGGGCCAGACCGTCCCGTCAGGGTCTCGCGCCGTCGCCCGTACGGGCCGCGCTAGGCCGAGTCGGGTCAGTTCTGCCGCGGCCAGCGACACGGCAAAGGCCCGCGGGTCGGCTACCCCGGACGGCACCGCGACGAGCGTCTCATTGACCAGCACGTGCCCGTCATCGGTGAGCGCGAGGTCGATGTGCGGCCAGGCTGGGATCGCCGCGGGGTCGACCGGCTGCGGCGGCTCGGGCGGCAGTAACACGCCGCCCCCGGCAGGCTCAGTCGCGGCGCCCGATCCGCCGGTCATCGCCTCCGCCGCCTGCATGACCGTGCCGTCGGCGGTGAACAGCATGCGATGGCGCTCGCCGCGTCCGGTGTCGACCAGCACCGCGTGCACGTCGCGGCCCCGCTGCCGGGATAGGGCGGAAAGCACCGCGGCGGCCGCGGCCCGCGGATCGGTCCCGGCCGGCACGCTAACGGTCTGCTGGCCTACCCATGCCTGTCCGGCAGCGGTGACGACGATCTCGAGCGGCGCGGCGCCTGGCGGTACCGGTGCGGGCGCGGACGGCGTGATCATGCGCGACGCTACGAGGGATCGGCCAGGATGGCGGACACCAGCCACGGTTCACCCGAGCCGGCGCGGGTGAGCTGTACGAACACCGTGACCGCCAGCGGTGCGCCCGTCCAGCCGCCGATGCCGCGCGGCGTGACGGTGATGCCCCACTGCCGGTACGCCGTGGTCGCCGTGTCAGCCGGCTGGTCGTCGGGTTCGACGATCGGGCTGACGGTGGTGTAGGCGCGGTGAGCTGCCCACTGACTCCACTGGTAACCGGGTGCGGCAACCGGCGGGTTGGCTCTGAGCTGCGCAAGGTAGGCAGGAGTGAGGAACGGGGCCGCCCGCAACTCCGCCTGATACTGGCTCGAGTCGGTGACGGTATCCATGGTCCATTGGATGATGACGGCCGCTCGGCTGACCGCGGTCGGGTCGGCGTAGCTGACCGAGTCCCGGCTGGGCAGCGATACGGGCAGCGAGATCGCCGGGACTGGCTCGCCCGCGCGGCCCGCCGACGCGGCAGTCGAACGCGACGCCGCGCCGTGACCAGGCACAGCGTGACCAGGCATAGCGTGACCAGGCACAGCGTGACCAGGCACAGCGTGACCAGTCTCGGTGTGCCCAGGCACTGCCGCACCAGGCTGGCTCGCCGCGCACCCCGCGAGTACCGCTGCGGTCGCGACCGCGACCGCGAGCGCTGCGGCCGCGGCAGCCCCTCTCATCAGCCGAACCACCGAATCGATTGGACAAGCCCGCTGAAGTCGCTGAGCGGCACCTCGTCGACATCCTGACCGGGCTCTGGCGCCTGGATCACCATCCCGCCGCCGATGTAGATCACGATGTGCGAGAAGTCGCCGGGATCTACCTGGATGGCTATGACGTCGCCGGGCTGCAATTGTGACGGCGGTACTGCCGTGCCCATGGTTGCCTGTATCTCGGAGGAGTGCGGCAGCGTGATCTTCCCGCCCGAAGCCTGGTAGACCGCGTAGAGGACCAGGCCGCTGCAGTCGAACCCGGCGACCGAGCCGGACAGCCCGGTGGTGGGCCCGTCGATGTTGCCGCCGCCCCATATATAAGGCGTGCCGAGGTACCGCTCAGCGGCCGCGATCTCGGTCTGCGCGAACGCGCCGCCGGCCACTGGAGTACCGACCTCGAACTCGGGGATCAGCGCCTCGATGTCGGCCACGTACTGCTGCGTCTCCGCGAACGGCGGCACGCCGCCGTAGGCCAGCACGGCGTTCACACCCGCGTTGTACCCGGCGAGCATGTTGCTGAGCAGGCTTCCCGGCACACCCGCGACTGCGCGCGCGATGGCACAGTCGTAGCGGCCCATCGCCATGATGGCGTCGCCGGGGTTGAACGGCGACAACGGACCCGGCGCGTCCGGCCGGCCGTACACGGCGAAGGTGGCCGGCAGGAACTGCGCGATGCCCTCGGCGCCCTTGTCGCTCACCACATCCGGCCGCCAGCCGCTCTCCTGCTGAATCTGTGCAGCGATCTGCGGCGGGGACACCGCGGTGCACTCGGCGCCCGCCTCCTGGACCCATTTCACGTACTGCGGGGGAATCCTGGCGGTGTTGAGCGGCGGCTCCGCCGCCATCGTCTCCGCGGTGCTCATAGCCGAGGCCACCACGACAAAGCCGAGGCCAACGAACAGGATGATCGCTAGTGCGCCGCCGATGGCGGCGGCCTTCAGCAGCATCAGGGCGCGGCGCGGCGCCGACGTGGCCGGGCCAACGTAGCGGCGCGCTGATCGCGCGGCCGCAGCCGACTCGCAGCTCGCCTCGTCATGGCCCGGTCGTGCTTGGTTTCATGGCAAGGCCATTCAAGTGGTAATTGCCGTGCTCGTGCCACGGCGGCTGACCTGCTAACTCACTGGGTGCTCACGAGGCACTGACGGCTGCGGTTTCCCCGGCTCAGTTCCTCGCCCTATAGTCCGGCCATTATCGGATTGGCCGACGCATGCGCAGTGCGTGCGTCACCGAATGGTCGCCCGTGCTCGGGTTGCTGGAGCGTACTTGGCGCGAACGAATCCCTGGGTGACCGACTTCGGTACGCGCCCGCAGCAATCGGACGAGGGAACACGCCCGCCCGGTGGCGTAGTGCTGGCGCCGTCCTACGGCGCCGACCGGCCACAGCCGACCGCGGTCGACCCGCTGCACGCGGGCGGTCTGCCGGTAGCCGAGTACCCCCCGGAGGTGTGGCCGCCAGCCCGGGCAAGCTGGTGGTGGGCGGGCTGTCACGGCGGAGCGGGCGTGACCACGCTCCTCGCTGCCACCGGGAGCGGCCGCGACTCACTCCGGCACTGGCCAGTGCTGCCATCGGGTGCCAGCTCGAAGGTCGTCCTCGTGGCGCGGACGCATGAGGCTGGCCTGCGCGCGGCGCAAACAGCGGCGCGGCAGTGGGCGGCGGGCACGTTGCCGCCCCAGGTCGAGCTGATCGGCCTGGTGCTGACCGCCGACGCGCCCGGCAGGCTGCCACGGCAGCTGCACGATCTGGCCCGCCTGGTAGCAGGCGGAGTTCCGCGGACCTGGGAGATCGGCTGGCACGAAGAGGTCCGCCTCGGCCAGCCGGCCTATCTCGCTGATGGGCCGGCGGCCGAATACCACCAGCTGGCCGCGTCGCTGACCAGCATCATCACCGGAGGTCGTGATGCGTGACCATATCCTCGCCGCGGTGCTCCAGGTCGCCGGTGCCCCGAACCCCGGCACCGGCACCGCGCCACCTGGCTCGGCCCAGCTACTGACGATCCTGCAGTGGATTGCCTGGATAGCCACCGCTGCCTGCGTCGTCGGCGTGCTCATGGTCGCGGCCAGCATGGCCATCAGGCACCAGCGCGGCGAAGGCGGTCAGCACCTGGCCGGACTCGGCTGGGTGCTGGTCGGCTGTGTCCTCATCGGCACGGCGTCCGCGCTCGTCGGCAGTCTCTCCTAGGCTCCGCGGCGGAGCGCTGGGAATGACCATCGAGCAGCCCACCGGCGACGGCCCGATGCTGACGCCCCGGCTGCTCATCACGGCTGCGGTCCTGGTCGGCATCGTCATCTTTGCCTTTGTGGCGGTGCTCACCCGGCCCGCGTCCCCGGCGGCGGGGGCAGCGTCGCGGGGGGCCTCGGCAGCCAGGCATCCCGCGCCGGCAGGCCAGCGTGCAGGGCCGGCGAGCCACTCGGCAGCCGCTGCGGCCAGTCCGGCAGCCGCTGCGGGCGGCTGCGGGGTGCCGCCCGGACAGCAGGCAGTCCCGCTCACCGCACCAGCGGGCGTGACGTGGCAGCTCTATGACACGGTCGCGCTGCCCTTCTCCCCGCAAGCGGGGCCGACCGCGATCACTGGTGACGTGGCGCGCTGCTACGCCCACTCCCCGACCGGAGCCCTGCTCGCAGCGGTGCAGATAGCGGTGCGCTATTCACTGGCCACGAACTGGCAAGCAGTCATCGCTCAGCAGGTCATGCCCGGCACCGGACGGAACGTCTATGCGGCCGAACGGCCCGGCGCGGACGTCACCGTACAGCCAGGCCAGTTCGGCCAGATCGCCGCCTTCCAGTTCGTCACCTACACCCCCGCGCTCGCGGTGGTGCAGATCGTCATCCAGCTACCGGCCGGGGAGATGCAGGCGACGACCATGACGGTGCAGTGGTCTGCCGACGACTGGCGCCTGCAGTTGCAGCCGGACGGGTCGCCAGGGCCCAACGTGCAGCAGGTACCGAACCTCACCGGATTCATCCCCTGGGCGGGTGTGTGAGTCGTGGGCTGTCCCTCCTTCCTCAGCTGGTTCTGCTCCGCAGCAGGCGACGTCGGATCCGGCGTCGCGAACAGCGTGCTGACGTTGATCGGCGACGCGGTGGTGGACGCGGAGAAATGGGTGATCGGGCAGAGCCTGAGCTTGTGGACCAACATCCCCACGCCGGGGGCTAACTCAGGCGGTGCGGAGTTCCTGCGATCCCACACCATCTGGCTCGTCGGCTTCGTCGGGGTCATCGGCTTGCTGATCGCCGCGATCAGGCTCGCGCTCGAACGACGGGCTGAACCCGCCAGGCTGGCCGCGCGCGGCCTGGTCAATCTCGCCGTGACGACAGCGGCGAGTGTCGCGGTCATCTCGCTCGGCGCGGAGGCCGGGGACGCGTACTCGAACTGGATCATCAATCAGGGCCTGGCCCAGAACGGGAGTGGCTCGAGCGTCGTGAAAGCAGGCGAGGGCCTGCTCATCCTCACGGACCCGACGCTGCCGGTACTCCTCGTCATCGTGTTCGGCCTCGTGGGAATCATCGCCTCGATTGCTCAGATCTTCCTGCTCGTGGTTCGTATCGCGATGCTCGGGCTGCTGGCCGGCCTGCTTCCGATAACCGCGGCGGCCAGTAACACCGAGGCCGGCAAGGCGTGGTTCACGAAGTTCTGCGGCTGGCTGCTCGCCTTCCTGCTGTATAAACCGGTCGCCGCGACGATCTACGCCTATGCGTTCGTCTCGCTGTCGAGCAACTCGTTCGTGGACCAGGTCGCCGGGATGGCCATGCTGCTCCTCTCGATCGTCGCGCTGCCAGCCCTCATGCGACTGGTTACGCCGATGGTGGCCGCGGCTACCCACCAGGGCGGCAGCGGCGCAGGGGCAGCC
>JBAUAR010000370.1:0-1879 GCA_049675875.1 Streptosporangiaceae bacterium
CGCCGGTGCTGGCGCTGGCCAGCGCCGCCGTCAGCCTGGGCAGGGATGAGCTGGACGAGGCCGCGGCGCTACTCGACCAGGCCGAGCTGGCGGCGATGGCGCCGCGGCCCGCGGGTGAGCCGTCGATTGCGCTGTTCAGCGGGCTGCTGCGAGCCCGGCTGGCGCTCGCCGACGGCAACCTGCCGGGCGCCCGCGGCCTTGTCAGGTGGCTCACCGACGCGGCCGCTGGACTGGCGCTGCCCGCCGACCTGCCAGCAATATCCGGGGCAGCGCCGGGTCCGGAACCGGGCCCGGGCCCCAGCCCGCGGCCAGGCGGGGGACCCAGCCCGCAGCCGGGCCAGGGACAGGTCGGTCCCCGTGGCGCTGCGGCCGTGGTGGCGCTGCTGGACACCGAGATCAGCCTCGCGGCCGGAGAGCGGGAGCGAGCCAGAGCGACGCTCGTGGACGTAGCCGGGCCCACGCCGGCTGCGGGTCCCGCGGACCCGGCGCTGCGGGCGCAGGTCGCCGTCGGTCAGGGCAGGCTGCTCATCGCCGAGGAGGACGATAAAGCCGCGCTGAAGCTCGTCGAGCCGGTCCTCACCGAGCCGGCCGGAAGCTGCTCAACCATCGACCGGATCATGGCGCTGCTGACTGCCGTGGTCGCGCACCGTCGGCTCAGCCAGGCGAGTGAGGCGGCCGAACTGCTGTCGCAGGCGCTAGCTCTCGCCGAGCCCGAGGACGCCTGCGGGCCGTTCTTGCTATCCGGGCCGGCCGTCAGGTCGGCCCTTACGGTGCTGATCTCGCCGTCCAACCGGTGTGCCGGTTTCGCCGCCCGGATCCTGGACCGGTTCGACGGCCGGCTGTCCCGGCCGGCCGCCAGCCAGCCCGCCGCGCTGCTCACCGACAGCGAGCTGGCGGTGCTGCGGTTCCTGCCGTCGCACATGACCAACCAGGAGATCGCGGAGTCGCTGTTCCTGTCGATCAACACGATCAAGACGCATCTGAGCTCGGTGTACCGCAAGCTCGGCGTCGCGAACCGGCGTCAGGCGATCGCGCAAGGTCGGCGTCTCGACCTGTTGTGACCGCGAACGCCCCGCGCAGCCGCTGATGGGTGTGAGTTTTCTATGGCACCAGCCATCCAAAACTCACACCCATAGGCCGACTTGCGGACCTCGCGGGTGGATGCGCCCACGGTTACGCCGGGCTGCCCGCCACCCGCCGACCCGACACACTCCGGCCGGGTGTGGCTGCCCGTCCCACCCTGCGAAGCCCGATCGCCAGGCTGGCTAGCACGATGCCGTAGAACATGAGCCACGCGGCAACGATGGTCAGCAGCAGCACCAGCGTGATGGCCGGCCAGATCACCATGATGATTCCGGCGGCGAGGCTGAAGACGCCGAGGACGCCGCGCAGGCCGCGGCCCGGCACCCTGGCCGACATTGCGACGCCGAGGTCGGAGATGCCGTGCACGATGAAGTAGACGCCGGTCACGAACGCGACGAGGAACAGGCTCAGCCCGTGGTGGCGCAGGCAGTACAGCCCGGCCAGCACGGCCAGCAGCCCGATCACCACGTAGGCCGCGCGCATGCCGCCGCTCTCCTGACCTGCGGTGAAGCCCTCGTACAGCCGGACCAGACCTGAGACCACCAGTGCGGCGCCAATCAGGATCGCCACCACGGTGAGGGACGCGTGCGGCCACACCAGCAGCATGATGCCCAGCGCGATGAGGCCGAGCCCGCCGACCAGCACGGCCGGCCAGGAATGCCGCGCGGCAGACGCAAGCACGGCGTCGCCCCGCAGTCCGGGCTCCGGATCGATGCCCGGTTCGTCCTGGTACGGCTCCGCACGCTGGCGCGGCTCGTACTGCGGGGGCACCCCGGCTGGCGGCGCGGTAGCCCGC
>JBAUAR010000371.1:0-1956 GCA_049675875.1 Streptosporangiaceae bacterium
GACACCGGCCGCAGCCAGCGCCTGGAACGCGACTTCGACGTAGACCGGCAGGCTCGCCGGGCAGCGGGTATCCGGCTCCAGCGCATGGCCGAACCCGCCGTCCGGGTTCTGGTAGCCGAGCAGCGCGCTGACCACCAGCTCCGCGGGCTGGCCGAGGAAGCAGGTGGCGAACAGCCGGCGTTCGAGCAGCCGACCCTGGTTGAGCAAGAAGCGGTCTCCGGCAGCGAATGCGTCACTCATGAGCACAACGCTACGGCCCGGCACCGACAGCGGGCCTGACCGGAACGGACTGCGCTCCGCGTTCCGCTCGGGCCCGGGCTGATCGCCCAGAGCAGCAGCGCATGTGATCGGGCGGCGCCGGGTATTGGGCATCGGTAACCGCCATAGGAGGCAGTCGGCGCCGCCCGGTACGCGTTTTCGGTTGGTCTACGCCGGCTGCACATTTCGGGGAGCGGCCACAATGGGGGAGCCAGGCGCCGAGGAACAGCGCGGGCCGGAGTCGGCGCGGCCGTCCGGCAGCGATCCGCGTGGTCAGCCTCCCCAGCACGGTGCCACCGCGACGAACCCCGCAGTCTCAGCTGACCGGCAAGAACGTCGCAGGATCACAGCCGCCGCGCTGATGAGTGCCCTCGGCGTGACCCTCGTCAGCGCGGTGTTCATCGTGTCGTTCATCGGCGGCTTGCACACGCCGGGACTGCGGTCAGTACCGGTTGGCCTGGTCAGTTCTCCCGCGCAGGCCTCCCGGCTCAGCGCCGCGCTGAGTCACCAGGCACCCAGGGCATTCGTCGTCCGTAGCTATCCGTCTGAGACGGCAGCGCGCACTGGGATCGGCCGCCGCAGTATCGATGCCGCGCTCGTCCCGGGCGCGACCGTGCAGCACCTGCTGGTCGCCTCCGCGGTGAGCGAAGCCGAGACGAACGCCATTATCAAGGCTTTCGAGGCGGGGGCGGCAAACGCTCACGCATCGCTGACCGTGCAGGACATCCGCCCCCTGCACTCTGGTGACCCGCAGGGGCTGGCTCAGGTGTTTTTCGTTACCGCCCTGCTTGCCCCCAGCCTGGTGTTCGGGAACACGCTGATCAGCCGCATCGGCACCAGGCTGAACGAGTTCCGGCACCTGGTCATGATCGCGGTCTATGCCGTCATCGTCGCGGCTGTGGCCACGGCGATCGCGGACGCGGGGATCGGAGCCCTGACGGGCGCGCCGTGGGGAGTATTCGGCATCGGCGTGCTGCTGGCATTCGCAGCGGCCGTGATGGGTGCGGCGACCACGCGGTGGGCTGGCGGACTCGGCTACGTCGTTGTCCTGCTGCTGTTCGTTCCCGTCGGCATCTCCTCATCGGGCAGCACCCTCGGACCGCGCATGATCACGCCCTGGTACGCGGACCTCGGCAGGGCCTTCCTGCCGGGCGCGGCGCAGCCCGCCGTCCGGAACGTCACCTACTTCAACAGCAACGCCGTCATCGATCCGCTGCTGATCTTGTCCGCCTGGGCGCTGGCCGGGGTCATCGCGCTTGCACTGGCTGCTGTGCTGCATCCGCCGCCGCCCGGCAAGGCCCGCCGGCACCCCGAGGCAGCCACCAGCACTGTCCCGGCGACAGCGAGCGCTGGCAACTCCGGCGGTCTGCGTTGAGGTGGCCGGTCAGGGCGTGACGTCGCGCTCGACGGGCGGAAACTCGGGCGCCGGCTGAGCGCTCGCGGTGGCCTGCCGGGCCGCCTGGGTCAGCTGATCCTGGGCAGCCTGGACGGCAACTCGCTCGCCGCGGCGCTTCGACCAGTTGCCGTACCCGAGCATCCACGCCACCAGCACGCCAGCCACCGCGTACGGCATCACCTTGGAGATGACAAGGGCGGTCCCGGTCGACGTCAGTTCGACGATGACGACCCTGGCGGCCGCCTCAGCCAGGTAGGCGATGCCCCACACGATGGTCATGACCCGGAACACGTGCCGAAACT
>JBAUAR010000372.1:0-1828 GCA_049675875.1 Streptosporangiaceae bacterium
GGCCGAGGTCACCGGGCGGGACGAGCTGCGCGACATGCCGGCGACGACCCCGCTGCTCAGCGGCGGCGCGGGGCTGGACTCGCTCGCGGGCACGCTGCTGCTGCGGCAGGTGCAGCGCCGCTACGGCGTGGACGTCGCCGCCGAGGACCTCAACCTGGACGCGCTGGAGAACCTGGGCACGCTCGCGGCGTTCATCGCTGCCCGGATCTGACGGCGCTGCGCCGCAGCATGGTGGCGATGGCCGGGTACACGAGGACCGAGACGACCCCGGCTCCCACCAGCGCGGCTGCGTTCGATGGCAGCATGACGCCGTCGCTCAGGCCGATGGCGGCCAGGGCGATGAGCAGCGGCATCGTGGTTGCGGTAATGAAGGTCATCTCGAGCCGCTCCCGTAGCGGCAGCACCCGCGCGTAGATCAGCAGGGACGGCAGGCCGCGGACGACCAGCAGCAGCACCGCGAAGACGACGAGCCGGAGCGGGTTGTGGATGATCGAGCGAACGTCGAGCGACATGCCGGACGCGACGAAAAAAAGCGGGATGAACACGCCGTAGCCGACGGCTTCCAGCTTGCTCTCGAGCGGCTCGACGTCGACCTCCATCCGGCGCGTCCACCGCCGCAGCACGATCCCGGCCAGTACGGCACCGAGGACGACGTCGAGCCCGAAGTGCGCGGCCAGCGTCAGCAGCACGACGAGCAGCACGATGGACCAGCGCAGCGTGGCCTGCGCGGTGGCGCGCTGGCCCTGCTTGATCAGCGCCCGGAGGCGGGGCTCGCCGATCAGCCGCGGCGCGGCGGTCAGCAGCGCCGCGGCGACGAGCACGGCAATCAGGGACGCGACCGCCACGTACTCGGCGCGCCGGGTCAGGAAGACCGAGATCGCCACGATCGGGAACAGCTCGCCCACGGCGCCCGCTGCCAGCACGTACTCACCGAAGCCGCCGGACAGCATGTCGTTGTCCTGCAGAATCGGCAGCAGCGTGCCGAGCGCCGTGGTCGTCAGCGCCAGCCCGATGGGCACGAAGTCGCGGACGAAGCCGAACGAGGCCAGCACCGCGACGGCCCCCACCGCGAGCACCGCGCTCACCAGCCAGCCGGTGATGGCCATCCGGCCGGATCGCTGCCGCAGCTGGCCGGGGTCAAGCTCGTAGCCCGCCAGCAGGAACAAGAAGCCGAGCCCGATGTCAGAGAGCAGCGAGATGCTGCCGGGATGCCCGATATCGAGCACCTGCGGGCCGATCAGGATGCCACCGAAGATCAGCACCACGACCTGCGGGATGCGCGGGCCGGGCAGCACCGCGATGATGGCTGGTGCCAGCGCGGCGATCAGGGCGACTGCCAGCAGGGTGTCAAGACCCTGCGCTGTCGGCGTCACCTGCGGCAGTTCCCCCGTGCCTGACCGCCGGTAGCACCGTGCCCGGCAGTGCGGTGAACATGCCCGGTCTGCGGGCCTGTTACTCGCCTGCTGGCTGTTGGTGACATCTGTCATCGGCAAGTCCCGCCCGGATGCGCGACAATGGCAGTAGCGCAGCACGCCGCCTCCGAGCGTCACGGGGCAGGTAGCTGGGTGACGGGCCAAGGCAGGGGTGGTGGCGATGAGCGAGGGACTTCGGCAGTACCCGCCGAGCGCCATGAGGGCGTCGGACGCCGACAGGGACGCGGTGCTGACCGAGCTCGGGGAGCACTTCCAGGCCGGCCGGCTGACGTCCGACGAGCTCGACGAGCGCACCGGCCGTGCGCTGCAGGCACGGACCTTCGGGGACCTGGCCCAGCTGACGGCCGATCTGCCAGCCGCGACGCCTGCTCGCCCGGCGGCCAGCGCAGCTCGCT
>JBAUAR010000373.1:0-2697 GCA_049675875.1 Streptosporangiaceae bacterium
AGGCTCCGGCGCAGTTCGATGATCAGCGGATCGCCATCGGGCAGGGTGCGCTCCAGGCGGTCGATGGTGTCGCGCAGCACCACGCGGGCGTCGCCGTAGCGCCCCAGCTGGAGGTACACCTGGGCCAGCTCTGCCCGGCTCCGCAGCGTGTCAGGGTGCCTCGGACCGAGCACCCGCTCGAACCCGGCCCAGGCCTGCTCGCAGGCCAGCTCTGCTGCCGCAGCTTTGCCCGCCTTCTGGTAGGCGGCGCCGAGGTTATGACGCGCCGTCAGCGTGTCCAGGTGATCAGGCCCAAGGACGCGTTCCCGGTCGGCCAGCACCCGCTTGTAGGTCGCGACTGCCTCTTTTGCCTGGCCGCTGGCCAGGTGGGAGTCGGCCAGGCCATGCCGCGTCGTCATGGTCTGCGGGTGCCGGTCTCCCTGGACCCGCTCCCGATCGGCCAGCGTGCGCCGGTAGAGCAGGATGGCGTCGGGGTGTCGGCCCGCAGCAAGGTAGGCGGCGGCGAGCTCGTCTCGCGCGCCGAGCGTGTCGGCGTGCGCGGGCCCGCAGAGCTGCTCGAATCGGGGAACAGCGCGTTCAAGCACGGTAATCGCAGCCGGGAACTGGAGGGCGGCCACGAGGGCGTGACCCAGACGGCGCCGCGCTTCGATCACGTCACGGTTATCCGGCCCGAGCGTGTGGGTCAGGCTGTCGAGTGCCCACTGGAACCACGGAACGGCGTCGTCCGCGCGCCCGGCCGCGAGGTAGGCGTCGGCCAGGCGCTGGCCGGCCAGCAACGTGTCGGGGTGCCCGCCGCCGAGCAGCCGGCCGCCAGTCGTGGCCAGGTCGAGCCAATGATCCACCGCGGGACCGGTCAGCTGGGCACGGTCCAGGCTGTCCCCAGCCCGCACGAGCACGGGGTGGAAGCCGCCCTCCCACAGCAGGTCTCCGGTGATCTGCCGGAGGGTCGCCACGCAGGATCGCAGGCCGGAAGCAGGCCAGCCGGGCAGCTCCGATTCTGGCCAGGCCTGGAGCAGCGCGTCCGCGACCGAGCTCGCCGCCTGATCCGGCATGCCGTCGGGCATCGCGGCGCGCAGCACCGCCTGCAGGACCGGGCTGATCCGGATCGTCGGCGGAGTGGTCACGTGTTCGACGGTCAGCAGGCCGACCTGTTCCAGCGCCGCCAGTGCGGTGCGGGCGGACTCGCTGCTCGCCGGGACGTCAGCGCCGTCCGCAAGAAATTGAGCCGCCGCGGGTGCGGTGAGGACGGTCTCCGGAATGCCGTGCCCGTCCGGCATCGCGGCGAGGGCCAGCAGCAACTGGGCCGATTCGCCGGCTGCCAGCTCGCCGGCCCGTTCGAACGAGAACGTCCACGTCACCGCCGCGGCCAGCGGTCGTACACCGGGGGACTCCGCCAGTTGCTCCCGCCTGCGCCCAAATTGGGCCCGATACTCGCGGCACGACAGCGGCGAGCTGGCGATCACCGCGCTGGCCTGGGCCAGCGCGACCGGCTCGAAGTCCAGGTCCTGAGCTAGTTCGATCGCGCCGTGCCGCTTGTCCGGATCGACTGACAGGCGGCCGCTCAGGTAGGTAGTGGCTTCACGCAGGCTGAGCGGCCCGACGGGCACGACTCGCATGCCGCTGGGGACTGCGGCTGCGTCGGTTGCGGTCACGAGCACCCGACCTGCCTGGCCGGCCGGCCACAGACCTTCCAGGTTCGCCGTGCCTGCCAGGTCATCGAGTACTACCAGCCACGAACGGCTCGTCTCGCCCAGCCAGCTGAGGAACTGAGCGGCGACTGACTAGCTGCTGCTCGCCTGGTCCCGGCCGGTCGCGGCGGCCGTCGCCGCGGCGTAGCCGTCCAGCACCGAGGCCCGGCTCGTGGCCTCGATCCAGACCAGCAGGTCTACGCCGCCTGACTGCCACAGGGACTCGGCGAAAGCCACGGCGAGCTGGGTCTTTCCCGACGACCTCAGCCAGTCCCGAGCGTCGGGAGCAGCCGTCGGGCCGGCAATCGCAGCCGCAGCCGACGCTCGATCGGGGACGAGCGCGACCGCGGTCCCGGCTGCCAGCCCGGCCGCCAGGCTGGGGGCAGTTTCCAGCCTGGCGGGGAAACCGTCGGCCAGCAGCGGCACTGGCCCCGACCGGATGGGCCACGACGGCCTGCCCGGAGCCGCGCCTGCCCTGCCCCGCGATGCAGAGGCCACACCCGTTTTCCCGCTGCGCCCCCGGGCGTGGGCTTGGCTCACAGCTCCTGGCTAAAGGCGAGCACCGGACTGGTCCTGGTGAGCGTTTCCTTGCGGAAGAAGGCGGGGGCGGTAACGCGCATGAAGACAAAGCCGACCACTCCGGCCGCCGCGGCCAGTGCGGCGATGATGAAGATGCCGCCGATCTGCCAGTGCAGGCCGGGAACCGTCCACATGGTGAAGCTGTTGCTCGCGACCCAGTCGCTCTGCAGGCTGTAGAAGCCAGCCGCATACATGATCAGCCCGCCTAGCCCGGGCAAGATGCCGCGCATCCAGAAGTTCCAGGCGCTGCTGGTCAGCGTGCGCCGGTAATACCAGACGCAGGAGAATGCAGTCAGCCCATAGTAGAACGCGATATACAGGCCAATCGCGGTGACCGCGTCAGCGATCGGGTTGCCCTTGGAAATGAAGTTCAGCGGGATATACAGGATGATCGAGATCGCGCCCATGACGAGAGTCGACACCGTCGGCG
>JBAUAR010000374.1:0-1581 GCA_049675875.1 Streptosporangiaceae bacterium
TCCGGGAAGGCGGCCAGGTGCTCGCAGTTGTCGATGACCAGAAGCAGCGGCCGGTCGGCGACGCTCTCGGCCAGCATGGCCGAGACCTCGTCGACGGAAAAGTTCGCCTCGAGCCATCCGCTTACCATCTGCCTGGCGCTCGGGCTGGCCTCGGCCAGCGCCTCGGCGAGGTAGACGAGCAGGCGGGTCGCGCTGCGGTCGGCTGCATCCAGGCTCACCCAGGCCAGTGGCCAGCCGCACCGGGCGGCGAACATCTGCGCCTGGACGGTCTTGCCCGACCCGGCGGCGGCGAAGATCCCGATCGTCTCATGGCCGTGCAGCAAACTGGCGAGATGCTCATCCAGCCGGTTCCTGGCAATCGTCCCCCGCGGCAGACCTGGCGGTAGCACCTTGTGACTAAGGACGAAGCTCATTCCGCACCTATCGACCGCACCATCACAGACTTTCCATAGTGCCCGAGCCCTCGCACAGATGTCGAGGGCTGCTAAATCAGATCAAATTAACAGGCTTACATCAGACTTATAGCTGGCCTGGCTAGCGGCCGTCAACCTGCCTGATGGACCGGAGGAAGTCAGAGACCCCAGCGCTTCAGCGGACGGTGACGAGTGTGCCTGACCTCGCAGTCAGGCCTCGGGCGGTGCCGACTTCCCGCGTCGTCGAACGGGGCGCTGGGCTCCGAGCCCGTCGCCGCTCAGCTGGGTACGCCAAGCATCGGCGACGGACGCAAGGTGCTCCTCCATCGCCGCCGCCGCTCCGTCCGGGTCGCGGCGCCGGATGGCGTCGACGATGCGCTGGTGCGCGTCGTCCGTGTCGGCGGTCAGGGGTGCAGTCATGTTACGTTTTTGCATCAGATCCATCAGCACCTCGAAAACCGGACGGCCCAGTGCGGCGAGCAGCTTGCTGTGCGAAACGTCGAGCAGGGCCAGGTGGAAGACGGTGTGCTCAAGGTGTATTCCGACAGCGCCGTTCTTGAGGCGAGGAATATGGCTAGCCCGATCGAGTACGGCGAGTTCGGCGTCCGTACGACGCTCTGCTGCCCACCGCGCCGCCGGAACTTCGAGTGCGACCCGTGCGTCCAGTACGTCTGCGACTTGAATGCCGTCGGTACTGACAAGCACGGACAACCCGTTCCGAAGGAATTCGCTGACATGGGCCGGGTCCAGGCGCTTGACGAACGAGCCCCCGGTGGTGCCGCGCGAGGTTTCTATCAGGCCCTCTGACGTCAGGACGCGCAGCGCTTCCCGGATCGTGGTCCGGCTCACGCCGAAGGACTTGGCCAGGTCTGCCTCGGTGGGCAGCCGCTCTCCTGGCTTGGTCTGGCCGGACGCGATAACTTCACGGAGTTGCACGGCAACCTGCTCGTAGGCCGGCCGTATCCGGTCGATGGTCAGCGGATTGCGTGAGCCTGCCATCACCACGGGGACCGCTCCAGGTTGATTAAGGCATGTGTCAGACGTAAGCCTACAGTGCGTGTTTTTCTAGGTGGATAGGGTGCAACGCTCGATTTTCGTCGAGCCGCTGGCGCCCGGTTTCCGTTGTCCTCAGTATCCCCGCCGCCCAGGTAGGCGCTCGTCCACCATG
>JBAUAR010000375.1:0-5707 GCA_049675875.1 Streptosporangiaceae bacterium
GTGCCGCCGCGCAGATGATGCCGCCGGCCACGGCCAGGGCGCGCGCTGCCGGGCGTCCTGGCTGCCCGCGGGCTGGTGCCGGGCGGATGAGCGGCCGCAGGGAAATGGGCAGATGCATGACGAACTCCTTTGCCGGACGGTTTCAAGGACCTGTGCACTGCCTATGACTGCGCAACGGCTGAGATGGCTTGGGGAGGCCTCCCCGTCCCCAGTCGGCGGGCGGCACGACCTGGCTGTCGCCGGCCCCTGGCAGCAGGCAGGGGACGCGCTCGCTCATCGGATACCGGCGGATCCGACCCGGCGTGGGCCTGCCAGCCAGGGCTCGCGAACGTGCGGTAGTGCCACAACGATCCGTCAGGTTGCGTGCGCAGCCGGGCCCGCCGGCTGCTGACCCGCGCAGATCGGCGATTGGCGTGGCTCGCACAGAGCGTGGCCGCCATTCCCAGATCAGGGGTCCGTGACCGGGCGGCCTCGCCGCTCCTGATGTGCTGCGAGCGCCCGCCGGAAATGCGCCGGTGACGAGCCAGGTGCCGGCTGGCAGGCCGTTCGGGCGCGCATTCACCGCAGCCGAGCGATGCGCGGGTACCGGAGTGGCTCGCTAGTGCTGGCAGCTGGTCACGGCGGGTGGTACCTGTTGCTCCCGAGCACGCGCCACTGACCGGCAGCGGTTCTCGCGGGCGGAGACGTAGTTATGAATGCGGCACAGACCGTCGGCCTACGTCCGGTACGCTAGTTTTGGGCTGCCGAGGGCGTTGCGCCGGCGAGGCATGTGCAGCGAGACCATGCGGCGCCAGCCGCCTAGCCGGTCGTACAGGTAGACGATCTGGATCCCCGCGATGAGAACGGCGGACTTTGCCTTGGACCAGCCGAGAATGCGACCCAGGTCGGCCATGACCGCCTTGCTGACGTCGCGGTAGATGGCGATCTCCGCTAGCGCGGAGGTGCGCAGCGTGCGCTGGATGAACTCCGCGTGTCCAGTAGCAGCTAGGCGCAGCAGTTCCTCGTGGCAGTAGGCCAGGTGGTTGTCTTCGTCGTCGGAGATCATCGTGACGGCCCGGCCCACGTCCGGCCGGTCCCCGACGTATTTGCGCAGAGCTTGCATCTGCTCCGAGGCGCGCTGCTCAGTCACCCGGCTGTGTGCGAGATAGGTGATGATGTCGCTTTCGGTCAGCTTCTGGTCGCCGCGCAGCCGGCTGTGGGCTAGGCCAATGCCAGCGGTCTCAAGCCGCATGGTGTAGTCCGTGTCCCAGGGCACGTCGACGGGCTCGAGCCCTCTGTTGCGCAGCAGGGCGGTGAATATGCGGCCGTGCTTGTCCTCGTCGGCGCCGTGGCGGGCAATCTTCGGCGCCAGATCCTGGTGCGTGTCCGGCACAAGCGCGGCGATCCGGCTGTTTTCCCATCCGCCCTGCTTCTCGCCGCTAGCAGCGACAGAGCAGAAAACCCGAAACGCTTCGTCGTTATCGAAGATTTCCTCGAAGATCCGCCGAGGGCTTGGCATTTTGTCCATCACCTTAATCTGCAGTGCGATGGCCGGCCGGGCCGCCGCCGCGCCTTGCTACGTCATAGCGACAATCACGCTGGTGTGTGGCCAGTTGTCCTCACTCGGGACGGACCATGAGAAAGGCACCTGACCGAGGCACGGCCCGCAATGTTGTCGCCATGTCCGGTCGACGCGCCTGGTCGAGCCGTTCTGCGGCCTCCCACCCCTTGGTCTTGGCCATACCCCGAACGCCGTGAATGTGCACGCTGGGTACTCAGGGACCTGCGCGGCCGACTGACCCCACACAGCCCGACAGATCGATGCGCCGCTCAGATGGCCGCCTCCGAGGCTTGCCGGCCCAGGCCAAGATCATGATCACGACATGCGACTGAGCAGGACTCAGCTGGACAAGATCCACAACAATGCACCACGGCGTGACCAGCCTGCGTGATAGGTGAGGTGCGAAATCTCGCGGGGCGGAGCACCAAGGGTCGGGGCCGAACGACTCGCGATAGAACAGCCGCGCAATTCTCGTAGCCGAATGCGTCTCTCCAGGTCAGAGCAGACGCAGCCCTGCAGCCGCACATGCCGCGGCAGCGAACGCCGGCCGACGCGGCTCCCAGCAGCCGATCCCAGGCCCACGTACGCTCGGCCCATGCCAGCGCAGATCTTCGGGCGTGACGCCGAGTTGCGAGCCATCGGCACGTTTCTCGACGTCGTCGCGCTTTCGCCTGGCTCGCTGGTCCTCGCCGCACCCGCCGGCGCGGGCAAGACGACACTGTTGCGAGCCGGCGCGGCGATGGCGGCTGAGCGCCGCTGGGCGGTGCTGCAGACATTGCCGGCGCCCAGCGACGTTCGGCTGGCGTTCGCAGGGCTGGCTGACCTGCTGGCGCCGTATCTGGCATCTGTCATCAGTGAGCTGCCAGTGCCGCAGGGCCGGGCGCTGAGCATGGCGCTGCTGCTTCAGGAGACGCCCGCGGACCCGCCGGAGCCCATGGTGATCGCGGCGGCGTTCCGGTCGGTGCTGGGCGTCCTGGCGCGGTCGTCCCCCGTGCTGGTCGTCATCGATGATGTGCAATGGCTCGACCGGCCCAGCGGCGAAGCCATCGGGTTCGCCGTTCGCCGTCTTGAGAGCGAGCCCGTGGGTCTGCTCTGCGCGCAGCGGACCAGCCGCCCAGGAGCCGAAACGCCGCTCGAGCTGGACCGTGCCCGGCAGCCTGCTGAATTCCTGCCGGTGGGCGCACTGAGCCTCGGCGCGCTGCACGGGATGCTGCGCACCCGGGTGGGGACCTCGTTTTCGCATCAGATGCTGCGCCGGGTCGAGACGGACTCAGGCGGCAACCCGTTCATTGCGCTGGAGATCGCTCGCGCGCTCGCCCGGCGCGGTATTACCGGTGCCGGGACTGGCGCCCTGCCCGTGCCCGACACCCTCAGCGGCCTGGTTAGCGAGCGGCTCGGCGAGCTGCCTCCGGCCGTGCTGGACACCGTGCGGCTGGTCGCGGTGATGCCGGATGCGCCTTTCGAGCAGTACCTGGCCGCGGGGGCGCAGGGCGGCGCGCTGGACGCCGCGGTCCAGACAGGCGTGCTTGAGCTGGAAGGCGGGCGGCTACGGTTCTCCCACCCGTTGCTAGCCGCAGCGGTGGCCGGGTCCATACCGCCGGCCAGCCTGCGGGAGCTGCACGGCATCGCCGCTCGTGTCTCCCGGCTGCCCGAGGAGCGGGCCAGGCACCGGGCGCTCGGCGCCACAGGGCCATCCGCTGCCGTGGCCGCGGAACTAGATGACGCCGCGCGTTCAGCCGCCAGCCGGGGAGCCCCGGCGAGCGCGGCCGAGCTGTTCGAGCTGGCCGCGTCGCTGACGCCTGAGGATCAGCCGGCCGGCTGTTTCCGCCGCCGGCTGGCGGCGGCGCATGAGCTCGCCGTAGCCGGGGAGACCCGAGCAGCCGCAGCCTCACTGCAGCGTCTGATCTCGTCGCAGCCGGCTGGGCCGGACCGGGCACGAGCGCTCAGCCAGCTCGCGTGGCTGCGCGAGGAAGATGTGGTGGAGGCAGAGCGCCTGTCTGAACAGGCGCTGGCCGAAGCCGGCCACGATCTGGCACTTGCCGCGGATATTCACCTGGGCCTGTCCGACATTTTGATGGTCCAGGGAGGTCTGCTGACCGGACGTGCCGCAGCCGTGAAAGGACTGGCTGCTGCTGAGCGCACCGGGGATCCCGCCCTGATTGCCGGCGCACTCGCGCACGCGTTCTTCTGCGACATCGTCTGCGGCGCGGAGGTGGATGAACGCCAGCTTCACCGCGCGCTTGAGCTTGAGGAGGTCAGCGGCGCTTCTTTGCTCCGCCCGCCGAGCGGGATAGCCGGCATCTGGCACTTCACTCAGGGGCGCCAGGATGAGGCTGAAGCGGCGCTGCGCCGGATGCTGGCTCGGGCCGAGGGGCGCGGAGCCGAGTACTCAAGGCAGGACGCCTTGCTGCGGTTGTCATTGGTGGCAGGACGGCGCGGCGACGCTAGCCTGGCCGCCGAACTTGCCGCCGCTGGGCTGGAGATCACCGAGCAGCTGGATCACCATCGGTCCATGCGCGCGCTGCTGTTGGCCGGCGGCCGTGCAGCGCTGCAGCTGGGGCAGGTAGATCGGGTTCGCGACCTGGCCGAGAAAGGCGTCGATGTGGCCAGGCGGTCCGGAGAGCAGCCCTACGTCGCCTTGCACCGGGCGCTGCTCGGCTCGCTGGACCTGGCGCTCGGCGACAGCGGGGCAGCCGCTGGGCGATTCCGCCCGCTGATCGGCCTGCTGCTGGCTTGGCGCTATCACCCCAGCACGCAAGGTGTCGTGCCTGAGGCGGTGGAGGCATTGATCGGGGCCGGCGAGCTGGAGGAGGCGGCCGCTCTTCTCGCGGAGCTGGAGCGAGACTCGCGCGACCCCGTGACGGCGGCGCTCATTGCCCGCTGCCACGGCGCGCTGGCCGCGGCGCGCGGGAACCTGCATGCCGCGGCAGCCGAGCTCACCGAGGCTGTGCGGCTGCAGGACCTGCTGTCCCCGCAGCCGCTCGACCGGGGCCGGACGCTGCTCGTACTCGGCGGAGTTCAGCGGCGGCTCAAGCAGCGCGGCGCCGCCCGGGCCACGACTTCCGAGGCGATCGGCATCTTCGATGCCATCAGCGCGCCGCTGTGGGCGGCGCGGGCACGGGCTGAGCTAGCTCGTCTCAGCGGCCGGCCGGCCGGGTCGGCTGACTTCACGGTCACTGAACGGCGGGTGACCGAGCTCGTCGCCAGGGGAATGAGCAACCGCGAGGTGGCGGCCGAGCTATTTGTGACCGTTCGCGCCGTCGAGTCCACGCTCACCAAGGCATACGCCAAGCTGGGCGTTCGTTCCCGCACCGAGCTTGCCGCGCGGCTGCGAGATGGCGGCTGAGCGCTCCCAGAAGATGTGGATCTCCGCGTTTACGGTCGGTGCGCCGCTGCCTACCCTGCACAATGTGCTCTACCTCGCGGAGTTCTACCTACCGGCTGACACATCCCTCGCCGACGTGGCTGCGCGCGTGCGCGCCGGAGCGCAGGAGACCGCCCGCGCAGGCGTCGACATCCACTTTGTCCAGGCCATCTTCGTGCCGCGGGATGAGAGCTGCTTCGCGCTCTACCAGGCCGGGTCAGCACACGCGGTCGTCACGGCCGGGATCCAGTCGGGGCTCGTATACGACAGCGTCGCTGAGGCCTTCACCACCCCGTAACAACGGACCTCAAGTGCGCAGGCGGGTATACACCCAGCTCAGCAGCTGCCGCCAAACCGTGTGGTTTCCCACGTTCACGCTGGCTCGCCGGGTCCGTAGCGTCACGCCCACCAGCCATGAACGAGAGGGAACGGCGATGAGCGCACGGATAGTACTACTGGCCACGGGAGCTACCGGGCTCCTGGCGGTGGGCGGCACAGCATATGCGGCGGCAGCGTCAGGCCCGGTGTCGGGCGGGGTTGTCAACGGGTGCTACACCAACGCAGCGGTCAACGGCTCGCACGTGATCGTCCTGCAAGATGCGGGCAGCGGCTGCCCGAAGGGCACCACGGCGATCAGCTGGAACCAGCAGGGAGCGACCGGCCTGACGGGCGCCACCGGCCCGGCGGGACCGGCCGGCCCGATCGGCCTCACCGGGCCGGCAGGTGCTACCGGTGCCACCGGCGCGGCGGGCCCGCAAGGAGACAAGGGCGACCCTGGCGACCCGGGATCCACCGGTCTGGCT
>JBAUAR010000376.1:0-7937 GCA_049675875.1 Streptosporangiaceae bacterium
CCGCCAGCGCCGCGCGGGCGGCGTGCGCCGCGAACTCGTCGAGCCGCTGGCCCGCCGCCGCGACATGCCGCTCGCTCGTACCGGTGCGCCGGGTGATCCACCGCTCGTCCACGCCAAGCCGTTCGGCGATCGCGGCGTTGGACCGCACCTGCTCGGGCACTGACATGCCGGCGCCCGCCAGCGCTACGCCTGTCGGGCCGCCTGGCAGCACTCGGAGCCGCGTCGGCCGGATCACGACCGATCGCGTCACAGGCCGAGCTGCTTGATCGCTTGCTGGGCCAGCCGGAACTTCTGCACCTTCCCGGACGCCGTCAGCGGCAGCTGGTCGGCGCTGAGGCTGACCACGTACGCCGGCACCTTGAACCGGGCCAGCTCGGCGCGACAGGCCGTCATGATCTCCGCCTGGTCCAGCTCGGCGCCCGCTTCTGGAACCACGAAGGCGCAGCCCACCTCGCCCATCCGGGCGTCCGGGACGCCGACCACGAACGCCTGCACCACGTCGGCGCGCCGGTTCAGCACCTCCTCGACCTCGGCCGGCATCACCAGCTCGCCGCCGCACTTGTACAAGTCCTTGGCCCGGCCGGTCAGTACGAGGGCCCCGTCGGCGCGCACGTAGCCGAGGTCACCGGAGCGCAGCCAGCCACCCGGCAGCATGGCCGCGGCGGTCGCCTCGGGCTGCTGGAAGTAGCCGGGGGTAATGACCGGGCCACGGGCGGCGAGCTCCCCCTCGGCGCCGGGCGGCAGGTCGGCACCGCTGACGGGGTCGACCGTCTTGTACTCGATCACCCTGCCGTCTAGCTCCGGGTCACTCGCGATCCCGCCGGGTTTGGGATACCCGACCGTCTGCTCCAGGTCGTCCAGCGGTCCGCCTGGCAGCGTGAACGTACTCGCGGCCGACGTCTCGGTCATGCCGTAGGCAGTGACGAGCTGCTCTAGCCCGAGAAGTTTGCCGAGCTCGCTCCACAGGCTGGCGGGCGCAGACGAGGCGGCTGACATGACCGAGTGCAGGCAGGACACATCGCGGCTGGACGTGCGGGCCGCCGCGACGACGGCGAGGCTCATCGTCGGCACGAACAGCGCCTCGCCGACCTGGTGCTCCTCGATCGCGGCCAGCGAGGCCGCCGGGTCGAACGTCGCCTGCACGATGACCGTGCCCGCCACGAACATGGCAGCGATGAGGCCCTCGATGTAGGCGAAGCAGTGGTTGAGCGGCAGCGCGAACAGCATGCGGCGGCCGTCCTCGAACGCCCGCGTGTACGCCGACCCGTAGGCGCTGCGCAGCTCCATGTCGTGCGTTGACAGCACGCCCTTGGGGACTCCGGTGGTGCCAGAGGTGTAAAAGATCGTCGAGACGTCGGCGGGCTGTGCTGCCGCGGCCCGCCGGGCCAGCTCGGCATCCAGCGCGGGGTCCGGCTCGAGTTCGAGCTGCCCGAGGGTGAGCGCACCCGGTCGCTGGCCCGTGCCGCCCGACTCCGGCGCGGTCGCGATCACCCGCACGTTCGGCAGTGCCGGCTGGCCGCCGGGCGAGTCCCAGCCGGGCGCGATGGCGTCCAGCGCCGCGAGCGCGTCGATGTCCCGGAACTTCTCCATGCTGATCAGGGCGCTCGCCTCGGACAGCGACAGCAGCTGGGCCAGCTCGCGGGCCTGCAGCCGGAAGCTGATCGGTACCGCCACCGCGCCGGCCCTGGCCACCGCGAACCGCACCGCGATCATCTCCGCACCGTTCGGCAGGAACAGGCCGACCCGCTCGCCTGGCTGCATGCCCGCCGCGACCAGCCCGCGGGCAAGCCGCGCCGACCACCCGGCCAGCTCCGCGTAGCTCAGCGTGCCCTGCTCGGTGATCACGAACGGGCGGTCCGGGTAATCCGCGGCGACCGAGTCGAGCATCGCCGACACCGTGCGCGACCGCCACGGCCGGTGCCTGTCCTCCAGCGCGGCGCGGCGAGCGGGAATCTCGGCTAGGAACGACGCCATGGGCGGGCACCTCCGGATTCGACGGCTAGGAACGGAATACCAGACCACCGGCCCGTCCCGCCAGCGCCGAGCTCCAGCCGGGCACCTTGGTCCGCGAGGTGCCCGGCGACGCGGCCCGCACCCGGCTGGTCGGCAACGTCGCTGGGCACTAGCTCAAGGGAGTGACCGATCTGGTGCTGCAGCGGGCATTCGTGTACTGGCGCAACGTGGACAACTACCTCGGCGACGCGATCGAGGCCAGTGTCCGCGCCAAGAGCGAGCCGGCGAAGCGGAGCTGACGGGTTACCAGCGGCCGCGGTGCTCGGGTACCAGCAGGACCAGTGGCAGCGAGCAGATGGTGATCGCCGCGAACACGAGGAAGACGTGCGCCTGCGCGATGCCGGGATCGGCGCTGCGGGCCACGACGGCGGCCGTGACGGATACCGCGCTAATGGCGCCGGCCTGCCGGAACATGCCGCGCAGCCCGGCGATCGCGGCGGCGTGCTCCGGCGCGAGCTGCAGGGTGGCGTTGTTGGCGGCAGGCGTCGCCACGCCCATGCCGACGCCGCAGACGCCGGTTGCCAGCGCCAGCCAGGCATAGGTAGACAGCCCGTGCGGCTCCGATGCGGTGCCGACGAGTCCGACGGCGCACAGCACGAAGCCGGCGGCGATCGGCCACCGGTAGCCGGTGCGGCGCAGCATCCAGACCGACGCCGCGGCCACCGCGATCATGCCCACGGCGCGGGCCGTCAGCAGCGTGCCGGCCGGCAGCGCGGCCAGCCGGAATCGAGTCTCGGCGTACAGCGGGACCAGCGGCCCGAAGCCGAGCACGGCGCTGCCGTACAGGAAGTTGAGCAGGTTCATGACGCCAAAGCCGGGACCGGTCAGGAAGCGCAGCGAGACGAACGGTGACGGCGCCCTGGCCGAGTGCCGGACGAACGCCGTCGCAGCGACGACCGCGACGCACTCGGGTAGCAGGAAGCAGACGCTGAGCGCGTTGCTGCGTGCCCCGCCGAGGTAGCCGATTCCGAGCATGCCGGACAACAGGGTGATGCCGAGCAGCACGACGCCGCGGATGTCCAGGTGCGGGTCGGGACGCTGCGGGATGTGCGGGATCACCACCGCGCCGAGGGCGAGCAGCAGCAGCCCGACCGGGATGTTGACCAGGAAGATGCCGCGCCAGGACCAGTAGGTGACGAAGACGCCGCCGAGCACCGGGCCGACGATCCCCCCGATCGGAAAGATGCTGGAGAACAGCCCGAGCGCCCGGTCCCGGCCCGTGCCGAACCGGTCTGCGATGATCCCGGTCGCGGACGGCATGAACGCTCCGCCGCCGAGCGCCTGGACGAACCTGAGCACGATGAGCAGGTAGATGTTGTCGGCCAGGCCGCAGCACAGGGATGCGCTGGTGAACAGGACGACAGCGCCGAGGAAGATCTTCTTGCGGCCGTACTGCTCGCCGAACTTGCCGGCCAGCGGCATGACGAGCACCTGGCCGAGCGCGTACACGGTGATGGTCCAGGCGCTCCAGTTCACCTGCGAGTGCAGGTCATGCTGGATGGCGGGCAGTGCGGTCGCCACGATGGTCTGGTCGACCGAGGCCATGAACAGGGCGATAGAGACCGTGGCGAAAAGCAGGACTCGCCCGTGAGCCGGCAGATCCGCGACCGGCTCGCGGGCGGCATCTACGTGCGCAAGCTGTTCAGCCACTGCTGGGTAACACTACACTGCTTGCCGGCAGGCAACTAGTTCTGCGGAGGCAACCCGGGGCCGTTCCGCGGGCAGCTCAGCTGCGGAACGGCCACGCCCCCCGCGGCACCCCTCAGGCTCGCGACGCGCTCCAGGAGCCGTCGGCCGAGCCGTTCGCGGTCTGAACCTGATAGCTGCCGGACATGGAGCTGCCAGCGACCGAGCCGGAGTACGTGATGTCGGTCGATCCGACGGTGCCGAACTTGATCGTGCTGCCAGTGACCGTGCCATGGATGCCAATCGTGCCGCCCACAGTCGACAGCTGGATGGTCCCGCTCAGAGCCGAGCTCGACTGCTGCCAGGTCAGCGTGAAGGTGCCGGTGAACGCGCCGCTGTACTGGCCGTTCCAGGTACCCGAGAGGCCGGTGCTCGATGTCGTCGCGGCGGCGGCTGGCGCGGCGGCCGGCGGCTTGCTGACAGCAGCGGAGTGTGCCGCCGGCGTCGGCGACCCGGTTGGGTGTACGGCCGAACCGCAGGCAGCGAGCAGCAGCGCGGCGGGCCCGGCGATCAGTGCAATGCGGTGACGCGACATGGTTGGTCCTCCCCGGATGAAGGTTTGCACCCCCGACTATCCGGGCCGGAGTTTGACTTGCCTGAAGGCCGCCTTAAGGTCGCCAGTCGGCGGCGTCAGCCAGCGCAACCGGTACCACATCGAGCTCGCCCATGCGCCGGGCGTACGTGGCATAGTGCCTGCGCGCCTCGCCATGCCGGCGAAGGCGGCGCTGCCCGGCAACCAGCGACAGCCACGCGTCCTCGTCGTAGGGCTCGCGTTCCAGTAGCTGCCCCAGGTACTGCCCGGCTGACTCGTCATCGCCACGGTCTGTTGCCAGCCGGGCCAGCAGCCGCAGGACGACGAGCAGCCGGGTCCGCGCGTCCTCGCGGGCCTCGACCGCCCATTCCTCGTACAAGTCCTCCTCGAGGAAGTCGCCCGCGTAGAGCTGGCGTGCCCGGCGCATCGGCCTTTCCGCGGCGTCGCGCTCGCCGCTGGCCACGAGCTCGCTGCCGTTGTCGGTGACGCGCAGGAACTCGATCAGATCGATGTCGATATGGTCGGTCCGAAGCGCGATGGTCCGGGCGTCGGAGACGACGTAGTGGTCGGCAGGGCGGCGGCGTTGCGGATCCAGCACCTTTCTGATGGTGCTCAGGGCAACCGACAGGCGGTTACCCAGCGCATCGGCCGCCTCATCGGGCCACATCGCCTCGGCAGCAGCATCCCGGCTCAGCGGCCTGCCCTTGCGAGCGACCAGCAGCTTGAACAGATCGCGGGCCTTCCGGGACTGCCATGCGGCCAGCGGAACTGGCTCACCTGCCAGCAGGACCGCGAAGCGCCCGAGCGCAACGACGGCCACCTCGGCGTTGCCCGGCGAGTCCAGCGCTAGTAGTCCGGGCACACCGAGGTCTGGCGCCACACCCATCGCACCGATCTCCTGCCGGATGGCAGCGGCGGTGCGCTGATCGTCGACGCGGATGGCGAGGGTCAGCCGAGCGCGTGCCGCTGCGATCGGATTGCCGACGTCCTCCCACAGTTCGATGGCGGAGCGCAGCCGCGCCTCGCTGGTCACGCCGAGCGCTGCTGCTCCCTGGAGCTCCAGTGACTCAGCCAGTGCCGCCCGGTCGGCCGTGGCGCGGGCTTGCGCCTCCGCCTGCCGCGCGAACGCCTCAGCGGCCAGGTTGTCCCTGCCTCGCAGCTCCACTTCCGCAGCGGCGCAGAGTGCGGCCGCGCGCTCGAGGCCGGACGCCCTGGCCAGCGCGTCAGCCACCGCCTTGCGCGCTGCAGCCAGATCTTCCGCGGCGATGACCTTGGCGAGGCCGCAGAGCGCGACTACCAGCGTGTGCGCATCGTCGCCAGCCTCGGCGAGCGCCTGGGCTCGCTCGAACGAGCTGCGGGCTCGCACCAGGTCGCCGCGCTGGCGGTACATCTCGCCGGAGAGGACCTGCGGGATCGCCGCGAGCAACGTCCCGAGGGCCGCGCATATCGCGTCAGCGTCCGCGATGGCGGCGCGGGCGTCATCGAGTCGGCCAAGGCGCAGGTTCGCGTCGGCCTTGTTGATGAGCGCGAGCGCCGCGAAGAACCGGTGACCCGAGCCGGTCTCGAGCGCCTGGTCTGCTTCGGTGATGGCGCGGGCGTAGTCGCCAGTCTCGAGGGCGCGCGAACTGAGGTTGGCATGGATCCGGGCCAGCTGAACTCGGTCGCCGCCGTCGGTCGCCGCCGCGAGCGCCAGCCGATACTCGCGTTCATTGCGCTCCCGTTCGCCGCGGCTGGCCGCGGCAAGGGCGAGGGCGACATGCGCCGCGGCCACCGCGCACGAGTCGCCGCTCACTGTGGCCTGATGCAGCGCCGTCCTGGCGAGATCGTCCGCCGCGTCGACCTGGCCCTGGTTCCAGTACGTGGTGCTCAGCCACGCCGACACCATGGCGTCGTCGGCGCCGAGCGCGGCCGCGTCGTGGGCCGCCGTCAGCGTGGCCGCGGCGGCCGCGGAGTCTCCGCGAAGGTAGAGCAGCACGCCATAACGCCAGGCGATGCGCGACGGCAGCGCAGTTGCGCCGCTGGATCGCTCGACCCGGGAGAACAGGTCGATCGCGGCATCCCATTCTCCGACCGCCTGCAGGGCCTCGGCCAGCACGGCGTCCAGGCCAGGGTCGCCGCCGGTGCCGTGAGTGCGCAGCACTTCCAGCACGCGTGCCGCTGCGCCAGTCCGGATGAGGGCGGGCCCGCGTCGGGTGAGGAACGAGCGGGTGGCATCGGCGTAGCCTCCGGCGTGGCACTCGAGAGCTTCCTCCAGCCGGGCGCGCTCCTCCAGCCAGCCGGCCAGCCGCCCGCGGAGCGCCGCGGCCTCCGCGGGCATGGCGCGTGCGGCTACTGCGTCTGCCAGCACCGGCGAGAGTCGGTACCAGCCCGGCTCGCCGGCTTCCACGAGCAGCCCGCGTTCCCGCAGGCTAGCGAGGTCATCGGCGGTCGTGATCAGGCCGGCGCCGCCGAGCAGGCCGGCGTCGACCCGTGGCGCGAGCGAGGCTGCCAGCAGCACCTGGCGGGAGGCTGGTTGCTCGTCGCCGATGAGGTCCCGCGCGAATGCGCGCCACAGCTGGCCGCGGTCCTGCCGGAGACGCTCGAGTGCGCTCACGCGATTGCCGGGATCGAGCCGCTCGAGCCGGTCCAGCAGCAGTTGCAGCGCAGCGGGCCAGCCTGTCGTCAGCGACCAGCACCCTGGCGCGAGCGGCCTGGCGGCTTCGCCTAACCGCATCTCGATGAGCTCGGCTGACTCGCTGACCGTGAAGCTCAGGTCGGGCGCTGCGACTTCGAGCAGCTCGCCTCGTCCCTGGGCATCGCCGAGGCCGAGTTCGGGCAGGCTGCGGCCGGAGAGCACCAGATGCAGGTGCGAGGGCGCTTCGAGGGACAGGACCCGCAAGAGGTGGCTCGCCGCGCTGTCGCGAGCGACGTGCTCAACGCCGTCGAGGATGAGGAGCAGGTCGGCGGGCAGCCGGTCAGCTAGCTCGCAGAGGTGGGCAGCGCCCCGTTCCGCCAGCACCATGCGATCGTCCGACCCGGTTGCCGCTGCGATGGCGGAGCGCCCGCTTGCGGGCGCCTCGCCGAGCGTGGCGGCGACGCGCCCGGCCAGCGACTCTGCCTGGGCATCGGCTGGCCTGAGCCGCACCCAGCGGGTGGTCCCGCTGGCCGCGATCTCGGCCAGCGCCGTGGTCTTGCCGTAACCCGGGCCGGCGACCACGAGCGTTGCCCGGCGCTGGTAGGAGGCGGACAACAACCTGCTGACGCGTGGCCTGGCTAACATGCCAGGGACGCGCGCGCTCTGCCCTGGCGGACTGGGCGAAGCGGCGCTCACCTGGGGAGTCTAAGCCGCCCGCTCGCCATTCCGGAATCGCATGGCTAAGGCGCTGTTTTTGCACTTTATTTGCCCTAAGCTGCTTGCCGGCAGGCAACTAGTTAAGGACGGTAGGATTTCAGCATGGACGACGAGGGCGTGATTCGCCTCCGCGGGATCGTCAGCAAGCTTGCCCGCGAGCTCAACGCCTCCTCGACCGGTGAGGGTCTGACGCCATCGCAGGCGTCGGCGCTCGGCCTGATCGTGGCGCGCGGGCCGCTCGGCCTGACCGAGCTCGGTGAGCGGGAGCGGATCAATCCCACCATGCTGTCCCGCGTCATCGGGCGGCTGGTTGAGATGAACCTCATCACCCGGACGCCTGACCCGGCCGACCTGCGAAGCGTGTCGGTGCTGAGC
>JBAUAR010000377.1:0-1845 GCA_049675875.1 Streptosporangiaceae bacterium
GTGCAAGAGGCGGCCGCCATCGCCTTGGGCACGCCGCTGGCCCGGCTGGACACGGCTGCGGCGGCCCGCCGCGTTGAGCACATCCGGGCGGTGCTGTCGGCGCGGGTGTCGAGGTCGTTTCCGGACAGCGTGGTCATCGCCGTGCGGCCACGCGTCCCGGTGCTGGCGGTGCCGGCCGCCTCCGGCTATGCGCTGATCGACTCCGGCGGCGTGACCGTCTCCTCGGCTGCCGCTGTGCCCGCCGGGATTGCACTGCTGACGTCTCCGCCGCTGGTGCTGCGCGGCAGTCTTGCCGTGCGCGCGGCCGCGCTGGTGGTGGAGAGCCTGCCTGCCCCGCTGCGGGCTGAGGTCAGGTCGGTGTCGGCGGCCGGCGTCACTGTCACGCTGCAGCTGGCTGGCGGCATCACGGTGGTCTGGGGCGGGCCTGCGGATGCCGCGCAGAAAGCGGCTGAGCTCAGCGCGCTGCTGGGCACGCATGCCCGCTACTACGACGTCAGCGACCCCGCCACCGCGGTGACCGGGCGATGACCAGTCGCCCGAGGGTCGCGACACGCCGTGCGGGGATGGTGACCAGTGATTGACCTTGGGCTACGCGCAACCCTACTGTCCCTATCAGTCGGCAGCTTGACATAACTCTAAATCTTAAGTTGAGGGTGAGGGTTTGCCGTGCCAGTGCCTGGCTAAACGTGGGGGCCGGGCCGGGAGCGGGTCAGCACGGCGGGAAGGTCCGAGCAAGGGTCCGGGGGGACCGCCCTCGGATGTGACAAGCGGAAGGGTTTGCTCCTCGTGGCAGCACCGCAGAACTATCTAGCGGTCATCAAGGTCGTCGGCATCGGCGGGGGCGGCGTTAACGCCGTGAACAGGATGATCGAAGAGGGACTCCGGGGGGTTGAGTTCATCGCGATCAACACCGATGCTCAGGCACTGCTGATGAGCGACGCCGACGTCAAGCTCGACGTCGGGCGCGAGCTCACCAGGGGCCTCGGCGCGGGCGCCAACCCGGACATCGGGGCGAAGGCCACGCAGGATCACCGCGAAGAGATCGAGGAAGTACTCAAGGGCGCGGACATGGTGTTCGTCACCGCCGGTGAGGGCGGTGGCACCGGCACAGGGGGCGCTCCGATCGTGGCCGAGGTAGCCAGATCTCTCGGCGCGCTCACGATCGGAGTCGTGACCAGGCCATTCGGTTTCGAGGGAAAGCGGCGGGCCGGCCAGGCCGACACCGGGATCGAGCGCCTGCGCAGCGAGGTGGACACCCTCATCGTGATCCCTAACGACCGGCTGCTGTCCATCTCCGACCGGCACGTGAGCGTACTGGACGCGTTCAAGGCGGCCGACCAGGTGCTGCTGTCCGGCGTCCAGGGCATCACTGACCTCATTACCACGCCGGGCCTGATCAACCTCGACTTCGCCGACGTGAAGTCGGTGATGTCCGGGGCTGGGTCGGCGCTCATGGGCATCGGGACCGCTCGCGGCGACGACCGTGCCGTGGCTGCCGCCGAGATGGCCATCTCCAGTCCGCTGCTCGAGGCGAGCATCGACGGCGCGCACGGGGTCTTGCTCAGCATTCAGGGCGGTTCGGATCTCGGTCTGTTCGAGATCAACGAGGCGGCCCAGCTGGTTGCCAACTCGGCCGCGCCCGACGCGAACATTATTTTCGGTGCGGTCATCGACGACGCGCTTGGCGACGAGGTTCGGGTGACGGTCATCGCGGCGGGCTTCGACGAGCCGCAGGCGGGCCGGACCCGGCCGCGCACGGCGGCCTACGGCTTCTCCCGGCCGTCGGCTGGCGGGTCCCATGCCGGTGCCCTGGCGGCCGGCGGGTTGGCTACCGCTGGCGGGAGC
>JBAUAR010000378.1:0-2083 GCA_049675875.1 Streptosporangiaceae bacterium
TTCGATCATGAAGGACAACACGCCGGCCGACCGCAATAGGCTCGCCACCACGGAAAAGCGAAGGAGAGCTTCATGTCTGCCGTGTCCGTTCGCCTGGCTAGCGAGGCTGATCGTCCCGTACTGGAACAGCTCTGGCTCATGTTCCGCCACGACATGTCGGAGTTCACCGGGACGCTGCCGAACCCGGACGGCACCTTCCGGAGCGAGCGACTTGAGGCCGCGTTCACCAGCGACGACTGGGCGCCGTACCTCATCACGAGCGCGGACCGGCCCGCCGGCCTTGCCCTCGTGCGCGCCCTGACCACAGGCACACGGGTCTTGAACAGCTTCTTCGTAGTGCGCGGAGCGCGCCGGGCCGGGATCGGGCTGCGCGCCGTCCGGCAGGTCGTCGCCCGCCATCCCGGCTCCTGGGAGGTGGCCTTCCAGGATGCCAACGAGGTGGCGGTGAGCTTCTGGCGCCGGGTCGCCACCGACATCGCCGGCGACGCGTGGACCGAGACCCGCAGACCGGTTCCGGGTCTGCCCGACGTGCCTCCCGACGTCTGGATCGCGTTCGACGTTCCCGGCTAGGCACTCCCCCAGTCAGATCGGGATCAGTGCCAGGACCTACCCGGCCAGCAACTGCCGCACGTCCGCGGCTAGCGCGGCCACGTCAACCGGCCCGGTCGTGTCGACGGTGAGGACGGGCCCGAGCCGCAGCGGTCGCGCCGACCGGGCGAACGTATCCGCGGACGGGCCTTCCGCTAGCACCGCTGCGGCGGGCGCCGCACTACTGCCGCCGGAGCTGGCGGCACCGGCAGCGAGCCCTGACTCCCGATCGAGGACGTGCACCGGGTGTCGAGACGCCGCGCGTGCGGCGTACCTGCGTCGGCACTCCTCGATGGGGCACGAGCAATGCACCTCGACGGTCCTGGCACCAAGCGCGCGCACCCGCTGCCCATGCCGCGGATCGTCCGGCCAGAAGTTGGCTTCCAGCACGACCGCGGGCGAGTCAGCCGCGAGCGCCCACATCAGCTCCATCGTCGCCACCCCGAGCCGACGCGACCAGGCCAGATCGGCATCAAGGCCGAGGGCGTCGTGCAGGGATTCCTTGATCCGGTCCTTGGCCAGCAGGCCAAACCCCAGCTCGGCTGCTAGCGGCCCGGCGAGTGTGGTTTTGCCGGAGCCGGGCGGCCCGGACACGAACACGAGCCGCGGCGCCGTCGCGGGCTGCGTCGTCACCAGCTACGACCTCCGCTCAGTCCCGGCGGGCGGCTCACCGCAACCGCTCGGGCACCCGGAACGCCTCGCAGACGGCCCGCCAGACCACCTTGGCGTCCACACCGTCGGCCAGCGCCTGATCGACGGTCCGGCTGCCGAGGCCGGGCAGGACCTGGTCCTTCGCCACGCTCTCGGCATAGGTGTCACCGAACTGCTTTCGCATCCGCTCCCAGAACTCCGTCAGCCGCACGCGCACCAGGCTAGCCGCCAGACAGCCGGCCGGAGGACCACCGACCGCGTGCCAGGGAGAACCCGGCCAGCCGCGAGCGGCCCCCGATCACTCCTCGGCTCGCAGCCCGGTGGCCAGCAGATGGGAGCCGAGACCCATCAGCTCGGGTACTCGCTCGACGGCCCGCGCGCTGTCCATGATCACCTCGCGCGCCTCCGGATCGGCCATCCGCTCCCGCAGATCAGGGAGCAGGAACGCGCCGCACTCCACGCTCACCATGTCGGTCACGGCGAGGCCGGCCGAGACGAACTCGGCCCGCAGCTGACCCGGCCGGTGCGTCTACGCGGTGAACCAGCCGGGTTCCAGCGGCGGTATGACGCCGGTTCGCTCCAGCGGGCCGATCGCTGCCAGCATGGCAGGAACCTGCTCGTAGAGCCGGAGCCTGAGCACCGCGTCATACTGGGCCGCCCAGCGCGAGACCGCGGCGCCGTACACCGGACCGCCCGGCCTTACAACACGACGGGCCTCGCGTAGCGCCTGCACCCGGTCCGCCCGCCTGGCGAGGTGGTAAAGCGGCCCGAGCAGCAGCACCGCGTCGACGCTCGCATCGGCGAGGTCCAGGCTGCGGGCGTCCCCCACCGCCGAGTCGATCGC
>JBAUAR010000379.1:0-9427 GCA_049675875.1 Streptosporangiaceae bacterium
GCGGTCGGTCCGCCGGCCGAGCAGCCGGGCTACCGCCCCCGCCACTCCGTCCGGCTCCACGATCAGCACCAGGATGAGCACGACGCCCTCGATGGTGGTCAGGTTCGTGCTGATGAACGACGTGCTCGTGGTCAGGTACTCAATGACGATGGCGCCGAGGATGGTGGCGGTGACGCTCTTGCGACCGGGCACGAACACCATGATGAGCAGGGTGATCTCGGCCGACTCGCTCAGCACGTCTGGCGTCACCAGGCCCTGAGCGCTGGCCAGGATCGCGCCGCCGACGGCGGCGAGCACCGATCCGAGCACGAACACCTCGAGCCGGCGCTGCCGCAGGCTGACCCCGAGGGACTCGCCGAGTCGCTCGTCCTCGGCCATGGCCATGAGCTGCAGGCCGATCCCGGACCGCATCACCCGCAAGACGAGCCCGGTCGCGAGCGCGAGCAGCACGACCGACACGATTCCGGATCGGACCAGCGCCGACTCATACGTGGCGCCGTTCCAGAACGGCAGCACACCGCTGATGCCCGCGAATGACCCGAGGTAGGTGGAGAAGGTCGCGAGCTGGTAGATGAATAGCGGCAGCAGCAGGGTCGCCAGCGCGAGCGCCAGCCCGGGCGCCCGCGTCACGACAGACCCCACCAGGAACGACAGGACCGTTGCCGCCGCGATCACGGCGATGAGGCTCTCGGCCGAGTTGAAGTTGTATTTGGTCTCCAGAATGCCGGTGCCGTAGGCGCCGACACCCATGAACACCGACTGGCTGAAGGCCAGCTGCCTGCTGTAGCCCAGCTGCAGCACCATCCCCACGGTCACCACCGCGAACCCGACCCCGACGGTGACCGTCAGGCCAAGGTAGGAGCCGTTCATGATGGCCAGCGCGACGCTGCCCACCACGGCGATGCAGACGACCGCGGACAGCGGGACGGCATCACGCTGCCGGACCTGGTGCGCCACCCGGTCAGCTGTCAGCACCGGCTGGACGGCGCCGCTGGCCGATGCGGCCGGTTCCGTCATGGCAGCCCCCTAGGCCAGCGCCGCGCTGAGCCCGAGGATCTCGGGCTGGATGATCAGGATGGCGAACAGGATCGCGTACAGCAGCACGTCGTTGTACGAGGTGCTGACGTAGCCGCCCAGCATTGCCTCGGCGACGCCGAGCACGAGGCCTACGACCACGGCACGGCCTGGCTTCCGGAATGCCGCAAACCCAGCGGCCACCACCCCGATGAGGCTGATCGTGGGACCGCTCTGGTAGGTAAACCCGGTGAGTGGCGACTCGACGATGCCGAAGAGCGCGGCGAGCACCGCGGTCATGATGAAGATCCGCCGCCGGAACAGGGCGCTGTTGATGCCGACGATCCGCGACCCCAGCACGCTCTCTCCGCACGCGCTCGCGGCGCGGCCGGACACCGTGAAGCGCAGGTACGCCCAGAGCACGAGCCCGCTCACCGCGGCGAGCGCGATGACGAGGATGCCCGCGCGCTGGATGTGGAAGTCGGCGATGGCCAGCGCCGGCCCGGACCAGATCGCCGGGGCCGCGTGCACGTCGGTGCCGAACAGCGCCCTGGCCGCGCCCTCGAGGACCAGCGACAGGCCGAACGTGTAAAAGAACACGCTGACGATGCCGTGGGCGCCGGTCCCGCGATCGAACGCGAAGTGCAGCACGAGGCGGTCGAAGAGCCACGCGACAACGCCGACGGCCAGCAGGTCGACGGCGATCCCGGCCACGAGCGGGAAGTGATCCAGCTGAACGAGTTCCGCGGTACCGATGGCCCCGAGCATCGCGAAGTCGCCGACCGCGAGGTTCAGCACGTTGCAGACCCGGAACCACACCGCCAGGCAGGCACCGAAAATCCCGTAGATGGCGCCGGAGGTGAGGCCGGCGGCGAGCAAGTTGAGGAACTGGCTCACGGCGGCTCCGCGCCCGGCCGCTCGAGTTCCGGTTCAAGCTCGGCCTGCTCCACCAGCCCTCGGTACATGCGCACGGCCCGGTGACACACCCGCAGCGCGTGCACCGGGTTCTCCTCGACGAGCACGATGGTCATATCCGTCGCGGCCATGGCGCCGAGCCAGTCGTAGACCCGGTGGGTCACCGCCTCGGCCAGGCCCAGACAGGGCTCGTCGAGCAGCAGGATCTTCGGCCGGGCTGCCATCCCGCGGGCGAGAGCGACCATCTGCTGCTGGCCGCCGGACAGCGTTCCGGCCTTCTGGTCCAGCAGCGGCGCCAGCTCGGGGAACATGTCGAGGACGCTCGCCACCTCTGCCCAGGCCTGCCGGGCCCACACCCGGCGGGTGCGGCCGTAGCCGCCGAGCATGATGTTGTCCCGCGTGGTGAGCTGCGGGTAGAGGTGGCGCCGCTCGGGTACAAGGACCAGGCCGGCCCGCACCGCGGCTCGCGGGTCACCGATCGGCAGCGGCGTGCCGAATATCCTGACCGCGCCGCTCCGGCGCACCAGGCCCGCGACGGCGGTGACCATGCTGGACTTTCCGTGGCCGTTGGGGCCGATGACTGCGATGCACTCACCGGCCCCCACCGTGAACGTCGCGGACTCGACGGCAACGAACTGGCCGTAGCTGACCGAGACGCCCTCGACCTCCAGGGCTACCGAGCCAGGATCGGGCCCCTTAACCGCGGCTGCTGCCGCCGCCACGTCACTTCCCGACGTGCGGCAGAACGGTGAAGGTTCCGTCCGCTGCGACCGTCACCACGGCCGACTCGATGTTCGTGATGTTGGCGTAGTTGGACGGCGTCCGCTTCCAGAAGTAGCACTGGATGCCACCGGTCACGATGGTCTGATGCTCCAGTGCGTTCTTGACGTCATTGGGCGCGATGGACTTGGCGGACTCGATGGCAGCGGCCAGCTCCCGGCCGGCGCCCCAGCCAATGGCGCCCTCGTCGATCTGGGTGAGCGAGCCCATCCCGGCAGCCTTCATCGCGGCGATGTAGTTCCGGGTATCGGTCAGCGCCGGCGCGTTCGCGGCGGTATTGGGTATGACCGACAACACGTTCTCCGGCGTTCCGATCATGTAGACATCCTTCATCGCCGTCGGGCCGCCAACAGCGTTGACGAAGGTCGAGTTGGCGCAGCCGGAGCACTCGCTGATCGGGATGGTCGGATTCTGCGCCCGTACCGCCTTGATGAACGTGATGGTGTCCGGGCCGGGGATCAGCCCCAGGACGATGATCTGCGGGTTCGCCTTGAGCAGGTTCAGCACCTGCGGCGTGTCGTCCGTCGCGCCCGGGTTCGTGATCTGGGTGGCCACCACCTTGTAGCCGTACGTCGACGCCAGGCTCTGCATGTACTGCGTGTTGCCGAGGCCGCCCGGTGCGTTGTCCTCGATCACCGCCACGCGGGTGTAGTGCCGCGGCGCGATGAGCTGGGTCACCGTGGCGAGGTCGTCAGCGAAGAACACGTTGCCGACCCCGGGGAACGCGTAGGAGTGGAGATTGGCGTTGTTGATCCCCTGCCCCGCCCAGCCGGACCCCTCACTGATCGTGACCTCGTGCAGGTCGTTCGCGATCGGCACCCCGGCGGCGACCGTCGCCGTTTCCTCAGGCCCGAAGATGAAGTTCGCGTGCACCTGGGTCACGCACTTGCGCACCAGGGCCGCCGCGGTGGCCGGATCCGACGAGTCGTTCTCGGGCACCAGCTTCACCTTGTGGCCCAGGATCCCGCCCGCCTTGTTGACCTGGTCGGCCCAGGCGACGGCGCCGAGTTCGTCATTGGTCCCGAGCTGAGCGAACGGCCCGGATGTGGCGACGACCTCGCAGATGACTAGCGGGGTGTGCGAGCTGCTACCGGAGCTGGTCGAGCTGCCACACGCGGCTACCAGGCCTCCGACAAGGATCGCGCCGAACGCGGCGTATCCCAGGGAGCGACCTAGTCTGCGTCCAGAGTTGCACGGGATAACGTCCATCGCATGACCCCCTTGGGATCCGCTGACAACGCCGCCAATCGGCGTTCGGACGTTACCCATTCGCTAACGAAAGTGTCAACTATCTGTAGATATCGAATCGGTACCAAGAGAGCCCGGCTAGCCCGTGTAGTACCGGTCCGCCACCTCGAGAGCCTCGTCGAGTATCGCCAGGCCTTCCTTGGCCTCCGACTCGGAGATCGTGCACGGCGGGACCACATGGAGCCGGTTGTAGTTCATGAACGGCATCAGGCCACGCCGTCGGCACGCGGCGAAGAGCCCGGTCATGGCCTCCGACGAGCCGCCGTAGGGCGCCAGCATCGCGCGAGTTTCCCGGTTGGAGACCAGTTCGAGCGCCCAGAAGACCGCCGTGCCGCGGACCTCGCCGATAACCGGGTGCCGCCCGGCCAGCTCGCGCAGTCCTGGTTCGAGCACCTGCGTCCCGATACGGCCCGCGTTCCCCACGATGTCTTCGTCCAACATCGCGTCGATGGTCGCCACGATGGACGCGCACGCCAGCGGATGTCCCGAGTATGTCAGCCCGCCGGGGAACACCCGCTCATCAAACGCCGCCGCGATGGGGTCGGAGATGATCACGCCGCCGACTGGGACGTAGCCGGAGTTGGCACCCTTGGCGAAGGTGATGAGGTCGGGAACGACGTCGTGCCCGGTGAACGCGAGCCACCGGCCGGCCCGGCCAAAGCCGCACATCACCTCGTCGGCGATGTAGACGATGCCGTACCGGTCACATAGTTCGCGCACCCCCGCGAGGTAGCCGGGTGGCGGGATCAGCACGCCGGCCGTGCCCACGATCGTCTCCAGCAGCACCGCCGCGATCGTGTCCGGCCCCTCGAGCTGGATGACCTGCTCGAGGTGCGCCAGCGCGCGCTGACACTCCTCCGCCTCGCTAGCCGCCCAGAAGGCAGACCGGTACAGGTAGGGCCCGAAGAAGTGCACGTGCCCGATGGCGAACTCGTTCGGCCACCGGCGCGGGTCGCCGGTCGAGGTGATCGCTGCGCCGGTGTTGCCGTGATAGGACCGATAGAAGCTCAGCACCTTGGTCCGGCCGGTGTGCAGCCGCGCCATCCGGATCGCGTTCTCGTTCGCGTCCGCGCCCCCGTTGGTGAAGAACACCTTCTCGAAGCCGTCCGGCGCGAGCCCGGCCAGCCGCGTCGCCGCTTCGCCGCGCATGTCGTTGGCGTGCTGCGGCGCGATCGTGGCGAGCCGCGCCGCCTGGGCCGCGATAGCCGCGGTCACCCGCGAGTGCTGGTGGCCGATGTTGGTATTCACCAGCTGGCTGGAGAAATCCAGGTACCGGTTGCCGTCGTAGTCCCAGAAATAACAGCCCGCCGCGGCCGCGATCGGCAGCGGCTGCACAGCCAGCTGCGCGGACCAGGAGTGGAACACGTGTGCCCGGTCCATCGCGACGACCTCGGCCCCTCGCTCCGGGTCGGCACGGTGCTCCAGGTCGGCACGGTGGGGCGGGTCCGGCTGATAGTCGTGCATCGGCGCCAGACTTCCTTACTGGTTGACCGGGAAGCTTACTGGTTGACCGGGAAGCCGAGGTTCACGCCGCCGTGACTCGGGTCGAGCCAGCGCGAGGTGACCGCCTTGGCCCGGGTGTAGAAGTGCACGCCGTCCATCCCGTACACGTGCGTGTCGCCGAACAGCGACGACTTCCAGCCGCCAAACGAGTAGAACGCCATCGGCACCGGGATCGGCACGTTCACGCCGACCATGCCGACCTCGACCTCGTGGGTGAACCGGCGGGCCGCTCCCCCGTCGTTGGTGAAGATCGCGGTGCCGTTGCCGTACGGGTTCCCGTTGATGATGGCCAGCGCCTCCGCGTAACTGCCCGCGCGGACCACCGACAGCACCGGCCCGAAGATCTCGTCGGTGTAGCAGTTCATCTGCGGAGTGACGTGGTCGAGCAGCGTAGGCCCGAGCCAGAAGCCGTCGCCCGCCTCGCCGGTGATCGGGTGGCTGCGGCCGTCGACCGCAAGGGTGGCGCCCTCGGCGACGCCGGAATCCAGGTACCCAGCCACCTTGTCGCGGTGCTGCCGGGTCACCAGCGGGCCCATCTCCGAGGCCTCCTGGTCGCCGGGACCCACCGTGAGGCTCGCCATCCGCTGCCGGATCTTGCCGATCAGCTCATCGGCGATCGGCTCGACCGCCACGAGCGCGGAGATCGCCATGCACCGCTCGCCCGCCGAGCCGAAGCCGGCGTTGACCGCGGCGTCGGCGGCGAGGTCCAGGTCAGCGTCGGGCAGCACGACCATGTGGTTCTTCGCGCCGCCGAGCGCCTGCACGCGCTTGCCGTGGGCGGTGCCGGTCTCGTAAATGTAGCGGGCGATCGGGGTCGATCCGACGAAGCTGACAGCGCGTACCTCTGGATGGGTCAGCAGCGCGTCGACCGCCTCCTTGCCGCCGTGCACCACGTTGAACGCGCCGTCGGGCAGCCCGGCGTCGGCCAGCAACTCGGCTAGCAGCAGCGATGCGGACGGGTCCTTCTCCGACGGCTTGAGCACGAACGTGTTACCGCAGGCCAGCGCGATGGGGAACATCCACATCGGCACCATGGCCGGGAAGTTGAACGGGGTGATCCCGGCCGCCACGCCGACCGGCTGCCGGATCGAGTAAGCGTCGACTCCGGTCGACACGTTCTCCGAGAACCCGCCCTTGAGCAGGTGCGGGATGCCGCAGGCAAAGTCGACCACCTCGAGGCCGCGGGCGACCTCACCCGCCGCGTCCGATGTCACCTTGCCGTGCTCGGCGGTGATCAGTGCAGCAAGCTCGGCCTGCCGCGACCGAACCAGCTCCCGGAATGCGAACATTACCGCGGCCCGGCGGACCAGCGACGTCTCTCGCCAGACCGGCAGCGCGGCGGCCGCCGCGGCTACCGCCGCGTCGACCTCAGCCTTGCCCGCATAATCCACGGTGCCGCTAACCCGGCCGGTCGCCGGGTTATAGATGTCGCCGCGGCTGGCTGCCTCCCCGGTCCACGGCTTGCCGTTGATCCAGTGCGTACGGTGCGCCATGCTGCCTGCCTCCCGGTCGTCCTCCCTGCCAGTCTGTCGCTAGCGTGCGGGTGACGCCAAGTGCGGGTCCGGTGGCGGAGGTAACGCGCCCGCCTCGCGCGCGCGGCCGCTGGCGCTTCGAACAGTTGGCATAATGGCCACCCGTGATGATTGGTGTCGGGCTCGACGCCCGCCTCGGCCTGTCCTTCGGCCAGCTGCGCGAGATGGCTCAGGAAGCCAGCCGCCTCGGCTTCGAGAGCGTGTGGACCCCATCCGGCGGGGTGCCGGACGCGTTTCACGTCTGCGCGGCGTGGTCGCAGGACACCGGGCTGCGGACCGGCATCTCCGTTGTCCCGGCCGCGCTGATGTGGACCCCGTCGGCGCTGGCGGTGCAGGCGGCGACGGTCGCGCAGCTGTCAGCCGGGCAGTTCGTACTCGGGCTCGGCACGGGTGGCGTCGGGCCGGGGTTCTGGGCCGCCGCCGGGCTGCCGGACCGGTCGATCGCGGTGATGCGCGGCTATGCCACCGCGGTGCGCGCCCTGCTCGCGGGCGAGACCGTGCGATCGGACGGCCTGACGCACGGGCCGCGCACCACGTCGCTGCGGGCCAGCGGCCTGCCGCAGGTACCGCTCTACCTGGCTGCGCTCGGCCCGCAGATGCTGCGGCTGGCCGGCGAGGTAGCCGACGGCGTGCTGCTGAACTGGGCGACGCCGGACCGCATCGCGGTCAGCAAGGACCTGGTCGCGGCCGGGCTTAGCCGGGCCGGGCGCGACGCCGGCAGCGCCCCGCTCACCATGTACGTGCGGGTGTGCATCGATGACGACGTGGCCGCAGCGCGGCGGGCGTTCGGCGGCCAGGTGCTCAGCTACGCGATGGCCGGGGCCGGCGTGCCGAAGACCGCCGGCTATCGCGGCATGTTCGGCCAGATGGGCTTCGACGCGGTGCTCACCGAGCTGGAGGACCGCCGCGACCGCGGCACCCCGCTGCCCGAGCTCGTCGACGCGGCTCCGGACGAGCTGCTGCACGCGGTCGGCTACTACGGCCCGGCGGCCGGAGCGCCGTCCGCCTACGCCCGGCTGAGCGCGGGCCTCGACGAGACGGTGGTGCGCGTCATCACTGTTCGGCCGGGTCCGGAACCAGTGCTGGTCGCGATGTCCGCGCTGACCCCGGCGGCCATCCGAGCAACCTAGCCCGGCCGGGTCGGGCCGCGTCGGCCAGCCATCTTCAGGGGGCCAGCAGCTGGTCGATCTGTCTCGCGGTCGGCATGCCTGCTCGCGCCCCGTCGCGCGTCACCGCCAGCCCAGCCGCGGCGACGCCGCGTCGCACGGCGGTGCGCAACTCGTCGCCCTGTGCCAGGCTCGCCGCCAGCACGCCGGTGAGGGTATCCCCCGCCCCGGTAGTGTCGCGGACCTCGACCGGGTGCGCGGCGAAGTGCTCGACGTGTCCGGCGCCGGCCAGCAGCGCACCGCGCGCGCCCAGCGTCACTGCGACTGAGCCACCGGTGCGGGCCGATAGTGTCACGGCGGCCTCGGCAGTCGGCAGGCCGGCCTCGCCAGTGAGCACGCCGAGCTCGCCCTCGTTCGGCGTCGCGACCGCGCCAGCCAGCAGCTCGACGCAATCCGGATCCGCCGGGGCCGGATTGACGACAAGTCGGGATCCGGTCCGTCCGGCAAGGTCGGCCGCCAGCCGGAGCGGAGCGTCGGGCAGCTCGCGGGACAGCACGACCACATCGTCCGGACCGAGATCGAGCGCGCTCAGCGCGACTTCGACATCGTCCGCAGACACCGTGGTGTTGGCGCCCGGCGCCACAACGATCTGGTTCTCACCGGTGCCGTCGGCGATCTGCACAACCGCGATACCGGTCGGCTCGTCGCACCGCCGGACCCAGCTCACATCGACACCCGACGTTGCCAGCGCGTCGATGCTGTCCTGGCCGTCAGCCGCGCCGACAGCGCCGACGAGGTACACGCGAGCGCCGGCCGTGGCCGCCGCGACCGCCTGGTTAGCGCCCTTGCCGCCGTGCTGGCGGGTCAGCACCCCGCCGAGCACTGTCTCGCCGGGCGCCGGCAACCGTGGCAGCCGAATCACAAGGTCGAGGTTGATCGAGCCGACCACGACGACCCGTCCGGCTGCCACGGTGCCACCCTAACCGCTCAGCAGCCGTCCGACGGGGCCCAGGGCTGTGCCCCGTACTCGGCGTACAGCTGGTCGAACGCGGCCTTCTGCTGCGCCACAGATGCCTGGCCCGCGGTGCCGGAGTACCCGAGCTGCGCCCACACCGACGGCAGGATGCCGAACAGGCCGTCAGGGTCGGTGGGGGTGTCGCCGCTCTCCCGCCACGCCACGCACTGCTCGAACGACGACATGCCGGCCGTCAGCGGCTGGCTACTGGTCGCCGTCGCGCTGCCGGTCCCGGCCTGACCGCTGACAGCAGCCGCCTGGCTGCCCGCGGGCGGTTGCGTCGCGGGCGGCTGCGGCGCCGGCTGCACGGTGAC
>JBAUAR010000380.1:0-7541 GCA_049675875.1 Streptosporangiaceae bacterium
AACCGATCGGCGCCCGTCGCGTGCAGGCCTGCCAGCTCGCGGCCGAACCGGGCAGCGGCGTCCCGGCTGGGCTGCCCGGCCCCGATCCAGTCGGTGACCAGGCAATCGCCGGACTCGGCCAGCACGAGGGGAACGCCGGTCGAGGCAGCCTCGCCCAGCCAGCGCAGCCCGGCCGCTTCGGCCGCGAACCCCGCCGGGTCGCGCTCGCTCGCGGCTACGGCCGCAGCGCGGCGAGCGGCACCAGCCCCGTCGACCCCGTTCCCTACCTTCGCGAAGGCCATCCGGCCGTCAGCCAGCAAGACACGGTAGTGCCGGACACCGTGCTGCCCGCCGAGGCTGTGCGCGCCGGTCACCTCGGTGCCGAGCAGTTCGCCGAGGCGGAGCCGGGTCGCCTGATCCATCGCGCCGCTCAGAGCAGCTGGCTGAGGTGGCTGACCAGGCCGTGCACGGCGGCATCGACCAGGTCGAACACCTCGGCATAGTCGTCGGCGCCGCCGTAGTACGGGTCGGGCACCTCCGCGCCGCTGCCCGCAGCCGGATCGAAGGCTCGCAACAGCATGATCCGGCCCGACAGGTCCGGTCTCCCGGAGGCAAGCGCGGCGAGCCCGGCCAGGTTGGACCGGTCCATGGCCAGCAGCAGGTCGTAGCCGTCGAGCCAGTCTGACTGGATCCGCCGGGACTCGTGACCGTGCCCGTGGTAGCCGCGCCGGGACAGTTCGGCCCTCGCCCGGGCGTCCATCGGCTCCCCGACGTGCCAGTCGCCGGTCCCGGCGCTGTCGACCACGACCCGGCTGGCCAGGCCCGCCCGGTCCAGGTGGGCGGCGAGCACCCGCTCCGCCATGGGCGACCGGCAGATGTTGCCGAGGCAGACGACGCAGATCCGGTACGGTCCGCCCTGGTCACGCGGCGGTGGCGGGCTAGCGGCAGCTTCGGCAGCGGAGGAGGTCATGGCTCCAGCATGCCCGACCACGGCGGTTGCCTGGCCTCGTGCCACGATGGGCCGCATGCCACCGGCCGACCGCTATCGGGCGCTGTCGTTCTGGCACGACACCGTGCCGGACACGCTGGTGCCCGGCGACCCGCTGCCTGGCGACCGGCAAGCCGACGTCGTGATCGTCGGCGCGGGCTTCACCGGCCTGTGGACGGCCTACTACCTGGCGAAGAAGGACCCCGGCCTGCGGGTCGTGGTGTGCGAGCGGGAGATCGCCGGATTCGGCGCGTCGGGGCGAAATGGCGGATGGTGCTCGGCGCTGTTCCCCGCGTCGCCTGCCAAGCTGGCGCGGCTGCCCGGAGCCGGGCGCGTGGGCGCGATGGCAATGCAGCGGGCCATGCAGGAAACCGTCGACGAGGTGGGCCGGGTCGCGGCGGCAGAGGGAATCGACTGTCACTGGGCCAAGGGCGGCACGGTTCAGCTAGCGCGCTCGGCCGCGCAACTGGAGCGGGCGAAGGCCGAGGTGGCGGAGGCGCGCGAGTTCGGCGCCGGAGAGCAGGACCTGCGGCTGCTCGGCGCCGCGGAGGCTCGGTCGCTGGCGGCGGCCACGGACGTGCAGGGCGGGACGTACACGCCGCACTGCGCGGCGATTCACCCCGCGCGACTGGCGCGCGGGCTGGCGGCGACGGTGCGCGAGGCCGGCGTCTCAGTGTTCGAGCGGACGCCCGTGCTATCGATCTCGCCGGGGTGCGTCCTCACCGCGCTCGGCACGGTCCAGGCGGACTACGTCGTGCGAGCTACCGAGGGGTACACGCCGCGGCTGCCCGGCTTCCAGCGGGCGATCGCACCGGTGTACTCACTGATGATCGCGACGGAGCCGCTGCCTGCCTCGGTATGGGACGAGATCGGGCTCGCGGACCGGTCCACATTCGGTGACCTTCGGCACCTGATCATCTACGGCCAGCGCACCGCCGACGGCAGGTTCGCGTTCGGCGGCCGCGGCGCGCCGTACCACCTGGGGTCGGCCGTCCGGCCGGAGTACGACCGGGTGCCGACCGTGTTCGCTGCGCTGCGCCGCACGCTCGCCGAGCTGTTCCCGGTGCTGAACGACGTCAGCGTCAGCCATTGCTGGGGGGGTCCGCTCGGGGTGCCGCGGGACTGGTGCGCGTCGGTGGGCCTGGACGCCGCTACCCGGATCGCCTGGGCTGGCGGTTACGTGGGCGACGGCGTAGCCACGACCAATCTCGCCGGGCGGACGCTGGCGGACCTGATCACCGGCGCGGACAGCCCGATCACCCGGCTGCCGTGGGTGGGCCACCAATCCCCGTCCTGGGAGCCGGAGCCGCTGCGCTGGCTGGGCGTGAACGCCGGACTGCACGCTATGAGCCTCGCGGACTGGGAGGAAGGACGGACCGGCCGCCCGTCGGTGGCCGCGGCGTTCATGGGCCGGTTCCTCGGGGGGTGACCTGCGACGGACCGCCTCCGCCTACTGCCCAGCGGGTCCGCCGAAGCCTGGCGCGGTAGGCTGAGTTACCGACGCAGGGGCCCGCGCCGGTCGGCGAGGCGGGATTCGCACCCCATCCCGAGTTGCGCTACCATCTCTCAGGCTTTGCTAAGGAAGCATCAAGCGCCGCTAGCTCAATTGGCAGAGCAGCGGACTCTTAATCCGCGGGTTCGGGGTTCAAGTCCCTGGCGGCGCACCCGTGCTGTGTATTACTTCGGCTGATGCATGACATCTGTCCTTCGGCTGATGCCTGACAGTGTTCCGGCTGATGGCTGGCAGTTACTTTGATCCGCCCCGAGCTTTCCGGACAGCGTATTTGTGGTTAATTCACGCTGCGGACTGCCGTTCCAGATATTCCTCGTGGACTTGCCGTGGGATTCGGTACTGAAGTCCGGAGTGCCTGCGTTTTGAATTGTACCAGAATTCGATGTACCTTACGACGTCCCGCCGCGCGTGCTCGCGCGTCGGATACTGGGTACGGTGGACACGCTCGTTCTTCAATGCGGCGAAGAACGACTCGGCCATCGCATTATCGTAGCAGATCCCGGTACGCCCGACGGAATGCCGAAGACTATGCCTCTCTAGCGTCCGGGCGAACTTCCGGGAGGTGTAGTTGCTGCCGCGGTCGGAGTGGAAAATGGCACCAGCAGCGAGAGGATAATTGCGGGCCGCCATCTCGATCGCCTTCTCGATGAGCGGAGCCTTGTAGTTATCGCCCGTCGCCCAGCCGATCACTTCCTTCGTGTGGCAGTCAATGACCGTCGCCAGGTAAAGCCAGCCCTCCCACGAAGAAATATAGGTTATGTCGCCGACCATTTTCCGGCCCGGCGCGTCCGCGGTGAAATCACGCTGCACCAGATCGGGAATGTCGTGCTCCTGGCCGTCACCCTCCGTCAGGCTGAACCGCCACGGCCTCGGCTGGCAGGGCTCCAGGCCCAGCTCGCGCATCACCGACCGCACCAGCTCCGGCCCGGCCGCCACGCCCCAGGCCACCAGGTCCGCGTGAACCCGCCGGTACCCGTACGTCCCGTCGGACTCGCCGAATGACTTCATCACGATCAGGGCGAGCATGCCGCGTCTTCTCGCGGTCGCCGATTCCGGCGCTTTCCGCCACTCGTAGAAGCCCGACCGGGATACCTCCATCCACCTGCACATTTTCACGATCGACGGCACGTACTGTTTATCGGATTCCTGATGCGCCGCATACTCCGCGTCGATGAACTCGAATCTCTCGGTCACCGATGGTCGCGGGCGAAGTATGCTGCGGCTTTTTTCAGGAACTCAAGCTCCATCTTCTGTTCCCGGGTTTCCCGCTCGAGCTCGCGCAGCCGCGCCCGCTCATTCACGGTCAGCGGCGGTTCCTCGCCGGCATGCTCGCGGCGGTAGACACTAACCCAGTTGCCGAGCGTACCTTCGTTGATACCAAGCTCCTTCGCCACTCGGGCGATCGGGCGCGACGTCTCGATCACCATTTTCACGGCTTCATCCTTGAATTCCGGTGAGAAGCTCTTCTTCGGTCGAGGCAATTACTTCACCTTTCCAGACGTCCATCCTATTGGATGGACTGTCCGGAAGCTTCGGGGCACCTCACTTCGGCTGATCCTTGACACTCCCTTTTATGAGGGAGCTGAGTGTGGCGGAGCAGCGGTATCAGGCGGTCCTGGCGGTGATCGGCGAGGGCGGCACGGTGAGTGAGGTGGCCGGCCGGCGGGGTGTGTCCCGCCAGTCGGTTCATGTGTGGCTGGCCCGGTATGAGGCGGGCGGCCTGGAGGGGCTGGCGGACTGGTCGCACCGGCCGGGCAGCTGTCCGCATCAGATGGATCCGCAGATTGAGGCGCGGGTGCTGGAGCTGCGCCGGGTGCACCGGTCGTGGGGGGCGCGGCGGATCACCTTCGAGCTGGGCAGGCTCGGGGTGGCGGCGCTGCCGTCGGAGTCGGGGTGTACCGGGCTCTGGTGCGGGCCGGGCTGATGGAGCCCGGCAGCCGGCGCCGGCGTGCTGAGCACTGGCGGCGGTGGGAGCGGGGTGCGCCGATGGAGCTGTGGCAGATGGATGTGGTCGGCGGGTTCCTGCTCGCTGACGGCAGCCACGCTAAGGCGCTGACCGGGATCGATGACCATTCCCGGTGTTGCGTGTCGGCGGCGCTGATGGCGCGGGAGCGGACCAGGCCGGTGTGCGAGGCGCTGAGCGCGGCATTAGGGCGGCACGGCGTGCCGCAGCAGATCCTCACTGACAACGGCAAGGTGTTCACCGGCCGGTTCGGGCACCCTGCGGTGGAGGTGCTGTCCGGCAGGATCTGCCGGGAGAACGGCATCGATCACCTGCTCACCGCGCCGCGGTCACCGACCACCACGGGGAAGATCGAGCGGTTCCACCGCGGAGGCTGCGGGCGGAGTTCGATACCCGGCAGGTGTTCACCTCGCTCAAGACTGCCCGGCAGGCCCTCGATGAGTGGGTCGCCTGGTACAACACCCAGCGGCCCCATCAGGCTCTGGGCATGGCCACCCCTTCGTCCCGGTTCGCCGTCCGGGCCGCGCTTCCTGCAGGCAGGCCGGCAGACCTGACGGCACTGACCCCGGATCGCTCCGGCGAGGAGTGGGTAGCCCGCAAGGTCGGTCCCAACGGGGTGGTGTGCGTGTCCTGGCAGCAGGTCAGCGTCGGCAAGCACCACGCCGGCCAGCGCTGCGACGTGCACGTCGGGCGCGACCTGCTGCAGTTCTGGGTGGGCGCCGAACTACTCAAAACCGTCCAGCGGACCAGCAGCGGGGAGGTGCGGAAGAAGAACGCGGCAAGAACGTAACCTGACAACGACGAGTGTCAAGGATCATCCGGATGACAAACGTCAGCCGTCAGCCGAAGGTTTACACGGCGCACCCGTTGTGAACTACAGCTTTGTCTGTAGATGCAAGCGGACTGGTCAAGGTCGTGGAACGGTTCGTGGAACGAATCGTCTCCGGGCGCTACCTTATGGGCATGGCAGCAAGGCCTTCAGGCCGCATCGAGGAGTTACCGAGCGGCTCGTACCGAGTGAGCGTATACGCGGGCACTGACCCGCTTACCGGCCGTCCGTTTCGGCATCGAGAGACGGCCAAACTATGCCGCAGCGAGGCGTGGCCCGACCTCCGTCACCGGCACCGTGACGCCGTGCTGCAGCCACCGCGACCACCGATGCCCGCACCCCACAAGCAAGCCGAGCGCGAGCCCGAGCTCCAGGCCTAACGAATTCGTCAGCTGGCTGGCACATACTGACCAGCGGAGGAGCACATCGCGCAGGGGGTACGGCGTGCCGGCGAGAACGGGCGAGGACGGTATCAGGATCGTCTTGATCAGCCTCGCCAACGGCCGGACCGACGGCGTGCCGGTCGGCAACTACCTCGCCAGCTACAACCCCGAAGCCGCCGACGGCAACGGCGAGGCAAAGTGGACGCCGGACCCGTCGCAGGCCATGACCTTAGCCACAGTCGAAGCTGCGACCGACTGCTACCGCGCGATCCCTTAACCGGCCGCTACGGCCCGACGGCAAGCCGAACCGGCCACTGACGATCTTCAGCGTCGCGTTCTGGTAGGCGTCCGGACACGGCTGAACTGGCTGCGAAGATGTCAGCGGCTCGCGGCCGAACTTCCAGCGGTGATCAGACCAGGCCGGGGCGCGGTTAAGACGGAGAAGTCGCGGCGAACGCTGGCGACGCCTCAACTGCAGATGCACTAGAGACCACGCAGAGCGTGAGCAGCGGTAAGAGGCCTGATGTTCGCAGCAAGTCAGCGAACAGGCCGGACGGCGCCGCCAGCAAACACGGAGTGACTTATTTGCCGGCGCTGGTGTGCTCATCGAGCGGCTTGTCCAGGCCGTAGTCCGCGACCTGGGCGTCGGTGAGGCCGGGGAACTCCAGGCTCCCGCGCTTGGCCCGGCGCCGGTCATTCAGCCAGCAGAACACCTCGGCTCCCTCGACGAGCACGACGCACGGGATCGCGAGCAGGAGCATGGACAGCGGATCGGGGCTCGGTGTGAAGATGGCGGCGAAGGCGAAAACCAGGTAGATGATCATCCGGAGCCACTTCCGGAACCGCGCATGGGTCAGCACGCCGGCCAGGTTCAGCAGCACGAACACCAGCGGCATCTCGAAGGCGATGCCGAAGACCAGCAGCATGGCGCCGGCATAGCTGAGGTAGGTGTTGATGGTGATCAGCGCGACCGTGTCCGCCGGCGCGTAGTGCAGCAGGAACTGCAGACCCCGGGTCATCACGAAGTAGGCGATGGTGCCGCCGACGGCGAATAGCGGCAGCGCGGCACCGACGAAGTAGTAGGCCCAGCGCCGTTCGCGTCGGTACAGGCCGGGGGCAATGAACGCCCATATCTGGTACAGCCACACCGGCGACGAGATGATCACGCCGACCGAGATGCTGATCTGCAGCCGCAGGAACAGCGGATCCCAGGGGCCGGTGAAGTAGAGCTGGCAGCTCCCGCCGAGCGAGCCGGCCGAGTGTGCCAGCGCGGCGGCTACCGACCCGTGCGCAGTGGCGGCCTGCGCCTTGCAATACGGGCGCTTGATAAAGTCCCACACCCGCGGATAAACGAACCACGCCGCGGTCGATCCGACGGTGACCGCGATGGCACACTTGATCACCCGGTTGCGCAGCTCGCGGATGTGCTCGAGCAGCGGCATCCGGGCCTGTGGGTTCGCCCGGTGGGTGAAACCCAGGTCCGGGCTGACCGGCTCGTCGGCCAGCCTGTTATCTGCGGCGGCCATCGCGGGAGGCTACAGCGGCTGGTGCGTCTGTGACTGTCCGGCGTCGGTCTGCCCGGCCTGGCCGTTACTGACGGCAGCGGACTGACGCTGCAGGTCGGCTACCTGCCGCTGGAGGTCAAGCAGTTGCTGCTGGGTGGCGTCCGGCGGGGCGGCGAACGGGGCAGCCAGGGCGGTCGTGGCCTCCGGCGGGTTCGCCGCGGTCGTCTTGTCGTCCGGGTTCAGGCCCTGGACGGACCGCTTGAAGATGTGCATGGACTGACCGAGCGACTGGGCCGCCCCGGGCAGCCGCCTGGCTCCAAAGAGCAACACCAGCACGACCACCAGGATGATGATGTGCCAGGGAGCAAGTGCATCGCCCAT
>JBAUAR010000381.1:0-5097 GCA_049675875.1 Streptosporangiaceae bacterium
GCCAGCATCTGATCGGGGTAGCCAGCCTTGATCGCCTCGGCGAACTTGCGCGCCACGGCGAGATCAGGCGTCGACGTCTCCATCCAGAGCAGTTCCGCGTGCGGCGCGTAGGCCAGGCCACGGGCGATGCATGCATCCAGCCCGTTGCGCACCCGGTAGAAGCCCTCGGCAGTGCGCTCGCCGGTGATGAACGGCTGGTCCAGTTCGTCGACGTCGCTGGTGATCAGCGTCGCCGCCTGGGCGTCAGTGCGCGCGACGATCAGACTGGGCACGCCGCACACATCGGCAGCGAGCCTGGCCGCGTTCAGCGTCTTGATGTGCTGGCCGGTCGGGATGAGGACCTTGCCGCCCAGGTGCCCGCACTTTTTCTCGGACGCCAGCTGGTCTTCCCAGTGCACGCCCGCCGCGCCAGCGGCGATCATCGATTTCATTAGCTCGAACGCATTGAGCACGCCTCCGAAGCCGGCTTCCGCGTCGGCCACGATCGGCGCGAGCCAGTGCGGGGCTCGCTCGCTGGCCGACTCAGCCCAGGTGATCTGATCCGCCCGCAGCAGCGCGTTGTTGATCCGCCGCACCACCGCCGGGACGGAGTTGGCCGGGTAGAGGCTCTGGTCCGGGTAGGTCTGGCCGGCCAGGTTCGCGTCCGCGGCCACCTGCCAGCCGGACAGGTAGATCGCTCGCAGGCCGGCCCGCACCTGCTGCACGGCCTGGTTGCCGGTGAGCGCGCCGAGCGCGTTCACGTAACCGTCCTCCTGCAGCAGCGACCACAGTCGCACTGCGCCCAGCCGGGCCAGAGTGTGCTCCTCCTGCACAGAGCCGCGAAGCCGGATGACGTCAGCAGCGCTGTAGCTGCGCTCGACGCCGGCCCAGCGCGGGTCGGCCGCCCAGTCACGCTCCAACGCCGGCGCCTGTTCGTCGAGTGTGCTGGCGCGTGCGGCGCCGCTGGTGCCGTTCAGAGTGCCCTCGAGGCGGCTGTCGCTCACTGCATCCTCCTGGTTTCCGTTGTCCCCGGAGTGTCGGTCACGGTGGTGTAAGGCCAGGGTCACCGCGACTACCCGGTGAGGGCTAGGTCAAACGACCTGAACTTTCTCTAGTCTTCAGTTAAAGTGAAGAAGTGACGACTTTCATCAATGAAGAACGTCGATCTTTGCCAGATAGCGGGCTTGACCTCGGCATGTTCGGCCAACGGTTGCGACATATCCGGCGTGCTCGCGGGTTGACGCTGACCGAACTGGGGGAGCGGGTCGGCCGGGCTCCGTCGGCGCTGTCGCTGCTGGAGAACGGTCGGCGCGAGCCCAAGTTGTCGCTGATCGAGGCGCTGGCGTCGGCGCTGTCGGTGTCGCCGGACGAGCTGATGCGGCGCCAGCCGCCGAGCCGCCGGGCACAGCTCGAGGTGGCGCTCGCCGAGGCGCAGCGGGACCCGGTGCTGGCCGACCTCGGTCTGCCGCCGCTGCGGGTCGGCGCGAAAGTCCCGACCGACGTGCTCGAGCACGTGGTTGCGCTGCACTCGGAACTGCGCCGCCAGCGGCTCAAGCCGACCGCCACGCCGGAGGAAGCCAGGGCCGCCAACGCCGAGCTGCGGGTGATGATGGCCGACCGCGGCAACTACTTCGCCGACATCGAGGCGGCCGCGGCGCAGGCGCTCGCGCCGGTGGGATACACCGGCGGCGCGCTGTCGCAGGGCATGCTGCTGTCGGTGGTCAGCCACCACGGGTTTGCGGTCCGGTACGTACCTGATCTGCCGCGTTCGGCGCGCTCGGTGACCGACCTGCGAAACCGGCGAATCTACCTCAGGCAGGAGCCGCTCGGCATGCACACGCCGCGCGCCGTGCTCCTGCAAACGCTGGGGCACTTCGTGCTCGGTCACTCGGTGCCCGCCGACTTCGCCGAGTTCCTGCGGCAGCGGGTAGAGGCCAATTACTTCGCGGCCGCCGTGCTGGTGCCGGAGCAGGCGGCCGCCAGGTTCCTGCGCGAGGCTAAGGACGCGCGCGACCTGTCGGTCGAGGACGTCCGGGATGTGTTCTCGGTGTCGTACGAGATGGCCGCGCACCGGTTCACCAATCTCGCGACGCACCACCTGGACATTCCGTGCCACTTCGTCAAGAACGATGAGAGCGGCGTCATCTACAAGGCGTACGAGAACGACGGAGTGGTGTTCCCGGCCGATCCCACCGGGGCGATCGAGGGCCAGCGAATGTGCAGGCAGTGGTCGGGCCGGCAGGTCTTCAGCGCACCCGACCGGTTCAGCCCCTACTACCAGTACTCCGATACCCCGTCGGGGACGTACTGGTGTGCAGCGTTCGTCGAGTCAGGACGGGAGCACGGCTTTGCGATCACGCTCGGCGCTCCATACGAGCACAGCCCGTGGTTCCGCGGCCGCGACACGACGCGGCGGACGAAGTCATCCTGCCCGGATGGCGAGTGCTGCCAGCGCCCCCCGGCCGCGCTCGCCGCGCGGTGGGAGGGCGTGGCCTGGCCGTCGGCGCGGGCGCACTCACACGTATTGCTCGCGCTGCCGTCCGGCAGTTTCCCCGGTGTGGACGAGACCGATGTGCTGGAGTTCCTGGACCGGCACGCTGCGGGCTAGCCATCAGTTAAACCGGGGCGGCCGCTTCTCCCGCAACGAGGCTAGGCCCTCGCTGATGTCCTCGCCCAGGAAGGTGAGCATCTCGTAGGCGGCCGACTGATCGAAGATCGGGCCGGCGGTCCGCAGCCAGCCGTTCAGGGCTCGCTTGGTCAGCCTGATTGCCTGCTGCGGGCCGGCGGCCAGCTGGCTCGCCACCCGCATGGCCTCCGGCAGCACCTGATCGCGGGGCAGCGTCCTGGACACCAGGCCGATCCGCTCCGCCTCGGTGCCAGTAACCATCTCTCCGGTCAGGAGGTAGTACTTGGCCTTCGCCAGGCCGCACAGCAGCGGCCAGATGATCGCGGCGTGGTCGCCGGCTGCAACGCCGAGCCGGACGTGGCCGTCGCCGAGGCGCGCGTCTTCAGCGCAGATGCTGATGTCGGCAAGAAGGGCGACGACGAGGCCCGCGCCTACGGCGACGCCGTTGATGGCCGACACGATGGGCTTTTCGCAGTTGGCCATGTTATAGACCAGATCGCCCATCTCTTTGAGCATAGCGGTCACCCGGTCATAGCTGCCGATCTGGCGCTCGACCATGGCCAGATCGCCGCCCGCCGAGAACGCCCGGCCGGCGCCGGTGACCACGGCAACCCTCGTGTCCGGATCCGAGCTCACGTCGGTCCAGATGGCGGCGAGCTCGCTGTGCATCTCCTCGTGTGCGGCATTAAGCACGTCCGGCCGGTTCAGCGTGATCAGCAGCACGCCGCCGGGCTGTCGGTCGAGCGTGAGGTACTGATATCGGGCGAGGTCCATGCGGATCGGCTTCCTCCCGTCAGGGCCGTGGCCGGCGAGCCGCCGGTCATGATCGATGCGTGATGCATCGGCCGGATCGGAGACTAGTGACCTACGGGTGTGGCGCGCGAGACCAGCCGCGGTTTAAAGTAGATTACTAATCAGTAACTTAGTCGTCCGGCGCTCGTCGAGCCGGGCGATGAGTGCCGTCGCGGGGAGCGAGATGAGCAGTCCGGATCAGGCCGCGGGCGGGTTCTCGCTCGCGCTCTCCGAGGAGGTCCAGCAGGCCCGGGACTGGGTGCATGAGTTCGCCCGGGACGTAATCAGGCCGGCCGCCGCCGAGTGGGACGAGCGCGAGGAAACGCCATGGCCGATCCTCGAGCAGGCAGCCAAGGTCGGTCTGTACTCGCTCGACTTTTTCGCCACCCAGTGGGTCGAGGCAACGGGTCTCGGCATGGTCGTGTCCTTCGAGGAGCTGTTCTGGGGCGACGCGGGCATCGGACTGTCCCTCGCCGGGACCGGGCTCGCGGCAGTGGCGGTGTCGGGCAACGGAACGCCGGAGCAGATGGGGGAGTGGCTGCCGGAAATGTTCGGCGGCCCGGGCGACGTCAGACTCGGTGCCTTCTGCTCGTCGGAGCCCGAGGCCGGCAGTGACGTCGCCGCCATCCGCACCAGAGCCGTCTACGACCAGGCCACCGACGAGTGGGTGCTCAATGGCACCAAGACGTGGGTGACCAACGGCGGGATCGCTAACGTGCACGTGGTCGTCGCCTCGGTTGACCCGGTGCTCGGTAGTCGCGGTCAGGCGACGTTTATCGTGCCGCCCGCGACGCCGGGCCTGTCACAGGGGCAGAAGTTCCGCAAGCACGGCATCCGCGCGTCGCACACCGCCGAGGTCGTGCTCGACAACGTGCGGGTGCCCGGCCGGTGCCTGGTCGGCGGCAAGGACCGGCTCGACGCTCGGCTGGCGCGAATCGCCGAGGGCCACCGGGGCGGCGAGCAGGCCGCCATGCGGACGTTCGAGCAGTCCCGGCCGAGCGTGGCAGCGATGGCCGTTGGCGTCGCGCGCGCAGCGGTGGAGTTCGCGACCGACTACGCCACGCAGCGGGTGCAGTTCGGCCGGCCGATCGGCCAGAACCAGGGCGTCGCGTTCCAGCTCGCCGATATGCACGCCGCGGTAGACGCGGCGCGGCTGCTCACCTGGCGGGCCGCCTGGATGGCCCGGCATGGCCATTCGTTCGAGCATGCCGAGGGCTCGATCTCCAAGCTGGTCGCGGCAGAGACTGCCGTGCGGGTTACCGGGCAGGCAATCCAGATCCTTGGCGGGAACGGCTACACCCGGGACTACCCGGTCGAGCGGTGGCACCGGGACGCCAAGATCTTCACGATTTTCGAGGGCACGTCGGAGATCCAGCGCATGATCATCGGACGGGCCCTCACCGGGCTTGACGTGCGCTAATAACCGCTGGTCGTGGCGCTGGTGCGGATCTTAAAGGGCCCGTGAACTCCGGTTTCCAGCAGTCGGCCGTTTGCCCGTTATTCCTGGTTGGTTCCCGTCAGTTCCCGATAGCGTGCTGAGTTGGGGTCCGCACCGTGGTCACAAGTCGTGAAGCCGCTGGCGCAGGACGTTCTTCTGTACTTTGCCGGTTGCTGTCCGGGGCAGTTGGTCCACGACTTTCACCGTGCGCGGGACCTTGTAGCGCGCCAGCCTGCGGCTGAGGTCAGCAACAAGCCGTTCG
>JBAUAR010000382.1:0-20826 GCA_049675875.1 Streptosporangiaceae bacterium
CAAGATCAGCAGCGCGCAGAGCAGGCACCGGTCCAGCTCGCCGGCAACCATGTCTTCCTCACGGCTAGCGGCGGTCCTGGCCGGGGCGGGCAGGTCGGCGGTCAGCGCGCCCAGCTCGCCTAGGGTCCGGGCGGCATAGGCGGCCCCGACCCGCTCCGAGTGCTCGCCGGCGGTCAGCCTGCCCTCGGCCAGCGCCGAGCTCAGCTGCCCGGCGGCAGCATCCCGGTCGGCATCAGAGGCCAGCACGGAAACCGCCTCTGCCGCTCTGCCGCTGACCGCGGTCGCGGCCTGAAATCTCTCGCTCACCCGATCCGCCTCCCGGCCCATCGCAAATACTGACTGACCACCCAGTCATTTCTACTCTGCCGGCGCGGTGCGGTCAAACCCGGGCGGTCGCATCCGCCGGGGAGACGCTCTCGCACGCTCGGGGCTGACGGTGATCCGCTGGGCGCGCACGCCGCGCGAACCGACTTGCCGGCCCGGCTACTCGGGCGGGCCCGGCTGGTCCCGGGTGAGCGCGCTTTGGCGGTCGCAGTAGCTCCTGCCAGACCTGTGGCGTGGCGTGGCGTGGCGTGTTCAGGATGCCGGGTCTGCCTCAGGGCTGCGCCTGCACGACCGTCTGATCTGATCCGGCGCGTTAGTCAGTTAACTCACTTGACAGGCCGACGTCGAGCGGATCAGACTGAGTGAGTCAACTCACTTAGAGCGTTAGGAGCTGCCATGGTTCCAGGCCGAGTTCAGATCCGGTCAGATGCCGAGTCGCGGCTCCTTCTCCGGTCGAGGATCGGCGTGATCACCCTGGTTCTGCTGTGCGCAGTTCAGTTCCTCGACATCGCCGACTCGGCAATCGTGAATGTCGCCCTGCCGTCCATCCAGCACAGCCTGGGCTTCTCGCAGCAGGGCCTGCAGTGGGGCTTTGAGGGCAGGGATCGCAATGCTGCCCTCGGTGCCTGGGGAGCCATTAGCGGGATGGCTGCCGCCGCGGGCGTCTTCCTCGGCGGCGTGCTCTCGTCGGGACCGGGATGGCGCTGGGTCTTCTTCGTGAACCCGCCGATTTGCGTACTGGTGGCGGCTGGATCCCTCCTGATCCTCACGAGCAGGCGGACGGCGAGGTCAGAGGGCGCCGCCTTCGACGCGCTGGGCGCTGTACTCGTGACGGCGGGGATGCTAATGCTGGTCTACAGCCTCGTCCGGGCTCCAATCCTCGGGTGGGCGTCCAGCCAGACCATCTCCACTTTGGCGGGCTCGGGCATCTTGATTGCCGCCTTCATAATCAACGAGATCCGGAGCCGCAACCCACTGGTTCCGTTCGTCATGCTCCGAGTCAAGGGCCTGGTAGCTGCCGACCTGACCCAGCTGATCGCCTTCTGCGGGTTCTTCTCGATGTTCTTTTACGCGACTCTGTACATGCAGGAGGTCCTCGGCTACTCACCTCTCAAGGCCGGAGTGGCGTATCTCCCCATCACCGCAGGATTCGCGGTGGCCGGGGGAATCGCCTCGCAACTCGTCACACGGGTCGGCACCCGCCCGGTCGTAGTGGCAGGCTGCTTGATAGCCGCAGCCGGGATTTACTGGGTGTCCAGAGTGCCACTGCACGGCTCGTACCTCGGCGACCTGCTTCCCGGGTTCGTCGTGGTGTCGCTCGGGGCGGGATCGGTGTTCGTCTCCGTCACCGCCGCAGCCAATGCCGGCGTGTCGGGCGATAAGGCCGGCCTGGCGGCTGGGCTGCTCAATTCCTCCCAGCAGGTCGGCAGCGCGCTCGGGCTTGCCATCCTGTCCGCCGTCGCGATCAGTCGCACAACCGCGCTGATCACGTCTGGAGCAGCACCCGTCATCGCATCCGATGCCGGATATCACCTGGCCCTGCTGACGGGCAGCATTCTGATGGCAGCCGCAGCCGTGATAGCGATGCGGATCGGCAACACCAGGCAGGCCGCCCCGCTCGTCATGGTCAACGCAGAATCCGCTGCGGATGCCGGTGCCCGACCCGGCGCGGGCGACGTTGTCACGGGCGGTCAGGCCGAGTCCCGGTATCCTGGCGAGTGAGATGACTGACTCACAATCGACTCGCATGGCCGCCCCGCCGCGCCCCGGCAAAAGAGGGCGCCTGGTAACTGCCGCCACCCAGCTGCTGCACCAGCACGGCAGCGAACGGACGACCCTCGCCGACGTCGCCAAGCTCGCTGACGTTCCGGCTGGCAACGTCTATTACTACTTCAAGACTAAAGATGAGGTCATCGCCGCAGTTATCGACGCCCACGCTCAGGAGATCAAGACGACCCTCGCCTCCATCGAGAGCCGCCACCGATCGCCCAAGCCCAGGCTGCGGGCGCTGGTTCGCGAGCTCACCAGCCAGAGCGAGATAGTGGCGCAGTACGGCTGCCCGCTCGGAAGCCTCTGCTCTGAACTCGGCAAGCGCGGCCCAGATCCGGCTTTTGCTGTTGCCGAGCTGATGCGTCTCCCTCTTGAGTGGGCCGAGGCGCAGTTCCGGCAGCTAGGCCGCCGGGACGCTCGTGACCTTGCCTTCGATCTGCTCGCCGCCTACGAAGGGAACGCGCTCCTCGCCAACACGCTGCGCGATCCGAACGTTCTCTCAGCCGCAGGGCGTCGCCTGGACCGCTGGATCGACGCACTGTGAAGGCACCTCGGCATCAGCCAGGAAGCTAACTAGGCGCCGTCCGGGCGGCGAATGCCGACCGACGGGGTTACAGCGTTGACTACCACCGGAGCACGCCCACGATCCCGACCGTGGAGCCGGACGGGCAATGGCAAATGCGGTGGCTATCGCCTGGGGAGGTTTAGCGAGAGCACGAAGCTTAGAGTGCGCTCTCCGGATAGGGTTCGCTCAACTGACGGACATAGGGAACGGCAGCAGAGCATTTGTCGTGGCCGAGGGCAACACCATCCCCTGCCACACGTGGATCGAGGGCACGTTCGCCCGGGAGTTCACCCAGTCGCCAGCGGGCGGTCAGTGGCTCGTGAGATGTATTACCCCCACATCTGCCAGGCCGGTGAGGATGAGCTGCACTGCCAGCGCCGCGAGCAGGAAGCCGAATATCTTCTCGGTCACCAGCATCCGGCTTGCGTCCATATGGTCGCTGACCCGGGCGGCCCACCGGAACACGGCGACATCGAGCGCAAGTATCACGATCAGGATGCCGACGACGACGGCGAACACCGCGACCGAGCTGGCCTCGGCTGAGGCGGTTACCAGTACGACGATTCCGGCCGGGTTGAGCAGGTAGGGGACCGCCAGCGGAAAGACTGCAGCCTGCATCGGATCCTGGTCCTTCTGCGCCGTGCCGCCGCTGCTCCCGTCGTTCTGCCTGAGCACCATGGCGACAGCGATGATAAGCAGGATGACGCCGCTGGATACGCCCAGGGCACCCGGCGAGAAGTGCAACAGCCTGGTGAGCAGGCCGCCCAGGACCAGCAGGACTACAGCGGCCGAGGAGGCGGTGGTGAGCATCTTGCGCATCACCCGGCGCCGGGTTGCCGGCGGCATTGTGCTTGTCGTCTCGAGGAAGGGCACCAGCGCGATCTTCGGGCCCACGCCGATCAGGAGCAGCAGAAAAATGTCGATGACGAAGGCAGCGTCGAGAGTTTCGAGTTTCATTGGCGGCGGCTGATGCCTGCTCAGATCCGGTGGGCTTTCGACGGCAGGTACATCGCGCGGAGCACCTCGGGATTCATCCTGGTGAGAGCGTCGCCTGCGGCCAGCTTGTAGCCGTACGTGTACGTCGGCGTGTTGTAGGCCATCCGGACCACGTCCTCGATGGTCGCCTCGTTGTGGATCATGGCTTGCCCGGTCCCGGCGATCTCCGAGGCGATCTCGCAGATGGCATGCACGCCGAGGAGGACTCCGCTGCCGCCGTGAAAGATAAGCTTGAGCAGGCCTTCCTGGCCGGCGATGAGCCCGCGCGGCGTGGTGCCCAGTTCGCACCGCCCCACCTCATACGGAATGGCCTCGGTCACGCAGTCTTCCTCGCTCTTGCCCGCGCGTGCCACTTCCGGCAGTCCGTAGATGGCCGCGGCCGGCGTCTGGTCGACGTGCACGGAGAAGTCGAGGCCGAGCGCCCCGCACAGGGCCTGCCGTCCCTGGTCGGCGGCGATCGAGGCCAGGGACGGGCCGATGACGTCGCCGGCCGCGAATATCCAGGGGCAGCTGGTCCGCCGCTGCGAGTCGACCACGATCCGGCCGTGCGCGTCGATCTCGACTCCCGCTCTGTCCAGGCCGAGGCCCGCTGTGCTCACGCTGCGGCCGGCGGCGAACAACAGCGCGTCAACGGTGAGCTGCCGGCTGTCGCTCAGCTCGATGGCCAGGCCGTCGCCGTCCCTGCGCACGGCAGCCATGCCGGTGCCGAGAATCACCCGGTTCCCTCGTTCCCGCAGGACCTGCTCAAGCCGCCGGGAAATCTCGCCGTCCATCATGGCGGCTAGCCGTACGGCGGCGTCGAGGATGGTCACGGGAACGCCGAGCGCTGCGAAGATAGTGTCGTATTCGATCCCGATTGCCCCGCCCCCGACGATCAGCAGCTCGCGGGGCCTCCGTGCGATACCCGCGATGGTCTCGGAGTCGAAGACGCAGGGATCGTCGAACGGCACGCTGGCCGGGCGCAGCGGCCTCGATCCGGTGGCGACGATGACGCGCTCCGCCCGCACTCGCCGCTCTGCCCCGCCATCACGGACGACGACCTCGTGCTCTCCGTCGAGCCGCGCCTCGCCGGGGACCAGCTCCACGCCGCGCTCGCGGATCTCCCGGAGCGTTAGCTCGCGGAGCTGTTCGCTGACCTGGCGCGCCCTAGCCAGCAGGACCGGGTAGACGACCTCCGGCGATGCAGACAGCGAGACCCCGTAGATCTCCTCTTTCTCGAAGCCGCTGAGGTAGGCGGCTGCCTCGCGGAAGGTCTTGGTCGGAGCGCCCCCGCTGGTGACAACGGTGCCGCCCACTGTGTCGCGCTCGACAAGAGCCACGGAGTAGCCGAGAGTCCCGCCGAACTCGGCTGCTGCCTGTCCTGCCGGGCCGGCACCGATGACCACCACGTCGTGATCGCCGTTCACCCGCTGAGCATCAGAACGCACGGCTAATCTCCGTCCCCTCCAGCCAGCCCGCCGTCAGCAGCGGGGAAGCTGAGGACGGTCTTGATGTCATCGGGCTGCCGGGTATAGGCATCGGCCCACGTTCGGAGGGGCACCTGGCGGGTGATGAGGCTGGCCAGCCAGCCGGGATCGGCCTGAGCCAGAGCCTCGGCGGCGAGCTCGTAGTGATGCCGGTTCGCGTTGACGGAGCCGAACACGACGGAGTTCTGCAAGACCATGTTGCGGTTGAGGAGCCCGGTGTCGACGCTGGACTCCGATCCGCCCGCTGACACGCCCGTGAGGCAGGTGATCCGGTGGCGGACATGCTGCGCACCCGCCGCCAGCAGCGTCTCGACGTGGCCGGTGCACTCGACGATGATGCCGGCTTCGGCGGCCGCGTCACCTAGCTCGTCCGGGCGGACATAGGTTGCCCCGAGCCGGCGCACCATCTCCGGCTTGCGGCCATCGGTGACCAGATCGGCCACCCAGGTGTGGTAGCCGCGCTGCGTCGAGAGCAGCGCGGCCAGCAGTCCGATTGGCCCGGCGCCGGTGATGAGTGCCGTTGAAGGGGCCCAGGTGGCCCTGCGGCCGATTTTCTCGATGTGATCCCAGGCCTTGGCGACCACTGTGGCCGGTTCGAGCAGCACGCCGAGGGTCCCGAGGGCCGGATCTACCGCGACTAGGTACTCCGGGTGAATGCGGTAACGCTCGGAGGCGTAGCCGTGGCGGGCCTTGATTCCCCGTTCGGTATAGCGTCCGTTCGCGCACATATCCCAGTCCCCGGCCGCGCAGGCCGGGCACGGGACGGGGTCCGGCCTGCGCACGATGCCGGCCACCAGGTCCCCGGTCCTGAACCCCGTCCCCCGGGCGGCCTCGAGCACCTGTCCGAGCGACTCATGCCCGATGATGAGGCGTTCCTGACCCGGCGGCGCCCACCCGTAGTCGCCGTTGATGATCTCGACGTCGGTGCCGCATACGCCAATTGCCAGGGTCTGGACCAGGACCGGCCCGTCGTCTGAGGGCGGCTCCGGCATGTCGCTAAGGGCGGCCGACCCTCGACGCCCGGGTACGGTGGTCACCGCGATCATGGACTTACCGTAACCATCGAGTAACTGAGCGTGGCGAGCGAGGTCTTAGTTGCAGCGCCGCGGCGACTCAGGATGCGACGCCGACCGAAGGCGGCGGAGGTCTTGGCTGCACGGCGCCGGTCAGACAGCAGCCAGTAGTGTCACCGACCGAGAGGGGCTTGCGGCGGTTGGCTGCTGCGGGGTCGATGTCTTGGGCGCACCGTCGGCCCGCTGTCGATAATCGGTGGGCGGGACCCAGGGACGGCCGTCAGGCTCGCTGAGCTCGTCGCCGCGCTCTCGCTCGGCATTGACCTGGGCTTCGGCCAGCCGATGGAGCATGTCTTGCGGCAGTGCCTGATCGCGATGCGGTTGGCCTCGGCCAGGGTCATCCGCCGATGCACAGGTTTCGGATCGGGCTGGAGTTCGCGCTGTCAGGCTTCCGCGATCTCGACGGGATGATCGCGCAGCACGCGGACATAGCCTGCTCGCTCGCGGCTGAGCTCGGCCTGCCAGATGAGGTGCAGAACGCGATCGCAGCATCGTATGAGCGCTGGGACGGCCGCGGCTGGCCTGGCGAACTGCGCGGCGACTCGGTACCGCTAGCGTCGCGGCTCGCGCAGCTTGCCGAGTACATGGAGGTGGCGCATCGCGTTGGCGGGGAGCAAGCTGCGGTGGCGATGGCCCGCGAACGCCGCGGGACGCAGTTCGACCCCGATCTCGCGAATCTGATCTGCACCGACACGATCGCGATCTTTGGCGGCCTTGGCACTGTCCAGACGTGGTCGGCGGTGATCGGCGCTGAGCCCGCGCTGAGCATGACATTGTCAGGCGAGCAACTCGACGCGGCACTGCTCGGAGTCGCGAACTTCGTGGACCTGAAGTCGCCGTACATGCTCGGCCACGCGAGCGCAGTTGCCAAGCTCGCCAGCATTGCCGGCGCGACGCTTGGCCTGGACGACAGCGAGGTAGAGCTACTGCGCCGGGCCGCGCTGGTCAGTGGCCTGGGCAGGCTGGGCATCTCCAATTCGATCTGGGATAAGCCGGGCCCCGCTCGGTGCTGGGGAGCGGGAACGGGTGCGCATGCAACTGCCTCATGCGCCCGGCACCAGCTCGCAACTACCGTCGTCGTACAAGCTCGACCTTGTGACCAGCAAGGAGTACACCATGCCTGCGTTCTCGAAGGAGCGCCTGCGAAGCTGGCCATTGTCGTCAATCTTCCGGCCGGCATCTGCTGGCTGCCCATCGTCGAGACGCATGAGGACATCTTCCGGTCGCTGCGCTACACCTCATCCGGTCGCCGTCGGCGCTGCTGGTCCGGCTGCCGGGAGGCGAGCCTGCCGGGTTGAGGGCCAGCGGATGCGGACAGTCGACCATCCCGGTCGCCCATCGCGGAAGGGTCAGGAGTCTGTCCCCTCGCTTCGGGTCGCCGTCGGGGGAAGCAGCTGGTCGATGAGGATGTGCTTCAGCCATCGTTCGTACCGATCGGCGGGCCAGCGTCGGTCGCAGACGAGCAGCCGGTAGACCTCGGGGGATGTGAGTGCGTGGATGATGTCGTCAGCATCGCGTTCGCGCAGTGTCGGCCGTAGGGCGCCGGCCCGTCCGAGGGAACGGACGATCCGCGCATGGCCGCGCTGCCTTTGTCGCGTCAGCTCGGCCAGCAGCGCAGCAGCGTCGGGATCGGAACCCGATGCGCTGACAAGGATCCGGTGCAGGGGCTCGCCCCTCGACATGATGCCGCGGATGGTGCCGGCCAGACCGGACAGCTGGTTCCTTGGGTCTCGGTCCTCGAGGAGCGCACGGATGTGGGGCCGGTCCGCCAGTGCGACGGCCTCGTCGTCACCGGCTATCGATACGTCGAGCAGCGCCTTGAGGATCCCGAGCTTGGAGGAGAACAGCCGGTACACGGTCGCGGGCGGGACATCGGACTGGTCGCTGATGGCGTCGATCGTGGTTGCGGCGTAGCCGCGCTCCAGGAATAGGGCCCGCGCGGCCCCGATGACCGCTGCGCGTGCCAGGCGGGTCCGTGCCTGACCGTTCTTGTCGTCGTGGGAGCGGTGACGCTCGGCATCGGTAGCCACGCTTGTGAGACTACCACTCCCAAATTGAGAGTACTATTCTCAATTTGAGAGCGTCACACTCGGAGGCACCGATGACAAGCACCCAGAGCCGGACCGGCCCGAACACTGCCCGAGCTCGGCAGGACGGGCTCGGCCGGCTCGCCGCGTGGTGCTACGACCACCGGCGCCGGGTGCTGCTTGGCTGGCTCCTCGCCATGGTGGCTGTCATCGGGCTCTCCCAGTGGGCAGGGAGCCGGCTGGACGACAACTTCGCCCTGGGCAGCTCGCCCTCCCAGCAGGCCCAGAACCTGCTCGCGAGCCGGTTCCCGGCCCAAAAAGGCGACAGCGCCGACGTTGTCCTGCGCTCGCCGAGCCCGCTCGACAGCGCCGCCAACGCCGCGACCATCGACCGGCTGACGAGGTCCCTGCAGCCCCTAGCGCACGTATCTGGCGTGCACAGCCCGCTCGCCGCTGGCGCGAGCCGCCAACTGTCGCCCGACCGCCGGATCGGCTTCGCGATCGTCCAGTTCGACGCCGCGGCTGCGGAGCTGCCCGCGAGCGCCGTCCGGCGGGTCATCGACACCGCCCGCAGCTTCACCCGTCCGGGCCTGCAGGTGGCTGTCGGCGGCGCGCCGGTCGAGCAGGTCGTCTCGGCAGCCCCAGGGTCAAGCGAGATGATCGGGCTGCTAGCCGCCGTCGTGGTCCTGCTGCTCGCCTTCGGGTCGGTGGTGGCCATGGGCTTGCCGATCCTCACCGCCCTAGTCGGGGTGGGCATGGGCCTCGGCATCCTGGTAGCGCTCAGCCACGTGATCACCGTGCCCACCTTCGGCCCGGACATGATGATCATGATCGGCCTCGGCGTCGGCATCGACTACGCCCTGTTCATCGTCACCCGCTACCGCCAGAGACTGGCCGACGGGCAGCCGCCCCGAGAGGCCACCATCGCGGCCCTTTCCACGGCCGGGCGCGCCGTGCTGTTCGCCGGGGGCACTGTGGTCATCGCCCTGCTCGGCCTGTTCGTGGTCGGCCTGCCGTTCATGGACGGCCTCGCGGCGGCCGCGATCGTGGCGGTCGCCCTGGTGCTGGCGGCCGCGCTCACCCTGCTCCCGGCGATCTTCGGATTCGCCGGCCCGGCCATCGACCGACTGCACATCCCCGGCCTGCTCGCCAGGCCGGGCGCCACCACGCTCCGAGGATTCTGGAGCCGCTGGAGCGCAACGGTGCTCACGACGCCGCGGTCATTGTCGTTTATCCCACCACTGCGCCGCAGGCCGCCCAGACGGCTTCCCTCGTCCAGCGGCTGCGCTACCAGGTGATCCCGCAACTCACCGCGGACAGCGGCGTGACCGCCCTCATCGGCGGTGAGACCGCCGCCGGGGTTGACACGTCGGCTTATCTTTCCGCCCGGCTGCCGTGGGTGATCGGAGTGGTGGTGCTGCTGGCGTTCCTTCTCCTGATGGGGGTGTTCCGATCCATCGCGATCCCGCTCAAGGCGGCCGCGATGAACCTGCTGTCGATGGGCGCGGCCTACGGCGTCATCGTCGCCGTCTACCAGTGGGGATGGCTCACCAGCATCTTCGGGGTCGCTCACACCGGGCCCATCGACCCCTGGATCCCGCTCATGATGTTCACCATCGTGTTTGGCTTGTCGATGGACTACGAATTCTTCCTGCTCTCCAGCATGCGCGAGGAGTGGGCCAGAACCGGCGACAATGCCAAAGCCGTGGCCTACGGGCTCACCACCACCGCACGAGTGATTACCGCGGCGGCCGCCATCATGGTCTGCGTCTTCGGCTCGTTCGTGATAGGCGATCCGGTGCGGATCCTCGGCGTGTTTGGTCTCGGCTTGGCGGCCGCCGTGCTCGTCGATGCGACCGTGGTCCGGATGGTGCTCGTTCCGGCCGTGATGCAGCTCCTCGGGTCGGCCAACTGGTGGCTGCCCGCCTGGATCGGACGGGCACTCCCCGGCCTCGCGACGGAGCCGGACGTGGATCACCGTCCGGCCGCCGCGGTCGCGGCGACGACTACAGTCGGCAGGGACATCAGTTAGCCGGGAGACCTGATGAGCCAGACCCGCGTCATCGTGAACCCGCTCAGCGGCGAGCAGATCACGATCAGGCGCACCGCGGCCGAGACCGGCGGCGCGGTACTTGACTGGGAACTCCTGCTCGCTCCCGGTGGTCGGGTGCCGAGCAGCCACGCTCACCCGGAACAGGCCGAGACATTCACGGTGCTCGAGGGACGGATGAAGTTCCGAGTGGGCTGGCGTCGCCTGGTAGTCCACCCCGGCCAGCAGGTGCGCATCCCGGCGGGCACGGTGCACCATTTCGCCAATGCCGGCGCCAGCCCGGCGAGGGTCGCCGTCGAGTCGCGTCCCGCGCTCGCGATGGAGGAACTGCTGGAGACTGCCGCCGTCCTGGCTCAGGAGCAGCATGCGGCCGGACGCAGGCTACCGCGGCTTGTGGAGCTTGCGCTGTTCATGGCGGACTTCGAGCACGAGGTCAGCGCCCCGTTCCTGCCGACAGCGCCGGTCCGGCGGGTCGTGCGCTGGCTGGCGATGCGGGCACGGCGACATGGTCTGGACGCGCGCTATCAGCGGCTGCGGATGCCGCCAGTGATCCGTGTCGATGTCCGTGATTGAGGTCTCCGGCCTGGTGAAGCGCTACCGCGGCGCGACGCGCAACGCGGTCGACGAGATCAGCTTCGAGGTCCAAGGCGGGGAGTTCTTCTGCCTGCTGGGGCCGAACGGTGCGGGCAAGACGACGACCCTATCCATCCTCACCACGGTGCTCGAGCAGACGTCGGGTCAGGTCCGCATCGCGGGCCGGGACGTGAGTACCGACCAGGGCGGGGTGCGCCGCGAGATCGGTGTGGTCTTCCAGCAGCCGGCCCTGGATCAGAACCTGACGGCCGAGGAGAACCTCAGGCTGCACGCGATGCTTTACGGGCTGTGCCGCTGGCGCCCGCTCTACCGGTGGATGCCCGCAAGCTACCGGACTCAGGTGCAGGAAACCGCGGGCGTACTTGGCATGGAGGATGCGCTCGGACGACCGGTGCGTACCTTGTCCGGCGGACAGCGGCGCAGGCTGGAGATCGTGCGAGCGCTCATGCATCAGCCCCGGGTGCTGTTTCTCGACGAACCGACCGCAGGACTTGACCCGCAGAGCCGGCGGAGCCTGTGGGCCTATCTGAGCCGGGCACGGGCGGAGCTTGGCACGACGATCCTGCTGACCACGCATTACCTGGAGGAAGCCGAGACTGCTGACGCGGCATGCGTGCTTTCCCGCGGCAAGATCGTGGACCGCGGCAGTCCGGCTGAGCTGAAGCAGCGGCACGGCAGCCGGTCGCTTGAAGACGCCTACCTTGCGGTGCTGGGCCAGGACGAGCAATGCCATCAGGACTGACAGCCCGGTGGTCCGGACCGCGCCGGATGCAGGCAGGAGCCGACGAGGCTGGTCAGGACGCAGCGCCGAGCCGCGCCGCGGCCGAGCTGAGCGCCCTGCTGGCAATCGCCCAGCGGGACGTGATCAAGCTCGTGCGGGACCGGCCGAGGCTGGCTGTCAACCTGGCCTTCCCCGTGCTGCTGATCGCCGGTCTGGGTGGTCTGCTGCAGGCCACCGTCGGCCGGGTGACTGGCCTGAGCACTATCACGTTGTCGTTTACCGGCGTGCTGGCAGCCAGCCTCTTCCAGTCCGCGGCAGCCGGAATGATCTCGATAGTCGAGGACAGGGAGAACGACTTCTCTCGTGAGCTGTTCGTCGCGCCGGTGTCCCGGCTCACCCTGCTCGCGGGGAAGATCATCGGCGAGGGCGCAGTGGCTGCGTGCCAGGGCATCTGCATTGTGATCTTCGCTATCGCCTTCGGCGTGCGGATGACTGGCGTGCAGGCGCTTGGCCTTGCGGTCGCCGGCCTGACCTGCTGCCTGCTTGGCGCGGCGTTTGGGCTCGCAACTATCGCCGCCCTGCCGAATCAGCGCTCAGCCATGCAGATCTTCCAGTTCCTGATCATTCCGCAATATGTTCTCGGCGGCGTGCTGGTGCCGCTGACCGGCGCTCCGCGGCTGCTCGGCGCGCTCGCCTGGCTCATGCCGATGCGCTACTGCGTCGACCTGACCAGAGCGGTCTTCTACGCGGGCACAGCTGGCTACCATCAGGTCGTGATCGGCGGCCCGGCGCTGGATCTGGCAGTCATCACGGTACTGACGATCGCGCTGCTATCAGCCGGCGCGGCGCTGTTCAGTTACCGCGAGCGGGTCAGGTAGCACCATCGCCCCTAGTCGGGATGCCCGGCGGCCAGTACCCGGCTGAATGCTGCCAGGTAGCTGTCGTCTCCCTGGTCACGGCGCTTGAGCCAGTATTCGGCGCCCCAGAAGAGAAACGCCCACAGCCCGTCGGGCGCGACCGCGCCGAGCCGCATGGCCGCGTTGTAGTTGTCGATGACGTGCTCCGGCAGGCAGCTGAACATGACGCTCCCGCGCCGACTGGGCGGTGTTGTGACGGTCTCCCATGGTTCAGCCTGGGCTTCGGTCACCATCAGCCGTCGGCCGGAGCGCGCCAGCCCGGCAAGCAGTCTCGTGTTCGCGCGTCGTTGCCACGCGCTGGCGCTGCCAGCCAGGTACGCAGTGCGCGAGCCGAGCTTGACCAGGCCGTGCCGGGGATAGAAGTTAACGCCAACGACATCGGCGAGTTGACCGGCTATGGCCAGCGAGTCGCCCTGATCCCGGGTACGCCAGCGCTGCTGCACCCGGACGGGGGTAGAGGTAGGCAGGAAACCGGTCAACAGCACCGGCCGGGCAGGGTCAGCAGCCCGGACTGCGGCGGTCTCGTGGCGCACGAAAGCGGCGGAAAGCCGCCAGGAATGCTCCATCCCCAGCGGGTCTACCGGTTCATGTTCGACCTGCCAGCCAACGATCTCTGGCCGCCCGCGGTAACGCTCGACAAGGCTGCCCACGAACCCGGTCGCGGCGTCCAGGAGCGCGCGATGGCTGCGAGGGCTGATCAGCTGTCCCTCGGGGAGCGGCTCGGGCAGATGGTGCGCGGGCACGAAAAACTCGGGGTAGCCGAAGGCCTTGATCGCGCCGACGCACAGGATGATCCGCTTCCCGGCCGCAGCCGCAGCGTCGATCTGGCGGTCCAGCGAACTGGTGTCCAGCCGGCCCGCCTCGGGCTCGAGCTGGTTCCAGTACGCGGCCAGCCGGATAAGCGGGAACCGGTAGTCCAGCAACTCCGTCAGCGCCCGGTGCGGATCCAGGCCCAGGGCCGCGGCCTGGAGCGGCCGGAAGCTGATCCCGATCATGGTGGAGCCAGGCGGATCCACGACGAGCGTCGACCACCGGCTGGTGATTGGCTGCTGCGGCTTCGCGACCCGAACCTCGGATAGGACAGGCACCGCCTGGGCGGCCGAGCGCAACATAACCGCGGCGCGGGCCGGCGCGGCTGTCACCGAAGGACCCTGCCGGAAAGGGTCTCGGGGCGAGCCAGACCGGCGATCATGTCTGCAACCTCGGCGGCCGCGCCTGGCCTGGCCAGTGCGAGGCAACCTTCCCGCATAGCGGCGAGGGCGGCCGGATCCTCGCGTAGTAGCGCCAGCTCGCGCAGCATTCCTCGGATGCCATGTACGCTCCGGCCGGCTCCAGCTCGGGCGGCGAGGGCTGCGTTGCCACGCTCCTGACCTGGCAAGTGCGAGGTCAGCAACAGCGGGGTGCCGCAGCCCGCTGCTTCGGCGATGATGCCAGGCCCGGCCTTGGTCACCACAATGTCCGCGCAGCGTATCCAGTCGATGAAGCTGCCAACGAAGCCGAGCACGGTAAGTCGGCCGCCGGAGGCGGCTGCTTCCGGCGCCAGCCGACGCCGCAGCGCGTCGTTGCGCCCGCATGCAGTCACTACGTGCACATCGGCGAAAGTCCGCAAGATAGCGGCAGTGCGCTTGGCCAGTCCGCCGCAGCCCTCGCCGCCGCCGGCTAGCAGCACCACAAAGTCCCGCTCCCTGAGTCCCAGCGAGCAGCGCAGCATGGCTCGCTCAGCAAGCTGAGGCGCCCCTGCAAGCGCGCGCGCGCCTACTGGCAGCCCCGTCTCGGTGCACCTCGCCGGTGGCACTCCCCTCGCCAGGCACACGGCCAGGGCTTGCGGCGTTGCGACCGCCAGCCGACTCGTCAGCGGATAGCGCCACGACGCGTGCACCTCAGCCAGATCGGTGACCACGGTGACCGTCGGGACGGTCGCAGCTGCTCCCCGGCGAGCCGCCAGCACCGCGGCCCTGCCGGTGAGCGGATGGCAGGACACGATCACAGCGGGCTGGATGGCGGCGACCTGCCCAGCAACAACCCGGTTAGCAAAACGGAAGGCAGTCCGCCAGAGCAGTGCCATGGCCGGCCGGGAGTTGCTGACGTAATACGCAGCACCCCACGCCCAGGGGGCCAACCGCACGGCCGGCCCGTAGAGCCGGGCCAGCAGCCGCAATGGCCTAGCGGCCGAGGGGCCGGCCAGCGGGTCGCAGAGTACCGGGCGGCATCGCGAAGTTGTGGCAGCCAGGGCCTCGATGACGGCCTCAGCTACCCGGCGATGGCCCGCTCCGGTGTCGGCGAACAAGACCAATATTGTCGTGCTCTGGTGATCGCAGGCCATGCCACCATGCTGGCCCAGCTGGACCCGCCCGTCGTCATCCTGGGGGCCAGTTCCTGCCACGCCTGAGAATGACCGGCAGGCAGCGGTCAGCTACGGACCGCTCGTGCCCACGGGCAGAAGACTCGTGCCCACGGGCGGACGAGGAGTGTGTTCGGCGGGATTGCCGCTGCTCCGGCGATAGCGCCCCAGCGTGCCTTGACGTGGCCTATCAGTTAGGAGATCCTAACGGTTAGTGGATGCTAACCAAGATGCTGACCGCTGGGGGGCGCTTGCGGATGGGACGCGCCGGGAGATCGTGGCGCGCCTGGCCGACGGGCCTCGGGCGGTCGGAGAGCTAGCGGCCGGACTGCCGGTGAGCCGGTCGGCCGTGTCTCAGCACCTGAAGATCCTCAAGGACGCCGGCCTGGTGGATGACGTGGCCGCGGGGACGCGCCGGATCTACCGGCTCAACCCAGTCGCCCTCGCTGCGTTGCGGGACCAGCTTGACACCTACTGGCGGCGGGCGTTGACCGGGTACGCCGATGTCGTGAACGCACCGACCAAGGAGAACTGATGGGCCAGACCGAAGCAGCGACGGTCCGCAAGCAGATCGTCGTCGACGCGCCGATCGAGCGTGCTTTCACGGTGTTCACCGATCGGTTCGGCGACTTCAAGCCGCCCGAGCACAACCTGCTCGGGGCGCCGATCGCCGAAACGGTGTTCGAGCCGCGGGTTGGCGGCAATATCGTTGACCGGGCATCGGACGGCAGCGAGTGCCGATGGGCGCGGATCCTGGCTTTCGATCCGCCGGACCGGGTCATGTTCAGCTGGGATATCAGCCCGCGGTGGACTATCGAGACCGACCCGGCCAACACCAGCGAGGTCGAGGTGCGGTTCTACGCCGAGTCGCCGACCCGCACGCGGGTGGAGCTGGAGCACCGGCACATCGCCCGGCACGGGTCCGGGTCGGAGGCCGTCTTTGACGGTGTCGACGGGCCGGAGGGCTGGCCTCTGTACCTCGATCGCTTCGCTGCTCTCCTCAAGGAAGGTCGCTGACATGCCAGCCGTCGTGGCCAGCACCGAGGTCGAGCGCCCGGCCGCAGTGGTCTTCGCCTACGCCACTGACCCGACTCGGTTCAGCGAGTGGCAGAAGGGTGTGGTGGACGGCCACATGGACGGTGCGACCGACGCCACCGGATCGCCAGCCGTGGGTGCACTCTGCCTGATGACCCGGCGTATCGGCGGCGCCAACCGGACGAGCACCTCCGGGCTCGTGCAGATGGACCCGCCCAGGACCTGGGGCGTGCGCGGCGTAGACGGCCCGATCCGGGCGGCAGTCGATGTCCTCGTTGAACCGGTCACCGACTCCCGCTCCCGGCTGACGATCAGCGTCGACTTCACAGGTCACGGCATCGGCAAGATCCTGGTGCCGCTGGTGATCCGCCGGGAGGCACGTAAGGAAATGCCAGACAACCTGGCAGCGCTCAAGCACAGACTGGAAGCAACCAAGCACTCCACGGCGCAGGCCTCACCGGGCTTGAGGTACGGCGGCGATTATCCGGCCGATGGGTCAGGCTGACCAGGCGCTGGTTTCGTGGCCCGGATGATGGCCGAATGCAGACTGGCGGCCGGCTGGCTGGTGCTGGTGATGGTGACGGCGGAGAATCCTGCCGCGACCAGCAGGCGCTCGTATTCCGGCTCAGTAAGGGCGCCGGCGAGACACCCGACGTCCTGTTCGGAGCGTGCTAGCTGTGCGGGGTCGGTGCCTTCGTCGGCGGTGACGTCGCTGATGCCCAGGCGTCCGCCGGGCTTGAGGACGCGGAACGCCTCGGCCAGAACTCGGGGCTTGTCGCCGGACAGGTTGATGACGCAGTTCGAGATGACGACGTCGACGTGGTCATCCGGTAGCGGGACGTTCTCGATGCGTCCCTGCAGGAACCGGGCATTGCTGATCTGCGCCTGGTCGGCGTTGGTGCGGGCAAGGGTGAGCATGTCGGTGCTGGCATCCAGCCCGTAGGCGATGCCATCCGGCGCGACCCGCCGCGCTGACAGCAGCACGTCGAGGCCACCGCCGGAGCCGAGATCGAGGACGGTCTCGCCAGGCCGGAGCTCGGCCACCGTGAGCGGATTGCCGCAGCCCAGACTCACCCGGAAGGCGGCTTCCGGAGCCTGGCTGCGATCGGCGTAGGCGGCGGCGCCGAAGCAGCCGTCGTCGAGGGTGCCGGGATCGCCGTCACTGATTTCGTCTCCGGTCAGCGCAGCACGTGCGAGTTGCGAGTACCTGCTGATGATCGGGTCGTCGTCTCCAGCTGTCACGTTGCGTTCCTATGCCGACTCGGCAGTGATGGGTGGCTCCGGGGCTGGCTTGCCCATGACGATGTCCGCGGCGGTGGGGAAGCAGCCAACGCACGCCTCGTTGATCCGGTAGTAGGTTGCCGTGCCCCGGTGGTCGGCGAGCACGAACCGCACGTCGGCCAGGACCATCAGGTGGGCCGAGACGGTGGACTGGCCGACATCGACCGCGGCGACGATCTCGCCAACGCTCATCGGATCGCCCCGGCGAGCCAGCAGGGAGACGATCTGGACCCGGGTGGCGTCCGCGAGCGCCTTGAACCAGCTGGCGAACTCCGCGGCTGTCGCCCGGTCGAGAGCTTGCTCATTACCATTCATCGTTAATCGACGATAAACGATGGAAGCACGCACTGCAAGGTTCCGTAGCAACCGGGGGAGGGTCAGGCAGTGGCGGGCTGGTAGGCGACGAGCGCGGCGACGCTAGCGAGCGCCTCAACCCTGATCCGGTAGTAGGCCCAGACGCCGCGCTTCTCGCGGTCCAGCAGCCCGGCGTCGTGCAGGACTTTCAGGTGGTGGCTGATCGTGGGCTGAGACAGGTCGAAGGCGTCGTTCAGGTCGCAGACACAGGCCTCGCCGCCGGCGTGGGAGGCGACGAGAGACATCAGGCGCAGCCGGACCGGGTCTGCGAGCGCCTTGAGCAAGGGCGCGACCTGCTCTGCCTGGTCCTGCGACAGCGGCTGGGCCGTGAGCGGCGGACAGCACGCGATTGCGTCAGCAGGATCCAGTACAACCAGAGACTTCGACATGCGTCTATATTGACAGGCTGCTATGTGTAGTGGCAAGCTCAGCGTAGTCGATACATAGATGGTCATCAATATTTGTGGAGGTGCCCATGACCGGCCGCATGCAGCTCGCCATCAACGTCGAGAATCTCGCTGAGTCCATCGGCTTCTACAGCAAGCTTTTCGGCGCCGAGCCCGCCAAGGTCCGGCCTGGTTATGCCAACTTCGCGATCGCCGACCCGCCGCTCAAGCTCATCCTGATGGAGAACCCCGGCCAGGGCGGCAGCCTCAACCACCTCGGCGTCGAGGTTGCCGACACCGACGCGGTGGACGCCGAGCAGCGGCGGCTCGCTGAGGCCGGCCTGGCCTCGATCGACGAGCGCGACACCACCTGCTGCTACGCCCGGCAGAACAAGTTCTGGGTCGAAGGCGCACCCAACGGCGAGCGGTGGGAGATCTATACCGTCCTGGAGGACAGCCAGACATTCTGCGGCCGGGACGGCGGCCAAGGCTGGGCAACAGCCGAGGCCTCGCTCGGTGCGGGCGCATCAGCAGCTCCTGACTCTGGCGGCACGGCACAGTGCTGCGGGGCGCAAGCGGGCGCCGGTCAGTCCGCGTCAGCGTGCTCCTGCTGCGGCTGACCTCGGGTGGCATTCGGCCGTCGGGAGCGAACCGTCCCAGCTCCGCACGCGTCCTGGCCCGGCAGCGCCGCTAGCCGGCCGGTACCGACAGCAGTTCTGCCATGCGCTCCAGGGCGGCCGGGACGAGCCGGTAGTAGACCCAGGTGCCGCGACGTTCGCCATCGATGAGGCCGGCCTCGCGCAGCACCTTGAGGTGGTGGCTGATGGTCGGCTGGGTCAGGGCAAAGGCGCTGGTGAGATCGCACACGCAGACTTCGCCGCCCTGCCGCGCGCCGATCAGTGACACCAGCCGGAGCCGGACCGGGTCGCCGAGCGCCTTGAACACCTGCGCCAGCTCGGCCGCCGCCTCCTCGCCGATCGGATCACCGATAAGAGCAGGCTGCGTGCAGGCATCCTGGCCCGTCGCGCCGATGATCGGGAGATCCCGGATCGCGTGCTGGATTGACATGCCTCTATGTTGACGGGCATCGATGCTGGCTGGCAAGCTGGCATCTGTATCGACAACTATCTATTAAGACCGGGAGTGGCCGGGTGATCGAGGTTGCACTGTGGCGGCGGCAAGCTGCCGAGTTCCTCGGCAGTGCGTTCCTGGCCGCGCTGGTGATCGGCTCCGGGATCGCCGCTCAGCGGCTGTCTCCGGGTAATACCGGCATGGAACTACTGGAGAACGCCGCCGCGACCGCCGCCGGGCTGTTCGCGATCATCCTGATGTTCGGCCCGGTGTCCGGCGGTCACTTCAATCCCGTCGTCTCGTTCGTGGATGCAGTGTTCCGCGGCGTGTCCTGGCGGGACGCCGCTGCCTACCTGCCCGCCCAGGTGGCCGGGTGCACCGTGGGCGCGATCGGCGCGAACCTGATGTTCGCGCTGCCGGCGGTGACCATCTCGGCTAAGAGCCGGGCCACCCCGGCCCATTTCCTGTCCGAGATCATCGCCACGCTGGGCCTCATCCTCGTCATCTTCGCGCTGGCCAGGTCAGGGCGCGGCCGGGCCACCCCGGCGGCGGTCGGAGCGTATATCGGCGCGGCGTACTTCTTCACCTCCTCGGCCAGCTTCGCCAACCCGGCAATCACCATCGGGCGGATGTTCTCCAATACGTTCGCCGGGATCGCACCCGCCTCGGCCCCGTCTTTCATCGGCGCCCAGATTGCCGGCGGCGTGCTCGCTGTCGTCGTGGTCAAGACCCTGTATCCCGACATCACGCCGCAGGAAGCCGCAGACGTTGTCGTCCCGCACACTGCAGGAGCGGGGCGCCGAGGCGCAGCGGCTTCGGCTGCCAGTTCCGTCAGCCGTTCCGGCGACTAACAGGAGCGCTGCATGCACCTGGTCATGATTGGCGGCAGCGACGCGGGCATCAGTGCTGCCCTGCGCGCCCGCGAACTCGAGCCGTCGACCGAGGTCACCGTGGTGGTCGCGGACGCCTATCCGAACTTCTCCATCTGCGGCATCCCGTACTACGTGTCCGGCGAAGTGACCCACTGGCGCAACCTGGCCCACCGGACCGTCGCCGACCTGGAAGCAACCGGGATGTTCCTGCGCCTGGACACAACAGTCCGCCGCATCGACGTTTCGGCCCGCCAACTGCTGGTCACCGGTCCTGACGGCCAGGACGAACTGATTCCGTACGACAAGCTGGTCATCGGCACCGGCGCGGTCCCGATCCGGCCCCCGATCGACGGCCTGGCCGGACCCGGCGCGCTCGGGCCCCACGACGGCGTGCACGTCTTGCACACAATGGGCGACACCTTCGCCGTGATGCGCTCACTTGAGGAGACGTCAGCGACCAGCGCGGTGATCGTCGGGGCTGGGTATGTCGGACTGGAGATGGCCGACGCGCTGACCTCCCGCGGCCTGCAGGTCACGCAGATCGAGCAACTGCCCGAAGTGCTGGCAACGGTCGACGCAGGACTGGGCGCGCTGGTCCACGCCGAGCTGGCAGCGCAAGGCGTCAACGTACTTACCAGCACAGCGGCTCGCCGGATCAGCAGGAACTCATCGACGGGCAGGGGCCGGCTGCGAGTGGACGCAGAGACCGCAGCCGGCGAAGCCGTCGAATCGGTGGCCGACCTGGTCCTGGTGGTCACGGGTGTTCGTCCAGATGCCGAGCTGGCCGCGGCTGCGGGTGCAAGCCTGGGAGTCCGCGGCGCGATTCAGGTCGACCGCGGCATGCAGACCGGCCTGCCTGACGTGCTGGCCGCAGGTGATTGCGTCGTGACGCATCATCGGCTGCTCGGGGAGACGTACTTGCCGCTCGGTACCACGGCGCACAAGCAGGGCCGGGTCGCGGGTGAGAACGCCCTCGGCCGCAG
>JBAUAR010000383.1:0-18500 GCA_049675875.1 Streptosporangiaceae bacterium
ACACCGGACACGCGCTCGTCACCGCGTTCGGCCAGCGCGAGGCTGCCCTGCAGAGCTTTACCGAGCAGAACGAAGCGCTCTACAACGCCAGCTACCGGGCCCAGTTCATCTCCGGCACGATCCAGCCGGTGATGATGTTCGTCTCCAACCTCAACTACGTACTCGTGGCTGTCGTCGGCGGTTTGCTGATAGCGGGCGGCTCGCTGACGCTCGGCGCGGTGACGGCGTTCATCCAGTACTCGCGGCAGTTCAGCCAGCCGCTGACCCAGGTCGCGAGCATGGCCAACCTGCTGCAATCCGCGGTGGCGTCGGCGGAGCGAGTCTTCGCGCTGCTTGATGCGGCCGAGCAGGCGCCCGACGTGGCCGACCCGGTCAAGCCCGCGCAGGTGCGGGGCCTGGTGGAATTCGACGACGTGTCGTTCCGGTACGCGCCAGACCGCCCGCTGATCGAGCACGTGTCGCTGGTCGTCGAGCCTGGCCAGACGGTTGCCATCGTGGGGCCCACGGGCGCGGGCAAGACAACCCTGGTCAACCTGCTCATGCGGTTCTACGAGATCGACTCTGGTCACATCCGGCTCGACGGCGTCGACACCGCGACCATGAGTCGCGAGGAACTGCGCTCGCTGACCGGCATGGTGCTGCAGGACGCCTGGCTGTTCGGCGGCACGATCTGGGAGAACATCGCCTACGGCCTCGAGGGCGCCAGCCACGAGCAGATTGTGGAGGCGGCCAGGGCTACCTTCGTTGACCGGTTCGTGCGCACGCTGCCAGCCGGATACGACACGGTTCTCGAAGACGACGGCACGAACGTGAGTGCGGGGGAGCGGCAGCTGATCACGATCGCCCGAGCGTTCCTGGCCCGGCCGGCGGTGCTGATCCTGGATGAGGCCACGAGCTCGGTCGACACCCGGACCGAGGTGCTGATTCAGCGGGCCATGGCGTCGCTGCGCCAGGGCCGGACCAGCTTCGTGATCGCGCACCGGCTGTCTACCATCCGGGACGCGCACGTCATCCTGGTGATGGAGGATGGCCGCATCGTGGAACATGGCACGCACGACGAGCTGCTAGCGGTCGGCGGCGCCTATTCGCGGCTGTACCAGGCCCAGTTTGCGCAGGCTATGGCGGAGGTTGCGTAACCAGAGGAGGACCACGTGGACGTCCGTGCGGTCAACAAGCGGGTCATCGAGCAGTTCCGGGCCGGCGGGGAGATCGAGGGCATGCACCGAGACCGGCTCCTGCTGCTGACGACCGTTGGCGCGAAGACCGGACATAGTCACACAACTCCGATGATGTTCCAGCAGGACGGCGACCGGCTGGTCGTAGTCGCGGCCAACGCCGGCGCGCCGCGGGATCCGCAGTGGTACCGCAACCTGGTCCGGCAGCCGCGCGTCACCGTCGAGGTCGGCCACGATTCCTACGGAGCGGTGGCGAGCGTCATCGCCGGCCCTGAGCGCGACCGGCGGTGGGCCGCGCTGACGGCCGCTTACCCGTTCCTCGCCGACTACGAGCGCCAGGCCGGGCGCGTCATTCCGGTCATCGGGCTGGCGAGGCCGGCGGACGGCGGGTAACTGCACTCCGGACCCAGCCGCGCTGATGAATGACAGACATGTAATTTTCCCGTGAACGACCGGAAGGCGTGAACGACCGGAAGGGGAGTGCGCTGGTATGCGCTACGGATACATCGGTTCGATGCGGACGAAGCCGGGTCGCCGGGATGAGGTCGTCGGCCTCCTGCTGCTCGGCGCGGACGGTCTTCGTGCGGTCGGCTGCGAGCTCTACGCGGTGTGCACCGACCCGGCCGACGACGACCTGATCTGGGTCACCGAGATATGGGACTCTGCTGAGCACCACGACACATCGCTGCAGCTGCCCGACGTGAAGGCCGCGATCGCGGCGGCCACGCCCATGCTCACCGGCGACTTCACCCGGCAGGAGCTGACAGTGATCGGCGGGCTCGGCGTCCGCGCAGGCTGAGCCTCGGCGTGAGCCAGTACGAACCAGGCTGGTCGTGCCAGGCCTCCGCGGCTAGCCCCCCCGGTGCCCGAGCGGAGTTACCGTATGTCCAGCGACGACGGGAGAAAGCGCATGAAGGTAGACCCGACCGGGGCCGGACTGGCCGAGCGTCAGCTGGACCGCATCACCGAGCACCTGCAGCATCAGTACATTGACGCCGGGCGCATCGCCGGCTGCCAGGTGGCCGTGGCACGCCACGGTCAGGTGGGTTATTTCCGGTCGTTCGGATGCCGGGACGCCGAACGCGGGCTGCCGGTCGAGGACGACACCATCTGGCGGATCTACTCAATGACCAAGCCCATCACCGGCGTGGCCCTGATGTCGCTGTACGAGCGCGGGTTGTACCAGCTGAGCGACCCGGTGACCCGCTTCATCCCCGAGTGGCGTGACCTGAAGGTGCGTGCGCAAGCAGCCGACGGCTCGGAGCGGCTCGTCGAGCCGGAGCGGCCGATGACGGTGCGCGATCTGATGATGCACATGTCCGGACTCGGCTTCGGCGGCGGCCGCACCCTGCAGGAGTTGTTCGCCAGCGACCGCGGACCGGCGCCCGCGCCGGGGCAGCGGCGTGGCCGGGGCGCCACGCTGGCGTCGATGGTGGAGCACTACGCCGGTTACCCGCTCGAGTTCCACCCGGGCACCCGCTGGCTGTACTCGGTGTCGACCGATGTGTGCGCCCGGCTCGTCGAGATCATTTCCGGGCAGCGGTTTGACGACTACCTGCGGGACACGATCTTCGCTCCCCTCGGCATGGGGGACACCGGATTCAGTGTGCCCGACGACAAGGCGGACCGGTTCGCCGCCTGCTACCGCCGGGACGGGAACAAGAATCTCGTCCTGTCCGACGACCCGCAGCGCAGCGGGTACCGGGAGGAGCCGTCGTTCCTGTCCGGCGGCGGCGGGCTGGTGTCCACTACGCCGGATTACCTGCGGTTCTGCCAGATGCTGGTGAGCGGCGGCGAGCTGGACGAGGTGCGCATCCTCGGTCGCAAGACGGTCGAGCTGATGTCCGCCAACCATCTGCCGGGCGGGCAGGATCTGCGAGCCTTCGCGCTGCCCGGCGGATACGGGGAGGTGGGGTTCGCCGGCATGGGCTTCGGTCTCACCGTCGCGGTGGCGAAGGCCCCGCCGGAGACGCAGGTCATCGGCTCGGCTGGCGAGTACATGTGGGGCGGTGCCGCGTCGACGATCTTCTGGGTCGATCCGGCCGAGGACCTCGTCGTCGTGTTCATGACGCAGCTGCTGCCTTCCGGCACCTTCAACTTCCGCGGGCAGCTCAAGGCGCTGGTGTACCCCGCTATCACCGATTAGGCAGCGGCCATGGGCACTTGACCGCGTGGCCTCCGGCTGCCCAGACTGAAATTGTCAGACAATGTGTGGCTACCGCGGCGGCACGCGCGGAAAGGGGCTGGGCAGGTGCAGATGAGCGAGCAGATCGCCGGCATGTTCCGCGGCTACGGCGTCAGTCACTTCTTCTTCGTGCCCGTCATCCTGCCCGAGGCGCTCAAGCAGATGTCGGCGATCGGTATCACCCCGGTCATGTGCCACGGCGAGAAGGCTGCGGCCTACATGGCCGATGGCTACGCGCGGGTCAGCGGGAAGGTCGGCGTCTGCGGCGCGCAGGCTATCGGCTCGTCTAACCTCGCCGCCGGCCTGCGTGACCCGTATATGGCGTGGGTGCCGGTGGTCGCACTGTCGGGTGTGCCGAGCGCCGCGACCCGGCACCGGAACCTCTATCAGGACGTCGACGATCACGGCGCGTTCGAGTCGGTGACCAAATGGAACGGGCACGTACCGGATGACAGCCGGTTCCCCGACTTGCTGCGCCAGGCATTCCGGACTGCGGCCAGCCCGGCATGCCGCCCGGTTCACCTGGAGATCGCCGGTGCCACCGGTGCTACCGGCGACGCGGCGGCGGCCGGAGAGGGGGGAGCCGAGCCCCGGTACGGCCTGGTGCCGAGCGACCGGCCGCAGGCCGATCCGGCCGCGGTGGCGCAGGCGCTGTCGGTGCTGGCCGCGGCTCAGCGTCCGGTCGTGCTGGCCGGCAACGGGGTGGCGCGATCCGGCGCGGCGGCGGCAGTGCGAGAGTTCGCCGAGACCGCGCAGGTGCCCGTCGTGATGAGCCTGAACGGCATGGCGACGATCCCGTACCAGCACCAGCTGTACGGCGGGGTGGTCGGGCACTACGGCGCCGACGGCGCGAACAGGGTGCTGGCCGAGGCCGACGTCGTGCTGGTGCTGGGTTCCTCGCTGGGCAGCATGACGACGGGGAACTGGACCCTCATCCCGGCCGACGCCACGATCATTCAGGTGGACGCCAGGGGAGAGGAGATCGGTCGTAACTTCCCGGTCGGCGTGCCGCTGGTCGCTGACGTCAGGGCCGCGGTCACGCAGCTCACCGCCGGCGTCACCGGAACGGCACCGCAAGCATGGCTGGACCGCGTCGCGCAGTTGCGGGCCGGATGGCGCAGCGAGATCGCCGAGGCCGAGTCATCCGCGGCCGTGCAGATCCGCCCGGAACGGCTGTTCGCCCAGGTGGCAGCCGAGATGACGGACGACGGCATCATCGTCGGCGACACCGGGCATGCCGGGGCCTGGAGCGCCCGGCATATCCAGCTGCGGGACGGGCAGTCCATGATCCGGGCGGCCGGGTCACTGGGCTGGAGCCTGCCCGCCTCGATCGGCGCCAAATGCGCGCTGCCGGATCGGGAGGTGATCTGCCTCACCGGCGACGCGGGCTTCTACTACCACATCGCCGAGCTGGAGACCGCCCGCCGGTATGGCGTCAACGTGATCGTTGTGGTCAACAACAACCGGTCAATGAACCAGGAGGCCAGGCTCTGGGACGCGGGCAACGCCGACCAGGAGAAGAACTGGACTTTTACCGACGCCAGCTTCACCGACGTGGCCCGCGGCTTCGGCTGCCACGCCGAGCGGGTCGACGACCCGGCCGACTTCGCGGGTGCCCTGGAGAAGGCGCGCGCCTCCGGGTTGCCGGCCGTCATCGACGTGCGGACCGATCCCGCCGTCATCGCGCCGCCGAGCTACAGTCCGGCTTCGTAGCTGACCAGGCCGCTGTCCCGGACGTCAGCGGCGCAGGCTCGAGCAGCTGAAGGTGTTGTACAGCAGGCCCTTTCCCCACCAGTTCGGGAACGTGACGGTGATGGTTCCCGACGGCCGGTGCTGGCAGTAGCGCAGCCACTGGTCGGCGGTCAGCACCCATTCCGATGGCGATCCGGCGAGACGGCTAACGGGGTAGCGGAAGTCCGTAACCCATCCGGCTGCCAGGACCGCTACCAGGACGGTGACAGCGACGACGGCCTTTGGCCGCGGCCACCAGCTGCGCGCCCAGCCATCGGCTACCACGATCAGCGCCGCATCGAGCAGCAGGATGGGCACGGTGGAGTAGCGGGCCCCGTGCTCCACGCCGATCCCGATTGGCTGATCCGGACCGCCCCAGGCCAGGATCGAGGTGAAGAAGGTGAGCACGAGCCCGGCCAGCACGGCGGTCACCACGAACACCCTGCACCGCCTGCCCTGGGTGGCAAGCCCGGCGGCGAGCACGACGGCGATGAACCCGCCCACGAGGGCGGTGGCGCCCGTCAGCCCGAGGGCGTCGCGGAGGTGCCAGGATAGGTGCCAGCCAAGCGCTGGCAGCAGGACGTCGTGCGTGTAAAACAGCACCGCGTTGACCGGATTACGGGGCGCGAAGCGGGACTGATGGCTGACCACGATGACCACGAGCTGCAGCGCGCAGCCGAGGGCCCAGCCGAGGGTCGCGGCCTGCTCACGAATCCGCCGGGGCACCGCGATTGCCCGGGCCGCGAACAGCGGCACGAAGAAAATGCCGAGCGAGCTCGAGGCTGCCGCGGCGAACGCGATCACCGCGGCGACGGACGCGCCGGAGCGCGAGAGCGGCCGCCACAGCGCCGCCCAGAACAGCGCGATCAGCAGGTACCAGAGGGAGTTGACGCCGGTGTCGGCGATCTCGAGCTGCGCGACCGGCAGCAGCAGAACGGACAGGCCTAGCAGGGCGCGGAGCCAGCGGGAGCTGACGTGCCCGGCACTGGCGTGGTAGCTGAACAGCGCGCAGCCGGAGGCGACGAGCGCGCCGCCCACCGCGAACGGAACTGACGCGTCCCGGATCGGCACCAGGGCGGCGACCTGGCCGATCAGACGCGGGACGAGCTGCAGGTAGCCCGCGTACGCCTCGAGCAGGTGCCAGGGGTGCCCGAGCGCCCACGGCAGGAAGATGCTGGGGTCCTCGGCGTAGACGCTGTCCCATACCGGTCTGCCACCGACCCGGGCGAGCATGACCAGCGCGCCCAGCGCCACGGCCGCGATCTGGAGCAGGACAAGCGCCCACCGCCGATGGCCAGCCCTGGAGGCGGGCGCCTGGGCTGACGGGTCGGCGGGCGCCTGGGCTGACGGGTTGGCGGGCGCCGGGAACAGTTCAGCGAGGACGGCGCGGACGTGCCAGGCTGCGCTGTGCTGAGGCGGCGCCCCTGGCCCGGCCTGACCGGGCGCCCGGAGCGGTGGAGCGGACACGGCTGGAACCTACCACCAGCCGGATCAGGCAGCGCACGGAAGACCGGTCGGGTGGCCGCAGGCGCGGTCGGCGCCTCGTCCGTCAGCCCGGAAATGTGATATCTCCGATCTCATGACCGTTCCCGCCGATCCTCCCAGCCTGATCGCAACCGATCTCGACGGGACCCTCCTTCGTCCGGACGGCTCGGTCTCGGAGCGTACCCGGCGCGCGCTGACTCGGCTTGCTGACGCGGGAATCGAACTGGTCTTCGCCACTGCCCGCCCGCCGCGCTGGGTCGACCACCTCGCTGATGTCGTCGGTTCGCACGGAACGGTGCTCTGTGTCAACGGAGCATTTGTCTACGACGTGCCCCGCCGGATCGTGACTCAGGCTCACGGCATCCCGCCGGCGACAGCCGGGGCAATCGCAGCAGACCTTCGACGAGCGCTGCCCGGCGTCGGCTTCGCCGCGGAACTGCCGTCCGGGATACGTCTCGAGCGCGAGTACCCGGCCCTGCATCCCGAGGACGTGCCCGCGCAGAGTGCGTACGGTCCCATCGACGCTATCGACGAACCGGTTGGCAAACTGCTCGCCCGCTCCCTCGAGGTGCCGGAGGCTGAGTTCCTCCGCCGCGTTGCGCGCATCGTCGGCGCACGCGCCCAGGTCACCTATTCCGGCGGTGGCGGCCTGGCCGAGATCGGGCCTCTCGGGGTGACGAAGGCGTCGTCGCTGGTCGACTGGTGCAACGCGCGCGGAATCTCCGGCACCGATGTCTGGGCCTTCGGCGACATGCCGAACGACCTGGCGATGCTGACCTGGGCAGGCGTCTCCTTTGCCGTGGCCAACGCACATCCGGATGTCCGCGCCGCTGCGAGCCACTCGTGCCCGTCCAATGCCGACGATGGCGTGGCCGTCGTCATCGAAGCGCTGATCGCCAGCCTGGATCGAGGCAAGCCAGGCATGCCCTGGTGACTGCATCCGGTTCGCCTGATCGCGCTCCGGGCTGCTTGAATCTGGCCATGACCAGTGAGCTGCTGATCGGGCTGGACGGTTACGAGATATCCACCGATCCCTCGCGCCTGAACGCTGAGCTGATTTACCAGTGGATGTCGCAGGACGCCTACTGGGCGCAGGGTCGCTCACGCGAGGCGCAGGACCGGGCTATCGCCAGCTCGCTGAACTTCGGCGTCTATAACAGCAGCTCCGGAACGCAGGTCGGATACGCGCGCGCGGTCACCGACTACGCCACTTTCGCCTGGTTGTGCGACGTCTACGTTGCCCGCGCCGATCGTGGCCAGGGACTAGGAGTCGCGCTGGCCGCTGCGGTCCGTGACCAGCTCGCCCCCTATGGTCTGCGGCGCATCCTGCTGGCCACGGCTGACGCACACGGAATCTACGCCAAGGTTGGCTTCGAGCCCCTGGCGAAGCCGGAGAAATGGATGGCACTGGGGCAGCAGTAGCAGCTCTATCCCGGCAGGGGCTGGCTCAGCCGGAGGTGGTTGCCGCTAGGGTCTCGGACGGCGGCATCGCGAACGCCGTAAGGCTGATCGACGGGCTCCTGGAGGATCTCCGTCCCCGCGGCGCGCAGTGCGCAGCAGCGCCATCGCCCGTTCCACTCGCCTGGTCTGCAAGTAGCCGTACGGAGTATCGCCATAGGCCTCGCGGAAGCGGCGCGAGAACAGTGATGGCGACATCAGCGCTGCACGCGCCATCGCCGGGACAATCAGTGGCCGCGCGTACTCGCGATCCAGCAGGTCCCGCGCCCTCCGTAGGTGCGCCAGCTCGGCTACATCCATACCTGGACCGTACAGCCGTGCGTGTCCTATCCCGGCACAGCCAGGAAGTCATCCGCGGCTCACGACCAGCGCGGACAGCTCCAGGTCAGCTAACCCATGGAGGGTTTGTTACCTTATCGTTACCAGATCTGCAATCCCGCGAAGGAGTGCCGGCGTGTAACGGTGTGACCTGATCAGCACGGCCGCAGATCCGGGAGCGCGCGTTGCGCCACGACGAGCAGTACTTCGAGGAGTTTTATCAGGCTAGCTACGGCCGCACCGTCGCTCTGGTCGCCGCTTTCACCGGGAGCAGACACGAGGCGGAGGACGTGGCCCAGGAGGCCTACGCCCGCGCCCTGGCGCGATGGTGGCGGCTGCGCGGTTACGACCTACCAGAGGCCTGGGTGCGCAAGGTGGCGCTGCGCATCGCCATCGACTCGGGACGGCGGCGGCGGCGCGACCTGGCCACCGCCGTCCGGCTGGTGGCACAGCGCCGTGCGGCCGTTCCCGAGCCCGCCGACGACCTGAAGTACACCCCGCTCGGGGTGGCCCTGCTCGGCCTGCCCGTGCACGAGCGCGAGGTCATCGTGCTGCACTACGTCGCCGACCTGCCGGTCTACGCGATCGCGCGTGAGTGCGGCCTGTCCGTGGGGACCGTAAAGACCCGGCTGGGGATCGCCCGGCGGCATCTCGAGCAGCAGCTGACGAGCCGGACTGAGGGGGTGGCGTGATGCAGGACCATGAACTTCGCGACCTATTCGAGGAGTGGGCGAAGCCGCTGCGGGTTACTCCAGCCCCGGCCGTCGCCGCGCTGCGCAGCCGGATCAGGCGCAGGACAGCCCGGAAGGTCGCCGGCGCCGGGCTGGCGCTTGCCGTCGTCGGCCTGGTGGCTGGCGTGCTGGTGGCCGGCGGCGTGGTCGGTAGCGGGAAGCCTGGCGGTACGGCATTTGTCGCCCAGGGCTCGGCGTACCCGGCTCCACCCGGCCAGCCGTACGTGTTCGTCAACAGCTCTTCGACCTTCGTCAATGTCGCCGATCTCCAGCCCACTCCCGCCGAACTGAGGAACGCGGCGACCGGTCAGGTCGTCAAGGTCCTGCAGCCGATCCGCCGCGGCGTCAGCTTCAGCGCCGCCGCCGTCGCGCCTGGCGACCGGCTGTTCGTGCTGGCGCAGCAGGACAGCGACGGAACGCTCAGCTTCGCCGAGATCCGGATCGGCGCGTCCGGGAATCCTGGTGCGCTGCGCCAGGTCCTGCCGGATCTGCCGCTGCCCCCCGGCATGCAGGTCGTGAGCATGGCCGTCGACGCGCCGGCCACCCGGCTCTCTTTCATTACCGGTGCCTCGAGCCCGTACGGGCCGACCGGCCCGAGCGGCAGCCTGGTGGTCTACAACCTGCAGACCGGCACGCTCATCGGCAGCTGGCCGATCGCCTTCAACAGCGGCGCAAGCTCGCAGTTCCTGGGCTACGGAAACAACCTGGTCGCATCGATCGACACCGTAGAACGAGGTCAGGACTTCCTCGTGGACACCACCGCGCCGTTCCCCCCTGGTTCCTCGCTGCCGGCCGATTCCCGGCCCTACGCAGGCGGCTCCTCCCAGACCTTCGAAGCGGGTGACTTCAGCCAGGACGGCAGCATCGGGATGGACACGGTGGTCGGCAACGCGGGCCGCGCGTTCCTGGTGGAGTACTCTGCCGCGTCCGGCAAGGTGCTGCGGAGCATCCCGATCGGCCCGGCAGGCGTCTGCGGCGAGGAATACTTCTGCGGTGTGCTGTGGGCCAGCCCGAACGGCCACGAAGTATGGACCCAGTTCGGCACCAGGCAAGCGGTAATCGTCGGCGGCCACGCCACCCAGGTCAAGCTAGCCTGGCTGCTGCCTACCGTTACCCCGCTGGGCAGCGTGTTCGCCTGGTGAGCCGGACGAGCCGCGCCGGCCGACCGGTCGCGCAGGCTTGCGGTGAGCCGATGTTGATAAGCGCTTCGAAACTGTTCCGGGGCGCGCTCATCTCATTGGTCGATGCTCAACATGCCCTCGGGTACCCCGGCGATCTCGAGCTGGCGCCAGATCGTGCGCCACTGCGGGAGTTCGTGGTAGCGCCGCAGGCCGGCGAATCCGGCCAGCCAGCCAGCCCAGCCCGGGTACGGCGGGTTGGCGGGGTCGAACCCGCTCTCCACCACGGTGAGCCGGGTCTTGCCGTCCGAGTCTTCCAGCTCCCAGCTGTCGGTCATACCGTCGGCGAACCGCAGGGTCGCCTTGCGGCCCGGTTCGAACTCGACGAACTTGGCACCGCCGGGATCCAGCTCGAATCCGCCCATCGCGAAGCGGCCGCCCGCATAAGGCTCAATGTCTACGTTGGCGCCGAACCACCGTCGGAACTGCTCCGGCTGGGTCATCGAGTCGAACACCTTGTCCGGTGCAGCGTCGATCACGACGGAAGCATGCAAGTCTGCCGACGTGAAGTCGCACTTCGAGGTCAGCTCCCGACCGGAGAGGTAGTCCGCCAGGTTGGCGATCGCCAGGGACCAGAACGTCTGCAGTGCTCCCCGAGCACCGGCCGTGTCGGCCAGGACGTCTTGGAAACTCGGCAGGTCGCTCTGGCTCAGCGTGACCAGCGTGCCGCCCTCGTCCTCGGCCAACTCGAACTCCACCGTGGCCTCGACTCCGTCGACGGTCCAGGCGAACCGGATGGCACGCTCGTCCACGTGCAGCAGGCGCTGGTGCGGTTCGGCGCCGTCCGGCGTGTAGCGACCCCAGAACTCGTACGTGCCGGGCAACTCCACCTCGGCGTGCTCGGCCAGCCAGACACGCAGCGCGGCCGGGTCGGTCAGCGCCTCGTACACGACCTTCGGTGGGGCCGGAACGACCGCGCGCAGGCGCAGGTCAGGCTCGATCATCGGGATCTCCCTTCGGATAGCAGGCGACGGCTAGCCGGAACGCATCGCCCTCGGCACCGCCGTAGCGGGTGAACAGGTCCTGCAGCGTCCGCTGCACATCGTCGAGGAAAGCCGTGCGCTGCTCCGGGCGCACCCGGATGTGCCCGGACACGCCGATCGAGGGCAGGTCCGGCCGGGTGAGGTCCAGCGCGGCGATGTCCGCCTGCACGTCCTCCATCAGGTCCAGCAGGTAGCCCAGGCTGAGCCGGTCGCGCGTCTGGCGCAGCCCGATCCGGCCGACCAGGCGCGGGGACAGCCAGTAGGACCGGCCGGTTGCCTGGTAGATCCCCTCGTGGATCGCGCGCACCCGGCGCTCGGCCACCTGACGGACCAGCCCGGCCTCCAGCAGCCGCTTCACGTGGTAGTAGACCCGCTGCGGGGTCTGGTCGAGCTCCACCGCCACCTCGGTGCACGACCGGGGCTCGGCGAGCTGCCGCAGCACTTCAATCCGCTGCGGCTTGAGCAAGATCTCAGCCTGCTCGATCTCGTCCAGGTACACGACGTCTCTCATGACGAAAATCAGTATTTACGTAAAAGAACTCCTTGTCAATCGACTCCTTGCAAGACTGGGAGTTCCTCCTGGAGCGCGGTTGAGCGGCGGTCATGATTCGCCAGGCCAGTGCCAGCGATGTTGCCGCGTGCCGGTTACGTGACCGAAATGACGTCTCTGGGTACAGCCTGCCCGCCTTGCGCTGAGCTCGACGCTGAGACCCAGGCTGCGCTTGACACCGACGTGGCCGACGACGGGGCAGTTGCGGCATGAACGGTGGGCGCGCCTGGCTGCGGCGCACCTGGCGCCCGGCGGAGACGAGCTGCCGCTGCTGCTCAGAACAGTCAGGGTTCGAGGTCGGCCACTCCTCGGCCGCTGAGCACATCGAACGGCACCGAAGCCTGGTCGTGCACAATCTGCCAGGCGCCGTCGAGCTTCCGGAAGCAGAACGTGACCCGGACCCAGATGCCCTGGGTCGCCGTCCCATTCATCAGCGTGCCATGGAGCCGGCCGAAGCAGTGCCCGAACGCCACGTCGTCGCACACTGCGACGCTCAGGCCGCGCACCTCGTAGTCCGCGTCCCGGAAGACCGCAAAGACGTTCGCCCAGTTCTTCAGCTTCGCTTCGACCCCGACGTGCTGCAGCGGCGGCTCGACGTCGAAGGACACGATGTCGGTGGCGTAGATCGGCCGCAGGCCCTCCAGATCCTTGGCCCGGACTCCCTCGGCGATCCTGGCCACCTGCTGCTTGATCTGGGCCTCGTCCGCCTCGTGTTGGGGATACACCGCTGACGTCCCTTCCTGTCCGCCTGCCGTCTCAGCTTCTCACCACCACCACCAGGCGGCGCGCGACAGGGCGGGCCGGGCGTGAGCACGCGTCCGGCACTTTCACCGGGGCACCGCCGTTGGCATCCATCTGTTTCCGCTCGATCGAGCCACCCGACATAGGCCGAGCAGGAACTACCGTGAGGCGCTGCTAGCGCAGAGGGGAGTGGCAGCCGATGACAGGTGACCGTCCACCCCGGCTGCCGCTTGGGCGGGAGAGGCTGAAGAAGGGAATGCTCTGCTGGTAGAAGCGGTGCCCTGCTGCGCCGATGGGACCCCGACGGCTGACTGCAGGAGGAGGCGGTGGGTAAGACCAGTCGAGTTGTGATCGGGATGGACCCGCATAAGAAGACCGTCACGATCGAGGCGATGAGCCCGGACGAGGCCGTTGTGGATCGCGGGCGGTTCAGCACGGACGTGGCCGGGTTCGAGGCGATGCTGGCCGTTGCGGCAGCCTGGCCGGAGCGGGTGTGGGCGGTTGAGGGTTGTGAGGGCATCGGCAAGCACGTCGCCCTTCGCCTTCTCGACCGTGGCGAGAGTGTCGTCGACGTGGCGGCGAAGCTGTCGGCCCGGATACGGGCCTACGCGACCGGGCAGGCCGCAAGACCGATGACACCGACTCGCACTCGATTGCCCTCGTCGGCGTCCGGATGGCCGGGCTGCGGGAGGTCGTCAGCGACGAGATCCTCGAGGTGCTGCGGCTGCTGGTCGACCGCCGGCGCCGCATCGGTGAGGACCACACCCGCATGGTCTGCCAGCTGCACCGGATCCTGCTGGAGCTGCTTCCGGGCGGGTCGAAACGGGATCTGTCCGCCGCCCAGGCCCGCCGGCTCCTCGCAGCTGTCCGGCCAGCCGACCTGGCATAACTCGCTGGTGACCTACTAGCGCGGGGTGTGGTCCCGCAGGAACCGGCCGACCGCTTCGGTGGCGGCGGGAAGATGTTCGGGGTCCTTCCACGGCTCGAGCAGCTCAGCGGCCGGCGCGAGTGCGGCGATCTCGCGGCCGGTCTCGGTGGGGTGGAAGTCATCGACTCCGGGGAGGACGAGCATTGGCGTGCGGAAGGACCGCACCTGGTCCCGGGTCACGCTGACGGCGAAGTCGGGAGCCCACATTGTGGTGGCGAACGCCTCGATCTCGTCGCTGGCGAGATCGTCGCGCGTGTCCATGAGCTGCTCACGCCACTGCTTCCACAGGTTGTCAAAGAGTTCCCGATTGCTCGCGGTGATCCCGACCGGCTGCTCGAGGACGGCCGCAGCGACTCGTTCCGACGCGAGTTCGAGCAGCTTCAGGATGAACGGGCCGCCGATGCAGCAGCCGAACACCAGGAACCGCTCGATGCCGAGATGATCCATGACCGCGAGCTGGTCTGCCGCGTAGGCGCCCCACGGGTCGCCGGTCTCAAGCGGGCCGGTGGACTGGCCGGCGTTGCGCTGGTCCATCGCGATCATCTGGTACTGCCCGGCGTACGCGGTCAGCGGGTTGATCGCCGCCATCTCCCACAGCGGCACGCTCGAGCGCATCCCGCCTGGCGCCAGCGTCAGCACCGGAAACCCTGTCCCCTGCGTGGTGTACCAGATCTTCGCCTCGCCACGGTCGACGTATGGCACACGGGTCTCCTCTCGCGACTCCGATTCCGTGACCCAGCCTATGGTCGGGCCGCCCGCTACGACTGGAATCGGCTTCACGCGAGCCCGCACAGAACGGGAGCGGCTGCGCAGACCTTCCGCGCCGCAGCGGTCGGTCCGCCGAATCGCTGGTGCGGTCGCGCGGTATTTCGGTTGATCCGATCCGGCCGTATCGGTAGCTTGCCGCTCCGTGGAGATCTCTATCCGGCCGGTCGAGTCCAGCGCGGATTATGCGGCTTGGCGCCAGGTACGCGTGGCGGTGCTGCCGGACGATCGGGCTCCCACGGTCGAAGAGCTCCGCGCACAGGCCGGCCCGTCGCACCGGTATGTAGTGGCGGAACTCGATGGCGTGCTGGCTGGATCCGGCTTCGTCGGGAAGTCTGACCTAGCGGGCATGGCCTCGGTCGCGCCTCGGGTACTGTCGGCATTCCGGCGGCGGGGCGTCGGATCGGCGATGCTGCGGCTGCTTGCACGTCAGGCCGTCGCCATGGGCTTCACGATCGCGGCCGCCAATGCGGCTGACGCGGGCTCTGCGCGCTTTGCGGAGCAGCATGGCTTTCGTGAGGTGGACCGGGAGATCGAGCAGGTGCGGGTCATCGGCGCCGAGCCTCTGGCGCAGGCACCGTGCGGCGTGACTATCGTGCCGGTGAGCACTCAGCCCGGGCTATGGCTGGCCGCCTACAAATCCGTCGCCGCGCAAGCTTTCCAGGACATGGCCACCGTCGCTGTCCTGGACGTCACACCGGAGCAATGGCAACGGGATTGGATTACGGACCCGGATGCGATGTTCATCGCGGTTGCCGCAAATGAGGTCATCGGCTGCGCCGGCCTCGTTCCCGATCCCGATCACCCTGGCCGCGCAGAGCACGCACTGACCGCGGTTCGCCGCGACTGGCGCCACCGCGGCGTCGCGACAGCGCTCAAGCGCACCACGCTGGCGTGGGCCGCAGCCAACGGCTTTACCGAGGTCTACACCTGGACCCAGATCGGCAACGACAGCATGCGCGACCTGAACACCTATCTCGGCTTCGTCGCTCGCTCGGAGAGCATCAGGATGCAGACAGACCTGCCGCTCCAGACCTGACCGCCAGCGTGCCCGTTTCGGCCGATCTCGACGGAACGCTTCTCGCTGGGCTCACCTGGCCAGGCATCTGGATAGTCACGGCTCAGCATCCCGCGCCCGGTGCCCGGCTGAGCCGGTCGGGCAACCTGGTGATCGAGTTCGAGGAGCGACGCGACGGCGGGGGCGCGGGAGACAGGAGCCACGCATCCCATTGCCGGACCTGGGAACGCTGAAGCAGTGCGGCACTCGCCCGGTGTGTTGCACGAGCGGGCGGCTCATGGTGCCTACGGTCGGGCTCAGCAGCGGGTCCTTCATTGCGCCGATCACGATCTCGGCGGCCGGTAGATCCAGGAGGCGAACACCACTTCTCGGCCGTCCGGGTCCTGGTAGGTAGCGCCACCGTTGTCCGCCCAGTAATCAATCTGCGCAACCGGGCGAACGCCCGCGGCCGCGAGCCGGGCCGCCATGCGGTCCCGTGCGGCGGCATCTGGTAGGTAGAACACCAGCTGATCCAGCCCTGGCGCGAGTTGGCGCGCATCCATGAGACGGACTATCTCCAGGTGAACCAGACCGCCCGGCAGGCCCAGGATCGTCCCGTCCAGGCCGTAGCTGCCGGCGAAGGTCTCCAGAACCGGTAGCCCGATAATGTCCCGGTAGAAGACGACTGTGTCGTCGTAACGCGCGCTCCACCGCACGACACGCAGCGCACCCACCGGAAGGTGCTCCGGCCAGCGCGAGAGCCACGGATCGCGGGTTTCCACAGCGACAGTCTTCCCGTGCCAGCCGCCGCGCGTCGGCCGCGGTGCGCCAGCGATCAGACTGGCGTGCCGCGGCTATAGCGGGGCGGACCACGTCCCGGCGCTTTCCTGTTGCCGTTACGCGCGGCGGTGGCGGCGCATCGTCAGCCCGAGCTGGATAGCGGTCCACAGCCCGAAGATGATGACCGGGGTGATCCACAGCGACTGTGCGGCTGATCCGGTGGCCCACAGCACCAGCACCAGCACTGCCACGGCCAGTGCCAGCTTGAGGTGCGAGCTTCTGTGGACCATGACCTTTTCGATCGGGTTCATGACATGCTCCAGTTCTGCTAAATGATGATTGCGTCTATCAACTAATGTAGCATGGCTGGTGTGAAAGCCAGCCGGGACGACATCCGCGCGATGGTGACCGCGCTGTTCGTGACGAACGCGGCGCTGGATCGTGCCAGACGGCAGAAGAAGGGCGCAACGACTCTGAGCCTCCTGCAGCTCGTCGCGGCGGCTCCGGGCATCCGCCCATCGGAGATCGCCACCGCGCAAGGCGTCCATCCCTCCCAGGTCACCCGGCAGGTCCGGGACCTTGACAGCCTGGGACTGGTACGCGTTACTGCTGACACGGCCGACAGGCGGTCCTGCAGGGTCACGCTGACCTCCGCCGGGTCCGATGAGCTGCAATCCCTGACCGAAGTAGGCCTGGACCGATTCGCCTCGTTCGTGGCGGACTGGGAGCCCGAGGAAGTTCGGATGCTCACCGCCCTGCTCCAGAAGCTGGAACAGTCCAAAGCCGCAGCCGCACTCCGGCAGCGCCCACCGCCAGGCCGTCACTGGGCCCGCCAGACCACCTGACTGGCCCCGGATCACCGCCACAACCTGATGGGAGTGCAGGTTCGTCGGCATCTGCGGCGAACAAGGCCCACCTTGCCGTGGCTAGGTAGCGCGTGAGTGCGACGTGCTCCATGCTTGCGGAGCAATCGTTCTCGCTCGCGGCGATGAATTCGGGTGGGCGCAGTGTGCGCGGCTCCAGGAGCGTTCCCGCCTCGTTCGACCGTGCGCCTCGCGGCTGGCTGCTGGGCAGGTGAGCTCTGGCCTTGGTGGGGAGCGTGTAGGTCGTGACGAGCTTCGGTCGGCACAGTCACCGCTGAAGGACAGGTCTCCACCCGTCGACCGGCGGGGATGGGTGGCTTTGCTCGGGAGACATGTTGCTGGGAGCGCTCGCTGCATGCGCCGGGGTCACCTTGCGGTCTGTGGCCACCTCGCTGGGCGTCGAAGTGCGCGGCGGCTCGGTGACCGCCGAGGGCGAACTCGACTTTCGCGGAACGCTCGCGATCGAGAAAGATGTGCCGGTGGGATTCAGGGTGATCCGCGTCCGGTTCGACCTTGACACCGACGCCGCCGATTGAGACCTCGCAACGATGCTGTGTCTGACCGAGCGCTACTGCGTAGTCCTGCAGGCAATCGCCGGCCCACCCCAACTCCGTGTTGAGGCTACCGCCACGCAATACGAGCGGCCGCTCCAGCGCATCAATCTGAAACGCCAGGCAGTCGCTTTAATGCGCGGGTTCAGGCGACTATTATCCGGGCCATGGACGAGCCTGAGCCGATGCCTGCATTTACCTTCAATCCGGACGGCCCGACCACGATCACCCATCCCGACGGGACGGTGTCGATCAACGCTCCGCGGCCGGACGACAGGACCGCCACAACCGCGACGGCCCCGGGCGTTCCGGTGACGGGGACGCAGGCGGGCGACACCTCGGGCCCGACGTTTCCGCCGGAGTCGCCGGATCCTCAGCCGGGAGTGACGTCCACTGTTCCGGAGCCGAGTGGCGGTATTGGGAGGCCCGGCACCGGCACGACCGCTTCCGAGGCCGCCGTGCCAGCCGACGCGCCGGGCGTAAATGAGCCACCGGACTGGGGGGCGACTCCCGCCGACACCGCTGGTGGCAACTCGCTCGTCAACCGCGACGGATCGATCACGACGCGACTGCCCGACGGCAGCACTCAGACCGTCGTCAGGCTCCCCGGCGGTGCGACGATCGTCACCAGTACCACGCCGCCAGGAGCAGATTCACAGCCAGCTCCTCCGGACTCGCCACGATCACGCCGCTGGAGAGGACGGAGTCGGTAAGGACTCTGCCGCCTGACAGCGCCGGGGCCCGCGTTACCAGGGCCCCCGACGGTGCAATTCCGTGTCCGCTGCGAGCGCTGCCGATGCATGGAGATGCGACCGGGCCACCTACCTACTCCGGCTTGGTCAGGTTTGTCACCGCTGCGCCGAGCTCGTGATAATGCGCGCCGAGCCACCGCGGACATGTCGGCTATGAGTAGGCCCGGGCAGCATGAGCTGGCAGCGGCCGGCGAGCTGCCCGCGCCGTAGGCCCCCGGTCCGGTCAGCTAAGAAATGCAGCGCGGGCATGCGCATGAGAATGGTCCCTGGATCCCCACGGCTCAGGCTGGATGGGTGCTTGTTGGTGCTGAGGATCCGGCTTTCCCGGC
>JBAUAR010000384.1:0-1763 GCA_049675875.1 Streptosporangiaceae bacterium
GATGAGGTCGACGAGGACCGGGCAGACGGCGCCTCCGGTGGCACTGCCCGCCGCCGCCGCCGTGGCGGCCGCGGCCGTGGCAAGCCGAGGGAAGCTGCTCCGGACGGCGCGGAGTCGGCCGCTGCCGGAGCCGATGAGCAGGGACAGGACGGATCGGAGGCGCCCGAGGAGGGCGAGGACGCCGAGACTGGAGCCGCGGGCACTGGCCGGCGCCGGCGGCGCCGGCGACGCAGCGCGAGCGGTGAGGATGCGGCCGCCGTCTCCGGCGACGACCCGCCTAACACCGTCGTTCACGTCCGGGCTCCCAGAGACAAGGCCACTGACGTGGGTGACGTCAGGGCCGTCAAGGGCTCGACTCGGCTGGAGGCCAAGCGGCAGCGCCGCCGGGAGGGCCGGGAGTCAGGTCGCCGCCGCCCGCCGATCATCACCGAGTCGGAATTCCTGGCCAGGCGCGAGGCGGTCGACCGCACGATGGTGGTACGCCAGCGTGCGGACCGGACGCAGATCGCCGTGCTCGAGGACGACGTCCTGGTCGAGCACTACGTGGACAAGGCCAGCCACCAGTCCTATGTCGGCAACGTGTACCTGGGCAAGGTGCAGAACGTGCTGCCCTCGATGGAGGCGGCGTTCGTCGACATCGGCAAGGGCCGCAACGCCGTGCTCTACGCGGGCGAGGTCAACTTCGACGCGAGCGGCCTCGAGGGCGAGTCCAAGCGGATCGAATCCGCGCTCAAATCCGGCCAGTCGATCCTCGTGCAGGTCACGAAGGACCCCATCGGCCACAAGGGCGCGAGGCTGACCAGCCAGGTCAGCCTGCCGGGCCGGTATCTGGTGTACGTGCCGGGCGCGAACATGACCGGGATCAGCCGGAAGCTCCCTGACACCGAGCGGACCCGGCTCAAGCAGATCCTCAAGCAGGTAATGCCGGAGAACGCGGGTGTTATCGTGCGGACCGCCGCCGAGGGCGCGTCCGCGGACGAACTATCGCGAGATGTGTCCAGGCTGGCCGCGCAGTGGGAGGCCATTGCGAAGAAGGCCAAGACCGCCAGCGCACCTGACCTGCTCTATAGCGAGCCGGACCTCACCCTGCGGGTGGTCAGGGACATCTTCAACGAGGACTTCAACAACCTGATCGTGGCAGGCGACGGTGAGTGGGACCTGGTGGATGAGTATGTCCGCTACGTGGCCCCGCACCTGGCCGACCGGCTGCAGCGCTGGGATGACGCGGGCGACGTGTTCGCCACGCACCGGATCGACGAGCAGATCGCCAAGGCGCTGGAACGCAAGGTCTGGCTGCCGTCCGGCGGCTCGCTGGTGATCGACCACACCGAGGCCATGACGGTCATCGACGTCAACACGGGCAAGTTCACCGGCCAGGGCGGCAACCTCGAACAGACCGTGACGAGGAACAACCTGGAGGCGGCCGAGGAGATCGTCCGCCAGCTGCGGCTGCGCGACCTTGGCGGGATCATCGTCATCGACTTCATCGACATGGTGCTGGAGAGCAACCGCGAGCTCGTGTTGCGCCGCCTGCTCGAGTGCCTGGCGCGGGACCGGACGAAGCACCAGGTCGCGGAAGTGACCTCGCTTGGACTGGTGCAGATGACGCGCAAGCGCGTTGGCTCGGGCCTGCTCGAGGCGTTCTCGGTGCCGTGTGAGCACTGCAACGGTCGCGGCGTGATCATCTCGCTGGAGCCGGTTGACCACTCGCACGGCCGCGACGGCGGCCGGGCCGGCGGGGCGACGCCTCGACCGCCGAAGCC
>JBAUAR010000385.1:0-9771 GCA_049675875.1 Streptosporangiaceae bacterium
GCGCGTGACGTGATCATCAAGACCCGCGTCGACGGCATGGATCTGATGCCGAGCAATATCGACCTGTCCGGTGCCGAGATCCAGCTCGTGCACGAGGTCGCCCGCGAGTTCGCGCTCGGCCGGGTGCTGCAGCCGGTAATCCCTGACTACGACGTGATCCTGATCGACTGCCAGCCGTCGCTTGGGCTGCTGACCGTGAATGCTCTCGCCTGCGCCGACGGCGTGCTGATTCCGCTGGAGTGCGAGTATTTCGCGCTACGTGGAGTAGCGCTGCTGATGGACACCATCGACAAGGTGTCCAGCCGGCTGAGCCCGAAGCTTGCCATCGATGGCCTGCTGGCGACTATGTACGACTCCCGTACCTTGCACGCGAGGGAAGTGCTGTCCGGGGTCGTCCAGGGGTTCGGCGACCTCGTCTTCCACACCGTCATCAGCCGGACGGTGCGCTTCCCTGACTCTACGGTGGCTGGAGAGCCGATAACCAGGTTCGATCCTGCGTGCAACGGCGCTCACTCGTACCGTGAGCTGGCTACGGAGGTACTGGATAGGTGGCGTCAGCGTCAAGGCGTTCTCGCAGTTCGCGCCGGGTAAGCGCGCTTGGCGCTGACATGGCCACGGGCTGAGGTTCACGCCAGGCAAGGCGATGGTCCCTGGCCAGGCGACCGGGCTTTGGCGGTCAGGCTCGGCCGGCAGCTGCGTGACCGGTGGCGGCGCGCGTGGCGCTGTGCGGGCCATCGTCGTGTATGCGCTGGATGAGGTCAGGCACCTGACGGACACGCTGGGGCCCGTGCCGTCGCTCGCGCTGATCCGGGCGATCGAGGACGAGTTCGACCCACAGCACAGAATGGCATCAGGCCGACTCGCTCATACTGCATGACGACGAAGCGCTACAACCGCAGCAACTGAGTCACCACGTCGCCAGGGTCTCAGACGAGCTGTCCCTGAAGAAAATGACAGAACGGTGAGACAAACTGGGGGACAGAACGGTGAGACCCCCCGTCGGCGCAGGTCACAACACTGCTAGTGGACAAGTCTTTTGAGAACCTACACACCGGCTGCTCGCTAAACCGCATGCGCCTTGCGCTGTAGGGAACCGATTTAGATGGCATTCGCCTCTGTACTCGACCAACGAATGAGCAGTCATCGAACCGCCGGGTGCCGCGGAACGCGTCACGGAGGATCAGCAGCACTGCATGTAAGCGATTGCGCATGGTCCAATACGCACTGTGGGTACAGACAACGCCGTGAAGGCGGGATCTGTCTGCTCCCGGTTGGGCGTCTGCCGACCTCAGGACGCGGTTCCGCGGCGCTGGCCGACCGTAGCAGTCTGGGCACTCGGCTCAGTGGCAGCGCTCGCCTGTTACCTGCGGCTGGCGGGCACCCAGGCGGTCAATAGTGATGGCGCGGCGCAGGCGCTGCAGGCCTGGGACATGCTGCACGGCAACCTGCTGCTGCACGGCTGGACAGTGTCGGACGTGTCGTTCTACACCACCGAGCTGCCCGAGTACGCGCTCGTCGACTTCTTCCGCGGGCTGATCCCAGACGTGGTGCACGTGGCCGCGGCGATCACCTACACGCTGGTCGTGCTGCTGGCCGCACTGCTGGCGAAGAGCACGGCTACCGGGCGCGCCGCGCTGGTGCGCGTGCTGGTGACGGTCGGAATCATGATCGCCCCGCAGTTGCCGCAGGGGATCAACATCCTGATCTCCTCGCCGGACCACATCGGCACCTCGGCGCCGATCTTGGTGGCATGGCTGATTCTGGACCGGGCCCGGTCCCGCCGGTGGGTGCCGGTGGCCATCGCGGTCGTGCTCGGCTGGGCGGCGATCGCCGATCAGCTGGTGCTGATCGTCGGCGTGCTGCCGCTCGTCTTCGTCTGCCTGGTGCGGGTCATCAACGCCGTGGGTGTCGAGCGCCAGGAGCTACGGGCCCAGCGGTACGACCTCGCCCTCGGCGCTGGCGCCCTGGCCGGCGGTGGGGCGGCCTGGCTGGCGCTCCGGCTGCTCTCGGCTGCCGGGGGATTCGGGCTGCAGCCCTTGGCCGCGCACCTCGACTCTAGTGTTGCCGATCTGCCTTCCCACCTTGCCATCGCCGGCCAGGGGCTGCTGCTGCTGGGCGGCGCCGACTTCATCCGCCAGCCACCGGGCGTCGGCGCGGGAGCGCTCGCTCTGCACCTCGTCGGCGTCGGGCTGGCCGCCCTGGCTGTCCTTGCGGCGGCGATCCAGTTCCTTCACGGCCGCAATCGGGTTAACCAGGTACTCGTGGCCGGGGTCGCCTTCAACCTGGCCGCCTATGCGTTCAGCACCCGTGCGATCCAAATTCGCGACGTCCGGGAGATGGCCCCGGTGCTGCCGCTGAGCGCCGTGCTGGCGGGCCGGCTGCTGGCCGACCGGATCCGGGTAAACAAAGTCGCACTGCCTGCGCTGTCGGTCGTCTTCCTCGGCTATCTAGTCGGCCTGGGGTACGAGCTGACAACTCCCCAGGTGCCGGCCCAGAACGAGCAGATCGCATTCTGGCTGGAGGCTCACCACTTCCAGAGCGGCCTGTCGGGATACTGGCAGGGAAACGTGATCGCCCTGACGACCGGCGAGCGGGTGCGCGTCGCGCCCATGATGGGCCAGGACGACGGATTTGTCCCGATCTACTGGGATACGAAGCCCAGCTGGTACGACCCGCGCCAAAGCTCGGCCAATTTCATCCTGATCGGCCCGACCTTTCCCAATGTGAAGGGTGCAGTGACGACATTCGGCCAGCCGGCGCATGTGTATAGCGTCGGGCCCTATGAGGTACTCACCTATTCCAAGAACCTGCTCACCGACCTCGGCCGACGAGTCGAGGCGGCCCGACCCCCGGCGGAGGTCGGCCGCATGAGCCACGGCACTCCATGCTGTGCCGTTGCTGCAGCTTGTCATCACCACGCACCAGGCGGGCCTGGTGTCGGCGCCGCGCTAACGGCAGCGAGCCAACCCGGAGACAGCTCACCTTGGCCGGGAGCCTGGAATCGCACCCAGCCGAGGAAATGAAAGGGTCCTGAGACTGATCTTGGTGACATTGTCGTGAGACAACCGAGAACCCGCAGGTCACTCAAGATCGATATGTCACGCGACGTGAGACGCTACACCGGTGGGGGAGTTCCGACCTCTTCCCGGCCCACGCTGCGGCGCACTCCAGTTCGTCTCCAAGGGCCAGTGGTCATTCGACGCGGCTCACCGGTCGCTCTGTGGCTCGCGACAGGCCATGCGCATGGTGGCTGGCTGCGCCACCTGCCCGGCACGAGGCTGGCCCCGTTAGGCTTTCCGTACATCGTGGTCTAGGGGAGGAGCCCGGGATGGCAGGGCGGGGCGACGAGGCAGCAGCAAACGGGGAAGGCCGGGGCAATCTACGGGCGTCGCATGCCGACCGCGAGCATGTAATCGGCGTGCTCAAAGCTGCGTTTGTGCAGGGCATGGTGACCAAGCATGAGTTTGATCTGCGAGTCGGGCAGGTACTCGCGTCGCGCACGTACGCGGAACTCGCTGCCCTGACCGCGGACATTCCCGCAGGACTAGCACCAACCCAGCCGCTGGCTGTGCCTAAGCGGGACTCGGCAGATAAGCAGGCACTCAAGGCGTGGGCTTGCGTGACCGCCACGTTCACGGCCGTGGCCGCCGTAGTAGCGGCGGCGACCGCCGGCAATGCGGGCGAGCACGAGGTCATCGTGGCCCTGTTCGTGCCCGTGGTGGCAATGCTGGTGGGCGTACTACTGGCGTTCCATTCATGGCTTGATGGGCGGGCTGGCAGGCGGTCCTCGCGAGGCCTGCCACCGGGCGCAAGTGGCGGGGCATCTCGGAGCCCAATTTCGGCCGAGGTTGCCGGACAGCTCCCGGAGGTCAATCGGGATGCGCGACACACAGCCGAAGCACGACCGGGCAACAATCCGGGCCAGCCGTCGTCGAGCCGTCGGGCATCACTTCGCTGGCGCCGTCGGGGATCCTTGACCAGCTTTCCGGCACTGGTACGGGGTGGCTAGTTGATCGGGTAGCGCGGTGAGCCCGCGGATGAGGCCACCGAGTAGCGTCCTCCGGAACATCACTGCCCAGGCCGTGTGTCCAGCACCACCTACGAGGTCGGCCGGTGTCGGCGCCTCACTGACCGCATCAAGCCAAACCGGAGACCGCAGACACTGGTGACGATCTGCTGTGGTTCGACACCCGCGACACGCAGGCTCTAGCTACGACCCCGTGGATCACGTTCATCGCGGAATAGGCTGCCAGGCTGGGGGCTGCCTGTCTGCCCGGAGTCGTGCGCTTGATGCTGGCGTTCCCGCCGAGCTGCGTGCATGTCCGGAGCGCGCGCCCCGAGTCGTGCCATTAGGTCAGCTTCCGCGAGCATCTCAGCGGCGGTCGGCGACAGCGCGATCACTGTCGAGAAGATAAACCCGATACAGCTGATGCCGATGACAAGCGGCAGCAGGAACGCTACGGCGCTGGCGCTGTCCGGGGCCGCCACGGCACCGCCGGCAGTGGCGTGGACGAGAAGAGCCGCCATCCCCGTGTAATGCATGGCGCTGACCGCCACACCCATGATCATGGACGCGATGAATGCCGACCATGCGCTTTCCAGCCGCAGCGCCGCCCAGAGGGCCGCGGTCCCGGCGATCACGGCGATTACGACGGAGACGGCGACAAGCACCGGGCTGTAAGTCAGCGTGTCCTGCGTCCGGACAGCGGCCATGCCGACGTAGTGCATGCTAGCCACGCCGCATCCAATGGCGACGCCGCCGAGCAGCAGCGGCCCGACTCCTCCCTTGCTATACCCGACAATGAACAATCCGGCTCCCACCACCGCGACGGCGATCAGCATGGACAGGACCGTGACGGGCACGTTGTAGCGGATTGACTGGCCAGGGATGGTGAATCCGAGCATGGCAATGAAGTGCATCACCCAGATCCCCATGATCCCGATGGCCAGGGCGGCGATCGCAAGCCAGAACGCCCGCGCCCTGCCCTGAGACGCGCGCGCTCGGGTCGTGCACCGGAGGCCGAGGAAGCAGCCAATGCAGGACGCCCCGTAGGCAAGCACGGGGTTCAGCGCACCGTACGCGAAATTGTTGACATGGACCATGACTGGGCCTCCGCTCGAGCCTCCCCCAATGCTGGCCAAGGCATTGATAACGCTAGCGGCCTGTCTGGCCCTATGGCGCAGTTAATCTCATACCACATATCTGGTGCCACAATGACCCGCTCGTAGGACGACGCACCGCTGGGCGGGATTATCAGCTCGCACGGCGAAACATGACAGCAGATGACGCCGCAGGTCCGGCTCCGCAGACGCCAGCTCGTCGTAACGAAGCGGCCAGCGTCGATACCGAATCGAGCCGACATGTCCACAGACTCGGTTTCCTGAGCCATGCGGCCCCGGCGAGACTGGTGGTGTGTACCTTGTAGCAGGCGGTTCCGGATTTGGTGGTCGGGATGTCGCCGCAGACTGTCCGAACAGGTTGCCGGTGATTTCATAGCAGCGTAGATCTTCTGGCGGGCAACCCGCCGTGCCCCGTGGGCCAGTGCCTGGCAGCGCTGACCCCTGGACGGGGCCGACGGGATAAGCAGCCCAACCGGAAAGCAGGGTGAATGTCATCGGCTGTAGTGACGGGCGAGACGTCAGCGTCGGAACTGAGAGAAGTCGAGCTCTCGATCCGCGGCATGACGTGTGCCGCATGCGCCGCCCGCGTGGAGAAGAAACTCGGCGAAATTCCTGACGTTACTGCCTCCGTTAACGTGGCGACCGAGAGGGCTACGGTGGCTGCCCCGCCGTCGGTCGAAATCGAACGGCTTATCCAGGCGGTGGAGCAGGCCGGCTACAGCGCCGAGCCGGCGTGGCCCCCCGAGGCCGCGGGCCCAGAGCCTGCAGATGGGGCCGGCGACGCGGCCAGGGTCGCGTACCTGCGGCGGCGGCTGATCGTGGCGCTGGTGTTCTTCGTCCCGCTGAGCGACCTGTCGGTGCAGTTGTCGCTGTTCCCCTCGTACCGCTTCCCCGGCTGGCAGTGGGTCCTGGTGGCGCTGGCCGTGCCGGTAGCGGGGTGGGCGGCCTGGCCGTTCCACGCTGCGGCGCTGAGGGCAGCACGGCACGGCTTCACCTCAATGGACACCCTGGTATCGCTGGGCATCGTCGCGGCCTGCGGCTGGTCGGCGTATGCGATGTTCGTCCTGGACGCCGGGCAGGCGCGGGTGAGCCCTCTGCAGCTACTGATTCACGCCTCGGGCGGCGGGATATACCTGGAGGTCGCCGGGTCGGTAACGACATTCCTGCTGGCGGGCCGGTTGTATGAGGCGAGGGCCCGCCGCGACGCCGGCGATGCCATGCGCACGCTGGCCGCAGCCGGGGCGAGGGACGCCAGCCTGCTCGACGCCGACGGTACCGAGCGCCGGGTCCCGGTCGGGCAGCTGCGCCCGGGTGACCGGTTCGTGGTACGGCCGGGCGAGGTGATCGGCGCCGACGGAGTGGTGGAGTTCGGCGAGTCGGCAGTGGATTCCAGCATGATGACCGGAGAATCGGTGCCCGCCGATGCCGCAGCAGGCGCGAGGGTGACGGCCGGCACCGTGGTGGTGAGCGGCCGGCTGGTCGTCGTCGCCGACCGGACCGGCGATGATACCCAGCTGGCGCACCTGATCGCGCTGGTAGAGCGGGCGCAGACGGACAAATCAGCGGTGCAGCGGCTCGCCGACCGGATTTGCAGGGTGTTCGTTCCGGCGGTGCTCGCCGCCGCGGTGCTGACCCTGGCTGGCTGGCTGGCGGCGGGTGCGCCGGCCGAACGGGCGCTGAGCGCGGGCCTGGCGGTGCTGATCATCGCGTGCCCGTGCGCGCTGGGGCTGGCGACACCGGCCGCGCTGGTCGTCGCGTGCGGTCGGGGCGCGCAGCTGGGCATCTTCATTAAGGGATATCAGGCCCTGGAAGCCTCTCGCAGTGTGGACACCGTGCTATTGGACAAGACCGGCACCATCACCTCAGGCGTCATGCGTGTGACCGGCGTGGAGGCCGTGCCTGGAGTTCAGCGGGAGATTCTGCTGCGGAATCTTGGCGCGGTCGAGGACGCGTCCGGCCATCCGGTAGCTATCGCCGTCAGCGCGTTCGCCCGCGCCGAGCTCGGCGGCCTCCCGCGCGCGGCTGACTTCCAAGCGCTGCCTGGTCTAGGGGTCCGCGGCGCGGTTGACGGTACCGAGGTGATCGTGGGGCGGCAGCAACTGCTCTGCGACCGCGGGCTCACTATCCCGGCGGATCTGGCCAGCCGGTGCGCAGAGTGGGCCGCAGCCGGCCGCACAGTCGTGCTCGCCGGCTGGGCCGGCAGCGCCGGCGGCGCTGTCGCGGTCGCCGATACCCTCAAGGCCTCGGCGCCCGCGGCGATCGAGCAGCTGCGGCGGCTGGGCCTGCGCACCGTGCTGCTGACCGGGGACAGTGAAGTCGTCGCGCAGGCGATCGCGGCCGAAGCCGGCCTGGACGAGGTGATCGCCGGGGCGCTGCCCGCGGACAAGGCTCAAGTCGTCGCGGGCCTACGAGCGCAGGGCAGGCGGGTGGCAATGGCCGGCGACGGAATTAACGACGCGCCCGCGCTGGCCGGCGCAGACCTGGGCCTGGCGCTCGGCTCGGGCACCGACGTGGCCATCAGCGCCGCCGACCTGATCTTGCTGCGCGATGACCTGCGCGTCGTGCCAGAGGCCATCAGCCTGGCCAGGGCCACCCTCACGGTGATCCGCCGTAACCTGGCCTGGGCGTTCGGCTACAACGTTGCAGCGATACCGCTGGCCGCCGCCGGGCTGCTGAACCCGCTGATCGCCGGAGCCGCGATGGCAGCGTCATCGGTGTTCGTAGTGGCCAGCAGCGTCCGGCTGCGCCGCTTCGGGGACGCCGCACGAACGGCTGGTGACCGCCAGCGGGCAGCAGCGAGCGGCAGCGGCGTTGCATATACGCAGCCAGCTGATCCCGAGGAGGACGCTGCCCCGTAGCTGGGATGAGATCCACGCCGAACTCCTGGACCCTGCCGCGGATACCGGGATGCTGGTGCGTGTTTCGCTCCCGGTCTCAGGCAAGCTGGTCCCGAAGAAAATGACAGAAAGGTGAGACAAACTCCGCGGTTCGCTCGCACCCGGGAGATCGCGTCGTCTGGTTTCCAGCGCCATGTCACGGGAGCGTGGGCGGCGGCGTCGTATTTGCATGCGAGAACACGACAAGGAAACCGTGGTGGTCATCGGGGCGGGGCTGGCAGGGCTGACGGCGGCGGCAACCGCCGCCCGGGCGCGGCGGCCGGTGGTGGTGGTGGAGGCACAAACCGCGGGAGGCCGCGCCCGCACCGACGAACGGAGCGGCTACCGCTTCAACCAGGGGCCACACGCCCTCGGCAAGGGGGGCGAGGCCTGGCGGATACTGCACGACCTGGGGGTGCCCCACCGCGGTCACCGACCGCCACTGCGTGGCGCCCGCGTCGTGCGCGGCGGCAAGCTGGTCGGGGTACCAATAGGCCAGCTGGGCTCACTGGTCCCCAGGCTGCTGACGGTATCTGCGGCGAGCTGGGCGGGCCGGAGCGCCGAAGACTGGGTCGAGTCTCTGGGGGGAAGTCGTGACCTACCTGACCTGGCCAGAATGTTGATACGAGTGACCACCTACGTGACCGACCTCGGACGCATGCCAGCCGACTTCGCTATCTCCCGGATAAAGGCCGCCCGCCGGGGCGTCTCCTACCTCGACCAGGGATTTGCAAGCCTCGTGGAGGGCCTCTCGTCGGCGGCGTCGGCGGCAGGTGCCACCGTACGAACCCACCAGGCCGCCGCCGGTATCAACGCCGTCCCGGGCGGATGGGAGGTCGAACTGGCCGGCGGCGAGGTGCTGCCCGCGGCCGCGGTGGTCATCGCCGCTGGCAGCCCGGCCGCGGCGCGCAAACTGCTGCCGGTCGACCCTGGCTGGCCCGAGCTCGGCCCGCCGGTCACTGCCGCCTGCCTGGACCTCGGGCTGCGCGGGCCGCACCCTTCGGTGGTGATAGGCGTCGACGAGCCCTTGTACCTGGCGTGCCACTGCCCGCCCGGTGCCCTAGCGCCCGCCGGCGGGTCGGTGGTGCACGTCATGCGGTACGGGGCTCGCGACGCGGAACTGGACCGCGCCGAACTTCACCGGTTCGCCGCCCTGGCGGGAATCACCAGCGATCAGATCGTTGCGGAGAGGTTCCTGGCGGTCCACGTTGTCACCCACGTCCTTCCCAGTCCCGAAGACGGCCTGGCCGGTCGGCCTGCAGTCGCGGTCCCCCGATCGCCGGGGGTGTACCTGGCAGGCGACTGGGTGGGGCCGTCGGGGTGGCTCTCGGACGCGGCAATGGCCAGCGGCCAGCACGCGGGCATGCTCGCCGCCGGGGCGCTCGCGGAGAACCGCACCTACCCGAGGGTGGCGTGAACCCGACATCGGCTACGGGCGGCCTCGACACCTTCGAGGGTGAGCGTCCGCGCCTGACTGGCCTGGCCTACCGGATCACTTGTTCGCTGGCCGACGCCGAAGACGTGGTGCAGGAGGCGTGGATACGGTGGGCCGCCCGAGACGCCGCCACCGTGGACAACCCGGCCGGCTGGCTCACAACCGTCACCTCGCGCCTGGCCCTCGACCGTCTGCGGGCCCAGCGCCGACGGCGAGAAGTGTACGTCGGACCGTGGCTTCCCGACCCGGTGCCCACCGCCCGGAACGCCGAGGAAACGGCCGAGCTCGCCGAGTCGCTGACCCTCGGATTCCTGGTGCTGCTCGACTCGCTCGGCCCGT
>JBAUAR010000386.1:0-2311 GCA_049675875.1 Streptosporangiaceae bacterium
TTCGTCAGACTGGCTTGAGATGGCGCGGTTACCGGTCCCGGGGCGTGCCTGATTGTGCTTCCTGCCTTGATAGCTGCCGGTCCTGCGAACGGGCTGGCGGGTCAAGGGGCGCGTAGCGCCCGCGCAGGCGTCCTGAGCGCACGTATCCGACCGGCGAACCCGCCCAGGCGATGAGACCCCCGGTAATGCTGACGCACAGTCGTCGCCGTGGCACCGATGTGCCAGAGGCGGATCCGACCCCGCTAAATGATGGTGCGCACAGGGACACCATCGCAGGCACCAGGGTGCAGGACAGCGACCGCCCGCACCGCAGGCAGCCGGCGCGCTCCGCTCAGCCTTAGTGCCCCGCTCGCGCGGGTGCGACGACGCTACTGACGCGGCGTTCGGTCCCTGACTCAAGGCGGCCAACGCGGCATTGGGGCCAGCGTTTTACAGCTGTCGTCCTTCTCGGCGAGAATTGTCCGACTCTGTCCTGGCGTGTCAATGCCGCCTGCGGCGTCGCTGCGCAATGCCGCGTAGTTAAGGGTCAGCGGGCCGGGTCAAGGAAGATCGCGTTGTTCGGCGTGTCGCCGGCGGAATGAACAAGACCTCTGGTAGGCCGGCGTCAATCCGTCACGATCTTCACCGTCACCAGAGGTCCCGTTGAATACTCAGTCTGCCACGACCACCATCAGTCATGAGGTCACTGTCGCCGGCGGCATTTTTGCTGCCGGCCATCTGGGCGAGTTAACCCAGTACCTGCCGTTCGAGCTCGTCGACGATGTGCTGGCGCAGACCCGCACCGTGCAGCGGCGGCTACGCGACCTGCCGTCACGGGTCGGGGTCTACTTCGTGCTGGCGCTGGGCTTGTTCCCGCGCCTGGGCTACGCGCGGGTGTGGGGCAAGCTGACTGCCGGGTTGCCGGGCGCGCAGGTGCCGGTGCCGTCAGAAAAGGCGCTGCGCGACTTGCGGCGCCGGCTAGGCCCGGCGCCGCTGAAGGCACTGTTCGAGGTGGTGGCCGGGCCGCTGGCCCAGCCGCACACCCTGGGCGTGCGGTTCGGCGGGCTGCGCACCGTCGCGTTCGACGGCCTGAACTCGCTGAAGATCCCCGACACCAGCCGGAACCGGTCATGGGCGGGCAAGATCCGCCACCGGCTCGGCCTGGCCGGATACCCGGCGCTGCGGGTGATGACGCTGGCCGAGACCGGCACCCGCGGCCTGCTCGGCGCCGCGCTCGGCTCGAGGACCGACCGGGACGAGACCGGCCTGGCCCGCCGGCTGGTGCACCTGCTCGGACCCGGCATGCTGGTCCTGCTAGACCGCGGCTTCGACAGCAACGCGTTCCTGGCCGACATCGCGGGCACCGGCGCGGCGCTGCTGGCGCGGGCGAAGTCCACCCGGACCCCGCTGGTCCTGGCGCACCTGCCCGACGGCTCCTACCTGTCCCTGCTGGACCGCCTGGACGTGCGGATCGTCGAGGCAGAGATTGCCATGACAGGAGCAGACGGCACCCGCATCGCCGATAGCTACCGGCTCATCACCACGCTGACCGACCACAATGCTTACCCGGCCGAGGCGCTGGTCCGCCTGTATCACGAGCGGTGGGAGATCGAGTCCGCCTACCTGGCCTTGCGGCATACCCTGCTGGACGGCCGGGTGCTGCGCTCGGGTGACCGGCCCGGCGTCGAGCAGGAACTGTGGGCGCTGCTGACCCTCTACCAGCTGCTGCGCATGGCCATGGTCGACGCTGTGGAGACCCGCCCTGGCACCAATCCCGACCGGGCCAGCTTCACCACCGCCTTGGAAGCTGCCCGTGACCAGCTCACTGCCGCGGCCGGAGTCTGCCCGGCCGACCCATCCGAGCTGACCGTTATCGGCCGTGCCGTCCTGGACACGCTGCTGCCGTCCCGCCGTCCCCGGTTCAGCGCCCGCAAGGTCAAATGCGCCACCTCCCGCTACCTCAACCACGGCGACCAGCGGCCCCACACCGTCACCGTCATCACCGGCATCAGCGTGACCGTGCGGACCCCGCCGCTGCGCGACACAGCTGACGGGCGGCGCCCTCACCGCCGCACGTCCACCGGCCCGAAACCACCCACACGCCGGCAGCTGATCACCGCCATCATCACCAGCCAGCCCCCGCGGCCATGGACCAGCCTGGAGCTGGCACGCATGCTCAACGTCAAGCCCCGCCACCTGGCCACCCAGCTGCGCGAATGGTCCCTGCTCGGCTGGTTCACCCGCACCGGTCTGGGGACCTACCAGCTCAACACGCCGCACGGCAGCACATCCTCGACAACCGAGCCCGACCCTTAACTACGCGGCATTGCGC
>JBAUAR010000387.1:0-7073 GCA_049675875.1 Streptosporangiaceae bacterium
TTCCGTATGGCAGGGCTGGTCGCGGCGCCTCGGGCGCCAGCGCGAATCGGAGGGCAGCGGCAATGGCCACCATCAGCACTGCGGCCAGCCAGTAGATGGTCCGCCACCCCGCGATCTGCGCCACTCCGCCGGCCGCCGTACGCGCCAGCAGGATGCCGGTCAGCATGCCGGTCATGATGCGGGCCACCACGCGGCCGCGCCTGTCCGCCGGGCTGAGTCCGGCAGCGAACGGCAGCAGCACCTGGCCGCCTACCGACATGACGCCGATCACCACGGAGCATGCCTGGAAGACGATCAGTGTCGGTGCCACCGCCGCCAGGCACAACGCCACGGCGCAGAACCCGAAGAGCGCGGTCGTCAGCGACCTGCGCCGGAAGCGATCCCCGAGCGGCACCACAAGGAGCAGGCCCATCGCGTAGCCGACCTGGGTGCAGGTGACAACCAGCGAGGTCGACGCCGATCCAGAGCCAAACGTCCGCGAGACTTGATGGAGCAGAGGCTGCGAGTAATAGAGATTCGCGACGGCGGCACCCCCTCCGACCGCCATTACGTTGACAAGTCCCGACGACAGCCCTGCGCGAGCCGTGGCCTCGTCTGCAGATCCGACTTGCCCGGCCACTGCCCTCACCGGGACAACGGTAATGATCGGCGCGTTACGCGAGCCGTAGCCACACGACCAACAGCGGGGCCCTCCCCGTTCCTCCTGTGGCCTCCTCCAGCAGAGAGCTGCCGGGAAACGGCTGGCGTAACGACAACCGGTGACGATGGCGTGGTCGAGCAGAAGGAGGTGTCGTGATGGCTGGTCGCCTAGCAGGAAAGGTGGCCCTGATCACCGGTACTGGAGGAGGCCAAGGGCGAGCTGCTGCCCGGCTCTTCGCGCGGGAAGGGGCTCGCGTGGTGGGGTGCGACGTCAATGAAGACGGCAGCGAAGAGACCGTCCGGCTCGTGAAGTCCGACGGCGGCGACATGGTGGCAATGGCACCCGTCGACCTCGGAGATCCCGACCAGGCCAGGCAGTGGGTCGACGAAGCGGCCAGCATCCACGGTCGGATAGACGTCCTCTACAACAACGCCGGCAGCTGTCGCGACGCCCCCATCGAGGAAATTGCCGTCGAGGACTGGCGCTTCACCTGTCGCAACGAGATCGATGTCGTCTTCTTCACCACCAAGTTCGCCTGGCCCTATCTCAAGCGCAACGGGGGCGTAGTGATCTCGACCGCATCGGTCGCGGCGCACGCCGGCCTGTCGGGGCTCGTCGCTCACTGCACCGGCAAGGGCGCCATCCTCGCCATGTCGCGTGTCTTCGCCGCCGAGGGCGTGCAGTACGGGATCCGGGCGATATCGATCAGCCCCGGCCCAGTGGCCCGTCCGGAGCGCCCGCAGCCGCCGGAATACGTCAAGGCCTCAGGCGACGCCACACCCATGAAGCGCCAGGCAACGGTCGACGAGATCGCGAGCCTCGCCCTATTCCTGGCATCCGACGACTCGGCCTACATGACCGGGTGCGATGTGCCTATCGACGGCGGGAAAGGTGGCATTCGCTACCAGCCTCCCCAGCCAGGGCATGTCGTGTAGCGCCTGCTCATGCCCCGGGCTCTCGCCCGGGCATGAGCTACCGTCGGGGCCGGACGCGGCAATCGACCGCCGACGTCCCCTACGACCGGCAGTTCTAGGGAACCTTGCCCTCGCGCAGAGCCACGTAGAGGGGGTCCTCTCGCGACGGCCGGCCGGGGTAGGCGTGGCGTGAGACGTCGAGTTTCTGGCCCTCGCTCACCTGGCTCCAGTCGTCGGTGATGACCCGGAAGGCTATCCGCCAGGCGCCGTCTCGACGCTCGAAGCGGTCGAGATACCGGCCCCCGCGCATGTGAGTGAGAGCCGCGCCGTCCTCGCTGCTCTGCCATACGATCACGAAATAGGCCTCCGAAAATGCGACGTCGTCCTCGACCTCGATGAGATGGTTCCCGATGATGTGCGATGACGGAGGCCGCTCCGCGTCGTAGCTCCGGATCGTGGCCAGCTGGGCGTCGGGCTGCGGCAGGTAACCGTCAGGAGTCAGGCGCTGCGCCCCTGCATGGTAGATCGTTTCGAAGAGGGCCTCGTCCCGTCGGTCGAAAGCTCGCGCCTGACGGAGGAGAACCTCGTGGATCTCCTGCTTGTCGAGCAGGACCTGCAGGCTGCGCGCCTGCCCCGCATCCGCCGCTGTCATCGCAAGATCACGAGAAGTTGCCGGCCTGACGGAACGCCCAGTTCCTTTCGAGAGGGATGTCGCTCGGCGACAGCGGCACGTCGATGTCCTCAGGACGCGGGCCGATCCGGTCGGCAACCTTCCTGAGAGCTTCGCGGTCGAAGTGGTAGACGCCGATGGCCGTCTCGCCGAGGATCGTCCGCACTTCGTCGACGGGCAGACCAGCGAAGGTATGACGCAGCGAGATCCTCGTGTCTGGCCAGGTTCCCTCGGAGTGCGGATAGTCGGCCCCCCACATGAGATTCCCGATCCCAACCTCGTGGCGAAGCGCAGCCTCGAACGGCGCCAGGAAGCTCCCGCTCAGGTAGCAGTGGTCGCGCCAGTACTCGCTCGGCCGGTGCGGGAGCGCGTCCGGCGCGTTCGGGTCTGTGACCAGGTCGTGCTCGGCCGGCCCGAAGAGGATGTTGACCTGAGTGAGGATCCCGCCCGGGACCTCGTTGCGGGCTTCCTGGGTCGTCGCAGAGATGTTGTCGTAAATAGAGTCCAGGTGCTTCACCATCATGGGAGCGAAGTCGATCCGCTGCTCTGTGAGCACGAACTTGAGAGCTGGGTACCGCTCGAACACCCCGCCGAAGATCAGCTGAGTGAGCCCGCGGTTCCCGAACCAGTGGAACTCCGCGGCGCGCAGCAGGGATCCTTTTCTGACGTCGTCTCCGTACGGCGAGCTCGCACCGGCGTGGGTCGCGAGCGTCGCACCGATCTCCTCACACAGTGCCCAGAACGGCTCGTAGGCGAGGTCGGTGTACGGACGGTAGTCCTCGCGAGGGGCCGGCAGGTTGACTACCCGCAGACCCGCGTTGGCGCACCATTCGACCTCGCGTAGCGTCGCCTCCAAGTCCCAGATCGGGATCTGCATGACGCCTGCGAAGCGTTCCGGTGCGACTGAGACGAACTCCGCGAGCCACTGGTTCCACATGTGGTAAGCGGCCGCTCGCATGTCGGCTGGCGAGTCGCTCGGGCCCGCATTCCAGGCGATTCCGGACCATGGAAGGTCAGTGCCGTTCTGGCCGCCAGCGAAGATCACCTGGGCGGCGATCCCGTCCGCGTCCATGTGCCGGAGGCGGACGTGGGGATCATGGTGCCCCTCGCAGTCCCGGCACTATCCGTGCAGGTCATAGGACAGGTCTGTCACGGTGGCGTGCTCCGGGCTCGCCGCGATGCGAGCCCGGGCCGCCGCGATGAGCTCGTCCTGCTGCGCCGAGGTCTCGTCCTGCTCACGACAGAAGTCGTCGAACTGCGCAAGGTACTTCGGGGGACAGTACTGGCGAAGAAAGCGCGAGGGCCGCGGTCCTGCATGGTCGTCTGCCGAGATGATCATGTACGGTCCGTCCTCGCGGCCCGCAGCCTCGCTCGACTGGTCGATCCGGCTGGTCATAGGGTGCCCTCCTTCGACAGGGGACGATCACAAAGGTCTGGCCATCCGGGGCCGGAACGGCCGGGTCTTTGCTGGGCGCGACTCGGTGCCAAGCCCGAGCTACTTAACGATGCGCCCCGCGGTGTTACGTTCATCGTTACTTGATCAAGTGATCCGCTTCCGCGTACTACACATTGGTCCCTCCGTTTACCGACCAGATCTGCCCGGTCACGAAGGACGCCTCGTCGCTGCACAGGAACGTCACGACGTCAGCGATCTCACGGGGCAGTCCCGGCCGGCCCAGCGGGATCCTGCCCACGACCGCCTCGCGGCGCTCAGGCGTGTAGTAGTCCTTGCCGGTACGTGCCCAGCGACTGAAGTCGCCGACCGGCTCGTCCGCCGTCGGCGGGGTGAACAGCGGGCTGACCGCGTTCACCCGGACTCCGGCTGACGCGACCTCGAGGGCCAGCAGCCGCACCAGCGCTACCACGCCGGCCTTGGCCATGGAGTAAGCAGGCAGGTTGAGCGCGGGCTGTCGCGCGGTCTCCGAGGCGATCATGACGACCCGGCCGCTGCGGGCTGCCATCATGGCAGGCAGCGCGGCCCAGGCAATGTTCATCGCGCCGAACAGGTTCAGCCTGATGTCGCGTTCCTGGTCCGCTGGCGCCCGCTCGAAAAAGCCGCCGTTGCCCAGCGGGCCGCCCGCCGCGTGCACCAGGACGTCAATGCCGCCCAGGTCGGCGGCGCACCGGGAGACCACAGCAGCGGTCGCGTCGCGGTCGGTGACATCGACTGGGTACGGACGGCAGACGGCGCCGTAGCGGCTGCCGGCCTCGTCAGCGACGCGCGTGGCCGCCTTGTCATCGATATCCAGCAGGGCGAGCCGCGCGCCCTTTGCGGCGAAGGCGTGGACGATCGCCCGGCCGATATTGGACCCGCCGCCGGTCACCACGACGCGCTGGCTCTGTAGTGACGACGCCATCCCCATCTACCGCGTCCCAACCGCAGTCTGTGTGCCCATGACCGCCTGTTCCGTCCTTGCGCTGACCGTCGTGGGCAATCTCAGCAGGGCTGACGTTACGGTCCCCGTTATTGCGCCTTCGGTCGGGGCGAAAGTCATGTGACGGTGATACTGCAGAACCACGTCGCGTCAACCCGCAGCCTGGCGGACGCGGACGTCAGGAGGGACGCAGGATGGAGACAATGAGTCAGTTCGGGCTAGGTTGCGCGACGTTCGTATCGGGCTGGCGCGGAGTCTCCGAGGATGAAGCCCGCCAGATCCTGCTCACGGCCTACCGGGAGGGGATCCGGTTCCTCGACACCGCGCACATGTACGCCAACGGACGTTCGGAGACCCTGATCGGCGAGGTACTTGGCGGTTACCGTGACGAGCTGACGATTTGCACCAAGATCGGCGTCCGGCTTTCTGACCCAGCCGACGCCAACACCATGGAACCCGACTCCCGCACCGACTCACTGCTCCGGCAGGCCGAGGAGTCGTTGTCTCGGCTGGGCACGGATTACGTGGACTACCTTTTGCTGCACCAGCCGGACCCGCGTCGGCCCGCCCAGGAGCAGATGGAGTCACTGGCCGTGGTGCGCGAACGCGGGCTGGCGCGCCACGTCGGCTTCTCCAACTATCCGCTCGACGCCTGCGAGGCCGCGCTGTCCACCGGCATTCCCGAGGCCGTCGAGTACAGCCTGAACCTCATTGACAACCGCAACGTGCCCCAGCTCCGGGCCGCCGCAGGTTGCCTGCGCATCACCTTCGGCACATTCGCGCACGGTCTGCTGGCCGAGGACCTGTCCGCCGACACCGAATTCGGTGCAAGCGACTGGCGGAGCCGCAGTCGTGCCAGCGGTGATGCCCGGACATCGGGCAATGTCTACTTCGCCGGCCAGGCCTATTCGGCGAACCTGCTGACCGCGCATGAGCTCCGGGAGATCGGCCGCAGGTACGGACTGAGCCTTGGCGACGTCGCTATCGCCGCGCTGCGGGAGTTCGGCCTGTCCGACGTGACTTTGCTGGGCTGCCGATCGGTGACCGAGCTCCAGTCGAACCTGCGCGGCAGCAGCGGCGACCTGCCGCCAGAGGCCAGCCGTGCCGTCCGCGCCGTGCTCAGCAACTGCGCAATGAGCCCGGCGGCCGCATGACGAGGACTGTTGTGACGAACCAATCGGGAGGCACGATGAACTTGCCGTTGTCCGGCATCACCGTGATCGCACTGGAGCAGGCCATCGCCGTGCCCCTCGCCACCCGGCACCTGTCCGAACTGGGCGCCCGTGTCATCAAGGTAGAGCGTCCCCTGACCGGCGACTTCGCCCGCTCCTATGATCAGCGTGCGCGCGGGCTATCCAGCCATTTTGTCTGGACCAACCGAGGCAAAGAATCCGTCGAACTCGACCTGACCGCCCCCGATGATGCTGCGCTCCTGCGGCGCATGATCGCGCGAGCAGACGTCGTCGTCCAGAATCTCGGTCCCGGTGCCGCCGCCAGGCTCGGCTTCGGGCCGGCAGCGGCCAGGAAACTGAACGAGCGGCTCATCTACTGCAGTCTGTCGGGATACGGCGAGGGCGGCCCCTACGCCGGACGCAAAGCATATGACCTGCTCATCCAGGCCGAGGCCGGTGTCCTGGACGTGACAGGCACCGAGCTGGAGCCGGCCAAGACGGGCATTCCAGTAGCCGACATCGCGGGCGCCATGTACGTGTACTCCGGCGTGCTCGGCGCCCTGTTCCTGCGGGAGCGGACCGGCACCGGGTCAACCCTCGAGGTGAACCTGCTCGAGGCACTCACCGAGTGGATGGGCTATCCGCTGGCCTACGCTCTCGAGGACGGCCGCGGCCCGGCACGGACCGGGGCGAGCCACGCCACTATTTATCCCTACGGGCCGTTCGAGACCGGGAACAGAGAGACCATCTTCCTTGCCGTCCAGAACGAGCGGGAATGGGTTTCGTTTTGCAGGTACGTTCTGGACCGGCCCGAGCTCGCCACCGTACCCAGGTTCACCGGGAGCGCAGAGCGGCTCCGCAACCGCGAGGAACTGGACATCGTCATCCTCACGTCACTCAGCCGCTTGTCACTCAGCGAGGTCATTGACCGGCTGGACGATGCCAAGGTCGGATACGCGCGGATGCGCAGCGTCGGCGAGGTCCTCGAGCACCCGCAACTGCGGGCACGGGAACGCTGGCGCGAGGTCGGGAGCCCCCTCGGCCCTCTGTCGGTCTTGCTCCCGCCCGTGGACTCGGATGCCTTCGAGCCGGTGGTGGGCGACGTGCCGCCACTCGGGAACGCCAATGATGCGCTGCGGAAGGAGTTCGGCGCCTGACACTGTCCCGGCCGGAACCGAGTGAGTCTGTCACTAGCGCAAAGGAGATGACGACGGCTGAGCGACAGGTCGAGGTAATAGGGTCCGGTGTCGGATTTGCTGAAGGCCCCGTGCTCACGCAGGATGGACGGGTCATCTGCAGCAG
>JBAUAR010000388.1:0-2278 GCA_049675875.1 Streptosporangiaceae bacterium
GGACGGCGTTGCGGCCAAGGCGCTGCTCGGCATGCAGGTCAGCCGAGACCAGGTCGAGGCGGCGCTGCAGGACGCGTGGGCGCGCGCGGGGGATGCTCCAGCTGCGGCCGCCGGCCCGGCAAGCGCTACCGACGGGACCGACGGCGGCGAGCAGGACCAGCCGGCCACGTCGGCCACGCCGGGAGCGCCAGAAGCGCCGGAGGCGCCGGAAACGAAGGGAGCGAAGGTGCCCGACCTCACGACGGGCCGACGGCCGATGTCACCTGAGGGCCGCACCGCGCTGGTGGACGCGCTGGCGGTGGCGCTGGAGCTCGGGCACAACTACATCGGCACCGAGCACATCCTGCTCGGCCTGTACCGGACTCCGGACAGCCTCGCTGCGCGCGTGCTGGCCGAGGTCGGGGCCGATCAGGCCGAGGCGGAAGGCCGCGTCAACGAGCTGCTCCGCGGCTACGCCGGGCCCTGAATCCGAGCCGCGGCGGGCGCCGAAGCGCCCCGGTCCCACCGGTCCGCTGAGTGATGACTGCCGGTCTGGTGTCGCTGGTACGACACCAGACCGCCAGTCACGGACGCGTGCCGCGCAGTCAGCCGATGTCACGGCGGCGCAGGCCTGCCACGCCGACTCCGGCCATGGCGAGCGCGGCCACGCTCAGCCAGACGATCGGCGTGGCGCTGACCGCGCCGCCGGGCAGCTTCGGCACGTGCGTGAACGGCGAGATGTCCAGCACGCCTTGGGCCAGCCGGACGGCCGGCCCGATCACCGCGATCAGCGCGCAGACCGCTACGGCCGCCCAGCCGAGACCAACGCTCCACTCCGGCAGCAGCCCGATGAGCAGGCAGGCAACCCCGGCCAGGCAGAGCGCGGCGGGCACTTGCACCATGGCAGCCTCGATCAGCCGGGCGACCCAGCTGCCGACGCTGGAACTCGCCAGGCCGAAGCCCAGGCCCATCCCGATCCCGCCGGAAACGAGGTTGACCGCCGTCCCGGCCACGGCCACCAGTAGCTGGCTGGCGCTCCAGCGGTAGCAGCTGACCGGAGCCGCCAGCACCGGCTCGCCGGGGCCGTCGGTCTCGGCCGTTCTCAGCCGGAGTACCACGCCCGTTGCGTATGCCGCCGCGACCAGTCCGAGCAGGCTCATGCACGCGGCGAGGTAGGCCTCGGTGAGCGCGGTCTGCCCGGCAATCCGGTCCAGCACCTTCTCGACCCCGCCACCGCCTGACCCGAGCAGCTGGCCGATCCCGTTCCCGACCACGCCGATCGCCAATCCCGTCACGAGGAAGCCGCCGGACCACCCCGCGAGACTGCCGCGTTCCAGCCGCCAGGCCAGGCCAACGGGACCGGTCAGCAGCCGGCCCGCGGTGCCCGGTCCCGGCCGGCTCGGCACCAGCCCAGCGCCGGCGTCCCGGTGGCCGGCTAGCGCGAACGCCGCCACCGTCCCGGCCGCCGTGATCGCAGCCGGCACCGCGAGCACCCACCACCGGTCGCCCGTAAACGGCCGCATCAGCTCGGCCCAGCCGATCGGGCTGAGCCAGGTGAGCCACGTCAGGCCGTGGCTGCCGCCCGAGTCACCGACGCCGCGCAATAGAAAGGCCACAGCGAGCACGGTGATTGCGATCCCGCGGGCGCCCCGGGCCGTTCCGCTGACCTGGGCCGCGATCGCCGCCAGCGCAGCGAACGCGACGCCACAGCCGGCCTCGCCGAGCCCGAAGGCCAGCGCTCCGGCCATCGGCAGGCCGTACAGCCTGAGGATCACCGTGGTCAGCACCAGCGCGACGACGTTGGCGACCAGCGGCAGCAGTAGCGCGGCGGTCAGTGCGGCGGGACGGCCGACTACGCCGGAGCCGATCAGCTCCAGCCGGCCGGCCTCCTCGTCCGCCCTGGTGTGCCGGATCACCAGGAAGATGCTCATGAGCCCGGCGGCGAGGGCGGCGTAGGCCAGGTAGCGCCAGGTCAGGACCGCTCCAAAGCTGTCGCCGTGCAGCTGGCCGTAGATGAACAGCAGCGCCGCGTCGTGGTGAACGGTCGAGGCGAGCGACGCACGGCTCGCCGCGGTCTTGTAGACGAGCCGCACGGCGTATCCGCCGGACACCGCGATGATGACCAGCACGTAGATCCAGATCGGCAGCAGCCGCCGGTCGCGGCGTACCGCGAGCCGGACCAGCTCGCCCACGCCGGCCAGCGAGCCAGCCGACCGCGACCTGGCGCGGGCCAGCCCGGCTCGCCGAGCGGGCGCCTCGGTTGCTGGGGGGCTCATCGACGCTCCGGACCCGGCACGAC
>JBAUAR010000389.1:0-7005 GCA_049675875.1 Streptosporangiaceae bacterium
GCGCAGCCCGATGCCGCCTAGGACCGCGCCGTCGCGCCAGGCCCGGGCACGCCCCGGGTGTTGACCGCGCTGACCGCACCGCCGCACCGCGGGCAGGTCAGCTCCGGGTGGATGGCCTCACCACACGGAGTGTGCACGAGCTGCACCGGCGGGCCGGCCGGGCCGGCCGCCCAGTCGTCCCCCCACCGCAGCAGCGCGGTAATGACCGGGAACAGCGCCTGGCCCTTCTCCGTGAGCTGGTACTCATGCCGGGGCGGGTGCTCGCTGTACTGCCGCTTGTCCAGCACGCCTGCGTCGGTGAGCTTGTGCAGCCGCGCGGTGAGCACGCTGCGAGCCAGCCCGAGACTGGCCTGGAAGTCATCGAACCGGCGCACCCCCCGGAACGCGTCTCGCAGGATGAGCAGCGTCCACCACTCGCCCACCACATCCAGCGTCCTGGCGATCGAGCAGTTCCACTCCGAGAGGCTTGTGAGCTGCATAATCGTTAGCATAGTGCGCTAAGTAGCTTGACAAGACTCAGGGTCGATCGCGAGTAGCGCGCGGACCAGCTGGTCCGGCCGCTAGCCTGCAGACACTGGCGGGTTGACCTCGCCCCTGGGGCAGGCCCCATGCTGCTCCGGCAAGGAGGCACACGTGGCGCTGATGACAAGCGGAGAGTTCGCCCGCGCGTCCCGGCTGTCCCCGAAGGCACTCCGCTTGTATGACGAGCTCGGCCTGCTCAGCCCAGCCGAGGTTGACCCGGTGACCGGGTACCGGCGCTACGCTCCTGGTCAGCTCGAGCAGGCCAGGCTGGTCGCGTGGCTGCGCAGGCTGGGCATGCCGCTGGCGCGGATCCGGGCGCTGATCGCCGTGCCGCGCACGGCCGCCGCGGCGGACCTGGCCGCATACTGGCAGCAGGCTGAGGCGGAGGAGTCAGCCAGGCGGGATCTGGCCACGTTCCTCATCGGGTATCTGTCCGGAAGGGGCACGTCCATGTCCGACATCAACCAGCAGCTCATCATCCGGTACGCCGTCCGGTCCGACATCGGCCTGGAGCGTGACGTCAACGAGGATTCGGCCTACGCCAGCGCCCGGCTGCTCGCCGTGGCGGACGGCATGGGCGGCCACGCGGCCGGGGAGGTGGCCAGCGCTGCCGTGATCGACGCGCTCCGGCCGCTCGACACCGAGATACCGGCGGGCGAGCTGCTCGACGCGCTCGACCACGCGGTGCGCACGGCGGGCAGCACGCTCCGCGACATGGCAGCCAGCGATCCGTCGCTCGCGGGCATGGGCACGACCCTGACCGCGCTCGTGGTGTCCGGGTCCCAGCTCGGCCTCGTGCACATCGGCGACTCGCGCGCCTACCTGCTGCGGGCCGGCGAGCTCTACCAGATCACCCACGACCACTCGCTGGTGCAGACGCTGCTCGACGACGGCAAGATCACGCCAGCCGAAGTCGCCTCGCATCCGCAGCGCAGCCTGATTCTGCGCGCGCTCGTCGCGAGCCACGACTACGACGCCGACCTGCAGTTGCGCGAGATCCAGGCCGGGGATCGGTACCTGCTGTGTTCAGACGGGCTGCACGAGGTCGCCGACGCCGATGCGATCGCCGCCGTGCTGCGCACCGTCGCCGACCCCGACCAGGCAGCCGGGGAGCTCATCGCGCTCGCGATCGCGGGCGGCGGGCCGGACAACGTCACGTGCATCGTCGCAGACGTGCAGCCGTCCCCCGTCGCGGACGTGCAGACCGCCCCCGTCGCGGCCCCCGCAGCCCCGGCCCAGTAAGCGGCACGGCCCAGCGCAGCCGGTGCCGAGCGGTAGCCCAGGGGTCCGCTGCAGCCGCGCGGCTAGCTGGCGACCTCCGGCAGGACAGCGGGCAGCGCGTCTCCGGCCAGCGTCGCCAGCGTCGCGATGTCGTCAGCGATCGGCCCGAACAGCGCGGCTGGCAGATCATGTGCCATGCCAGGGATCACCCGCAGGCGCGCGCCAGGTATCGCTGTCGCGGTGGCGCGGCCGCCGCTGACGTCGATCATCGGGTCAGCATCGCCGTGAATAACCAGCACCGGCAGCGACAGCGAGCCGAGGGCTGCCGTCCGATCACCCGACATCAGGATGGCTGCCAGCTGCCGCCCGGCGCCCTCCGGATGGTTTCCCCGGTCGTACTCGGCCGACATCCGGGCCCGGGTTCGCTCCTCGTCGAAGCCGAACGCCGGCGAGCTCGTTGCTCTCGCCAGCGCCACGCTCTGGGCCACGCTCGCAGCCTTGTCCGCCGGCCGCGGGCTCAGCAGCATGGCGGTAATGTCGGCACGTTGCTGCCCGGCAGCCGGATCACCGGTGCTAGACATGGCGGACGTCAGTGAGCGAACCCGGTCCGGGTGCTCGATCGCCAGCGCCTGCGCGATCATCCCGCCCATGGAGGCGCCGAGCACGTGCGCTGACGGCAGCGCCAGTGCGTCCAGCACCGCCACCGCGTCGGTCGCCATATCGGCGAGCAGGTACGGCGGCGGGATGGAGCCGCCCAGCACACCGAGCAGGTCAACCGGGCCGAGTTCGTCCAGCCACGTCGACCGGCCCGCGTCCCGGTTGTCGATGCAGATGACGAAGAAACCTCGGTCCGCGAGCTCGGACCGTAACCCTGACGGCCACCACGTCAGCTGTGCACCGAGACCGACCACGAGCAGCAGCGGCAACCCGGCCGGATCACCTTCGGTCTCGTAATAGATCGCGAGGTCGCCAGAGCAAGCTTCAGGCACGCGGAGCCCCCCGGGGTTAGAACAGACGCGATATCGGCCGCAGCCTACCCCCGCTATAAGGGCTACTTCTCGCCGGCTGAACGTGACATTATCGGCGCAGCAGCCGTCCCTCTGCCCCCGGAGACAGCTATGACCGCAACAGCACCCACCGCCACGCAGGTTGGCCTCCGCAAGGACGCGATCGGGCTCCGCGAGGTCCTGTTCCAGAGCATCACTGACATGGCGCCCGGCGCTGCGATCGCGGCATCGATCCCGGCCGGCGTCGCGTTCGCCGGCGGATCGCTGCCGCTGTCGGTGATCTTCGCGCTGGTGGCCTGCTTGCTCTGCGCGTGGTGCATCGGCCTGCTCGCGCGCGAGCTGCCAGCCGCCGGATCCATGGCCACCTACGCGGCCCGCGGTCTGCACCCGGCCATCGGCTACCTGACGGCCTGGGCGTACCTGCTCGTCGGTCTGCTGATCCCGCCGCTCGTCCTGCTGCAACTGGGGTTCACGACGGCGGCCACCATCAACTCGGAGTGGTCGAGCTACCCCGCGACCCTGTGGTGGCCCTGGTCACTGCTCGGCGCCGTGATCATCCTGGTGGCCGGCTTTTACGGGATCCGCACGTCGACGCGGCTCGGTACCGTACTCGGCGTTATCGAGATCGCCGTGTTCCTCGTCCTCGCGGTCTTCTTCGTCGTGCACGCCGGCAGCCACAACACCGGATCGGTGTTCGGCACCGGCTACACACCGAAGGGGTTCCGCGGCCTGTCCGGGGTGATCGGCGGATCGGTCTATGTGATCCTCGCCTTCGGCGGCTTCGAGGGCGCCGCGCCGCTGGCCGAGGAGGCCAGGAACCCACGGCGCACCATCCAGCGAGCGGTCCTGCTAGCGACGCTGCTGATTGGCGCGCTGTACGTGTTCACGACCTATGCGGTCGACGTCGCGTTCGGCCCGACCAAGTTCTCGACCTTCACCACCGGCACCGGCAGCGCGTCGTGGGAGGGCATGGCAAGGTCCCTGTACGGCATCTTCTGGTTCTTCGTGTTCCTCGCGATCGTCAACTCGACGATCGCCAACTCCAACGCGGGCATCAACGTGTCGAGCCGGACCGGCTTCGCGCTGGGCCGGATCGGCGCCCTCCCCCGCCAGCTGGCCGTCCTGAACGTGAAGCACCGGTCCCCCGTTACGGCGATCGTGGTGGCGTTCGTCGTCACGATCGCGGTGACGCTGGGGCTGGGCCTGCACTACACGCCGACCGTGGCGTTCGCGATGGTGGGCACCGGCATCGTGCTCCTGCTCGTCGCCGTCTACATCGTGGTGAACGCCGCGTGCATCGGCTACTTCGCACGGAAGCGAACCGGATTCAACTGGCTCTCGCACGCGGTCATCCCGGTGCTCGGCATCGCCGCCTTCGTGCCTGCCTGGCTGACGGCGGCGGGCATCAAAGTGTTCTCCTTTGTGGCTCCGCTGTCGCCGCCGTACTCCTACATGGCGCCGGGAGTTGGCGGCGCCATGGTCGTGGGCCTGATCTGCCTCATCTACCTCTACGTGCGGCACCCCCAGCGCGTCGCCGAGGTCGGCCTCGTCCATCTCGACATCGAGACCGACGACTCGGCTACCGCGGGATGACCGGGAGCGTGATGTAGGACGCGTGACCCGCGTCGTGGCAGATGGTCTGCTCGGCCACCACAAAGTCCTCCTCGGTTGCCGTCGCGGCTGCCGCGCCATTGCCGGGATTGCGGTCGAAGCACGGGAAGTTGGAGCTCGCGACGTCCACCCGCACCCGGTGGCCAGCCTTGAACACCTGGCTGGTCGCGATGAGATCGATCTCGTAGCTGTCGATGTGGCCAGGCGTGACGGGGTCGGGCTGACCGGTGCCGTCCCGGTAGCGGGCCCGGATGATCCCGTCCGCGACGCCCATCGCCTGCCCATCCGGCCACACGTCGACAAGCTTGGCGGTGAAGTCGGTGTCGGCCGCCGACGTCGCCGCGTGCAAGGTCACCGTCAGCGGGCCGGTGACCTCGAGATCGTCGGCTAGCACCTCGCTGGTAAAGGTCAGCACGTCCGGCCGCGCTTCGACGGCACGCTGGTCGCGCGGCCCGGCCATCCAGCTGACGCTCCCGTCGAGGCCGGCCGGGATGAGCACCGGGCCGCCCGTGGTCGGCACGGGGTCGGCAGGATCGGACCGGTAGTGCGACGCAGCGGCGTCGGCCGGCGGCGCGGACGGGGACAGCAGGCCGCCGGTGTGCAGGTACCACCGAGTCCACTCGGTGCGGGCGAGCGGCCAGTCGTCCTCGTCGCGCCACACGTTGTCACCCATGACGAACAGCTTGACGCCCAAACCAGCCGAGGCGTCCCGCTCGCCGGTCACGAACCGGCGCAAGAAGCCGAGCTGCAGCTGCTCAAGTCCGATCGCGGGCGCGGACGCGAGCAGCCCGAAGGTCAGCTCGCCTGCTGTCCCCGTCTGATCGCCATGCGTCCACGGGCCGACGATGAGGGCCTGGTTGCGGCGCGCGTGCTCGGTCGCTGCGGACTGGCGGAGCGTGCGGTAGTTGTCCAGGGTGCCGCCGAGGAACAGGTCGAACCAGCCGCCGACGTGCAGCGCGGGAGTGGTGATCCGGTCCCGTCGCGCGGCGTAGGACACCGCCTGCCAGTACTCGTCTTCCTGCTCGTGGTCGAGCCAGCGCTGCCAGGCGGGCAGGATGCGGCTGACCGCAGGCATGTCGCGGGCGGGCAGTTGCCAGTACTCGCGGGCCAGGTTCGCCGTGTGCGCCATCAGGGCGGGCCCGTCTGCCGTCACGTCCTCCCCCGCCCCGGCCCGGTAGCCCACCGTCTGCGCGGACTTCATGGTGTACCAGCCGAGCAGCTGGCCAAGCTGGAAGGCACCCTGCCGGTAGGCAAGGCCGCCGTAGTAGTCCGCCGGGGTGACGATCGGCACCAGGCACCGCAACGCGGGCGGCGCCTGCACGGCGGCAGCGAACTGGACCATGCCGACGTACGACGACCCCCACATGCCGATCCGCCCGTCGCACCAGTCCTGCCTGGCGCACCACTCGAGCACGTCCACGCCGTCGTCCGCCTCGTTCTCGAACGGAGTGAAGTCCCCGTCGGAGGTACCGGTGCCGCGGCAGTACTGCAACACGACCGCAAACCCGGCGTCCAGCGCCGGCCGCACCGGGGCGGTCCGGATCGCGGGCTCGCCATACGGGGTACGGATGAGCAGGGCAGGGAACGGGCTGCCTTCCGCCGGCCGATAGATGTCCGCGCGCAGCAGCGTGCCGTCGCGCATCGGGAGCGTCGCGTTGTGCTCAGCTATCACGGGCACGGCGGGCAGGTCGAGTTTCGCCATGCGCCCATAATCGCCCGGATCGCGGCGGCCTGATATCCCGATTCCGCCTCGCGCAACGGCGGGGCCGGCGGGTGATATGCCACCGCCTGCGGCAGTGCTGGCGGGCCGCCTGCGGCGCCGCTGGGCGGTGGCCGGGTACACCCGGTTAACCGGCCGTGCCGGGGTAGTGTCGGAGGGCAATGAGCGAGGCCAGTGTGGTGCTAGCGAACCGCTACCGGCTGGACGCCCGGATCGCCGCGGGTGGCATCGGCGAGGTGTGGCGCGCGCGGGACCTTGTCCTGGACCGGCCGGTGGCGGTGAAGGTGCTGCGACCGGAGTACGCGGGCCAGCCGCAGGCGCTGGCCCGGTTCCGGGCCGAGGCCCGGCAGGCGGGATCGGTGTCGCATCCCGGCATCGCCCAGGTTTACGACTACGGCGAAGGGGGTGCCGCAGCCGCACCGTACCTGGTGATGGAGCTGGTCAACGGTCCGTCGCTGGCCGAGGTGCTCGCCGCGGGACCGCTCGACGCCGCCAGCGCCCTGGACGTGCTCGCTCAGACCGCGGCAGGCCTGCATGCCGCGCACGCGGCCGGCCTGGTGCACCGCGACATCAAGCCGGCGAACCTGGTCCTCGGGCCCGGCGGCCAGGTGAAGATCACCGACTTCGGGATAGCGCACGCAGCGGGCTCGGCGCCGATCACGCGGACCGGCCTGGTGATCGGCACGCCCGCCTACCTGGCGCCTGAGCAGGTCGCGGGCGACCCGGCCACCGAGGCGAGTGACCTGTACGCCCTGGGAGTGGTCGGCTACGAGTGCCTGACCGGTGCTCCGCCGTTCCGCGGCGCGCCAGCCGACGTCGCGGCCGCGCATCGGCACCAGCCGCTGCCGCCGCTGCCGACATCCGTGCCCGCCGGTGCTGCGTCCCTGGTGGCCGAGCTGACTGCCAAGGACCCGGCGGCACGAC
>JBAUAR010000390.1:0-4395 GCA_049675875.1 Streptosporangiaceae bacterium
GGCGAGCCGGCCGCAGGCGCGGGTAGCTGACGGGCCCGGATCGGCTGCCGGCGTGCGATGCGCGGCCAGCTCACCGGCCGCGTTCCCGTAGGATCCCTGGTCATGCGCGTGGATGCGATTTACGGAGCACTCGGCAGGTTCTGCGTGCGGTTCCGCTGGCTGCTCGTGCTGGTCTGGATAGCCGGCGCCGTCGCCGCGTCGACACAACTGCCGGGGCTGTCGAGCGTCACCCAGGGGAATAATCAGAAATTCCTGCCCGCATCCGCACCGAGCTCACAGGCCGCCGTGCTGGCCGCCCCGTTCGGGACCGGAAATAGCCAGCCGATCCCGGTGGTCGCGGCGACCACGAGCGGAACGCTCACCCCAGCCGACATCACGGCGCTTGGCCACCTGCAGTCCCGCCTCGCGACCGTGCCCGGCATCACCAGGGTCGTCAATGCGGGACGGTCGTCCGACGGGGCGGCCGAGCAGCTGGTCGCGATGGCCAAGTTCACCGGCAGCGGTAACCCGAACTACGCCAAGGACCTGGTCGACGGGCTGCGCACGCAGATCGCGAAGGCAGACCTGCCGACGGGCCTCAGCGCGCACGTCACCGGGGACCTGGCTGTTCAGGTCGACCAGCAGAAGGCGTCCGGCGGCACCAGCAACCGAGTCCAGGCACTCTCGGTCTTGTTCGTCATCCTGCTGCTGGTCTTCATCTTCCGGTCGATCACGCTCGCCATCACGACGGTGCTGCCTGCGGCGCTCTCGGTGGCGATCGCTGGTCCGCTGGTCGCCGAGGCTGCTGCGCACGGGCTGCAGGTGTCGCCGATCGCCCAGCTGCTGCTGATCGTGCTGGTCATCGGCGCGGGCACGGACTACGGGCTGTTCCTGGTGTTCCGCGTCCGGGAGGAACTGCGGTCCCGCGACCACGATGCGGGCGGTGCGCTGCATCCGGGCACCACGGGCACGGCCCGCAGTGTGCTGGCCGACCTTGCCCGGCCGCGGCCGGCCGCCGCCGCGGCGATTATCGAGGCGGTCACCAGGGTGGGAGAGTCGATCAGCGCTTCCGCGGCCACCGTTATCGCGGCCGTGCTGAGCCTGCTGCTCGCCAGCTTCTCCTTCTACTCCGACCTGGCGTGGCCGTTCGCCATCGCGGTCGGCGTCATCCTGCTGGCCGGTCTGACCCTGCTACCCGCGCTGCTGTCGATCCGGCTGTCCCTGCTCGCGGTCAAGAGATCGCTGCTGCAGGCCATCGCCGGCCGGCCGAAGCTGCTGCCGTGGAGCATCCAGGGCAGCGGCCGGGCAGGCACCTGGGGGCGAGTGGCCGGCCGGATCGTCCAGCATCCGGTCCCGACCCTGCTGGCCGGTGTCGTCTTCTTCGGCGGGCTGTCCTTTGCCGTGCTCGGGTATGCCTCCGGTGGCTTCGGCGGCAACACCTCGGCGCCGGCCGGCAGCGACTCCGCGGCCGGTGCAGCGCTGCTGGCCAAGCACTTCCCGCAGTCATCGGCCAATCCGACGAGCCTGATCTTCCGGTTCCCGCAGCCCGTCTGGACCGACGCGGCGCCGCTGTCGAAGGCGACCGCCGAGCTACGCGCAACCGGGCTGTTTACTCAGGTCGCGGGCGCGCTGAACCCGGTTGGCGGAATTACCCTCACGCCGGCCGAGTACCAGGGCCTGTACGGCGCCCTCGGGCCGCCCGGAAAGCTGCCGGTCACGCCGCCATCGGCCGATCTGCTCGGCGGTCGCATCCCCGCCGAGGCCTACCAGCTGTACCGGGTCACCGCCAACTTCGTCAGCCCGGACGGCCGGACGGTGCAGTTCTCGACCGGGCTCAAGTACGACCCCGGCAGTACCGCGGCGATGAACGAGATCCCCGCCATCAGGGTCGCGACCACGTCGATCCAGAAGTCGGTCGGCGCAACCGCGTCGGGCGTGGCCGGGGAGGCGCCGGCGCTCAAAGACATCAGCAGTATCTCGACGAGCGACCTCAAGCACATCATCCCGATTGCCATCCTGGCCATCGGGATCCTGCTGGCGCTCGTCTTGCGCAGCCTCGTCGCGCCGCTGTACCTGATCGCCTCGGTCGGGGTGTCCTACCTGGCCGCGCTCGGCCTGTCCGTGCTGATCTTCATCAAGGCCGGCGGCAGCGGCGGGCTGGTGTTTTTCATGCCGTTCCTGATGTTCATCTTCCTGCTCGCGCTGGGTGAGGACTACAACATCCTGGTCATGACCCGGATCAGGGAGGAAGCGCAACGGCTGCCGCTCCGGCAGGCGGTGGCTAAGGCGGTCAGCGCCACCGGCACGACGGTGACTTCGGCGGGGCTGGTACTGGCCGGCTCCTTCGTCGTGCTCACGTTCGCGGCGGGCGGCGGATCCGGCGCGAGCCAGGTCCGCGACATTGGACTCGGCCTGGCGCTCGGCATTCTCATGGACACGTTCCTCGTCCGCACGCTGCTCGTGCCGTCCACGGTCGTACTGCTCGGCAAGTGGAACTGGTGGCCATCGCGGCTGCACCAGGACCCCGCCGTGGCCGACAACGTTCCGCCGATCGGCGAGGTGGCCGCGGCCGCGACCGGAGACGCGACGTAGCGGGCGAGCGCGATGGCGCGGATCTCGGTCATCGTCCCCGTATACGGCGTGGCCGAGTGGCTGCCGAGCTGCCTGGACTCCATCCTCGCCAGCGTGGATCCTGACCTCGAGGTTGTTGCTGTCGACGACACGCTGGCAGCCGATGCGCTCGCGGCGGTGACCAGCTTCTCGCGCGCGCACCCGGCGACCACGTTCCTGATCCCGTCAGAAGCCCTGCCATCAGCTGCATTGTCGCTGCCGCGCGGCGCTAGCGTGCGCATCTACCCATGGTGGTCCAGATCGGCACACCCGGCTGCCCCGTGCCGGGGACGCTCTGGCGCGGGCTACAGACTGGTCTCGTGCGAAGCAAGTCGGCGGTGGCCCCGGTCGCCGTCTGGCGGCCATGGACGATCGTGCTTCCCTGCCTTCTCGCGCTTGTCTGGTCTGCCTTGATGATCCTGGCGGACGGTGCGATGGGCATCATGGCGAGCTGGGACGCGTCCGTGAGCAGCGCCGGATGGGTGACGGCTGGGCTCGCCGGGCACTGCGTGCTTGGCTTGGGCTCGGCGGTGTTGCTGGCTCTCGGCCTCAGCGCACCGAGCCGACGGCGAGTTGCGGCGGTGGTCGCGTGGCTGATCATTCCCGCGGGATTCGGCTGGCTGCTGCTGACCGGAATACTGGTGGGCAGCACCTACTAGGGCCATTGCGAGGTCATGGGTGTGAGTTTTCTATGGCGATCGCCATCGGAAACTCACACCCATGATGCGAATGACACGGACGCGCTGCACTCTGGTGTCAGCCCGCCAGCTGACCCTCGAGTCGCTCGATCCGCGCCAGGACGGGAGCGAGCTCGGCCCGGATCGCCGACGTGATCTCCGCGACCTGGCCGGTGGCAGCCGGGCTCACAGACCGCTGCGCGTGCGCGGCGAAGCCGGCGCCATAGCCGGCCAGCGCGGCCGCGACGGTGCGCCTGGTCACCCGCAGGTCCGCCCCGAGTGAGCGGAGCGCATGGCCGGCTACCCCGTCTGGCTCGCCCACCAGGCCGAGGAGCAGGTGCTCGGTCCCGATGTAGCTGTGGCCGAGCCCCGACGACTCGTTGGCGGCCAGCTCAAACACCGTGGCCAGGCCGCCGCTGAGGCTGCTGGACGGCCCAGCCGGTAGTGGCATGCCGCCACCGGCATCCGGCCCCCGCCGGTCGAGCTCGGCGCGCAGCTGCGGCACCGTGATGTCGAGGGCACCGAGCACGCGGACCGCCAGGCTGTCCCGGTCGTCGAGCAGCGCGCGCAACAGGTGCTCGCCGTCGATCTCCGACAGCCCGTCCGCGGCCGCCGCGGCCAGCGCGGCCTGCAGGATCCGCAGGGCGCGCGCCGTGAACGGAACCACCGAAGTGCCGGCCGGCCCGTCGCGGCCGGGGCTAACTGCGATCTCCCTGATGGCAGTCACACGCCGGATCGCCTGTTCCAGCGCGCGCTGGCACACGGCCGATACCGGAATTCCTGCATCCTTGACCGCGTCGGCGAGGTCGTCGGGCAGGTACACGTTGATCTTTGGCATAACCCTTTTATAACCCTACTGGGGTTATAAAGGCAAGTGCCACAGCCGCGCGAGGCCCGCGGCGGTGGCCGGGTGGCCACCGCCGCGGTGTCTGCGCGCTACTCAGTGGGTGGCGACGAACTGCTCGCTCTCGGTAGATCCGGCCAGCGCCGTAGTCGAGGCGCCAGGGTTGATCGCGGAGGTAACCAGATCGAAGTAGCCGGTGCCGACCTCGCGCTGGTGCCGGGTGGCGGTGTAGCCGTCGGCCTCGGCGGCGAACTCCGCATCCTGCAGTTCGACGTAGGCCGCCAT
>JBAUAR010000391.1:0-10491 GCA_049675875.1 Streptosporangiaceae bacterium
GCCGCGGCGAGGGCCGGCGCCGCGGCGGGGTCAGTGCTCGTCGCGGAAGAGCAGAGCGCGGGCCGGGGCCGGCTCGACCGGAGCTGGCAGAGTCGGCCGGGCGCCGGGCTGACGTTCTCGGTGCTGCTGCGCCCCGCCGGCGTCCCGCCCGGCAGCCGCGGCTGGCTGCCCTTGCTGACGGGGGTGGCGGTCAGCAGGGCGCTTGCCACCCAGGCCGCCGTCGATGCGGGCCTGAAGTGGCCCAACGACGTGCTGGTCAGCGGTGCGGACGGACCACTCAAGCTGGCCGGGATCCTGGCTGAGCAGGCAGGCGACGCCATCGTGGTCGGCGTGGGACTCAACGTCAGCGCGACCAGGCAGGAGCTGCCGCCGGGCAAGGCCGCCTCGCTGCTGCTCGCGGGCGGCGCGAACCTCGACCGGCAGGCGATTCTCACGGCCGTGCTGCGCGAACTGGAGCACTGGTATGTGCGCTGGACCGGCGCCGCCCGGCCGGGTGACGCGATTGCATCCGGGCTGCGTGCGGCGTACTTGCGGGTCTGCTGGACCGTTGGCCGTGATGTCCGGGTCGAGTTGCCCGGCGGCCGGGTGCTGGCCGGCCACGCGCGTGACGTGGACGACTCCGGACGGCTGCTGGTCACGGCGCCGGACGGCGTGCACGCGGTGAGCGCGGGTGATGTCGTGCACGTGCGCCCTGGCTGAAAGACCGAGTGCTGGGGGCAGTGACGTAACGTGACCTCGGTTGGCCTTTCGGACGGTTTCCGGGGGGTGTCACCCTGGATGTCGTGCGACGATGGCATTTATGGGCAGCGCAGCCGGGCTCGTCGAGGGCGAGCGGCTCATCGAGCGACTGCACCCGCACTGGAAGACGGTCCTGCGGCCGCTGCTTATCCTGGCCGCGACCGTGGTGGCGCTGCTGATCGTGCTGATCGTGCTGCCCTCGGTGCACGACGCGACTCTGGTGCGGCTGGCGATCGCGGCGCTCGCCGTGTTGATCATCGTGGCATTCACCGCCGTTCCGCTGCTGCGCTGGCGGACCACCAGCTACGAGCTGACCACGCGCCGGCTGCGGCTGCGGACGGGCATCCTCACCAGGAGGGGCCGGGACTTCCCGCTCATGCGGATCAGCGACGTGTCCTTCGCGCAGGGCCCGCTGGACCGGTTGCTCGGCTGTGGCCGCCTGGTGGTGGAGTCCATGGGCGAGCACGGGCAGCTCGTGCTGACCGAGATCCCGCACGTGCAGCACGTACAGTCGCTCCTCTTCCAGCTGGTGGAAGACGAGCAGCAGCGGCTGTCCAGAGACCAGCCGTAGGGCGCGCCGCAGGTAGCCTGAGCGGGTGGCAGATCTACCGCGTCAGATCTCGGTCCGGGAGGTCGGCCCGCGCGACGGGCTGCAGAACGAGCAGCCGGTCTCCACATCGGCGAAGATCGAGCTGATCGACCGGCTGTCGGCGACCGGCGTGCAGCGGATCGAGGCGGTCTCGTTCGTCCGCCCGGACGTCATCCCGCAGATGGCCGACGCGGACGAGGTGTGGCAGCGCATCCGGCGCGCTGCCGCCGTCAGGTACTCCGCGCTGGTGCCGAACCAGCGCGGCGCCGTCCGCGCGCTGGACAGCGGGCTAACCGAGCTGGAAGCGGTAGTCTCCGCATCCGACACGCACAACCGCAAGAACGTGAACCGGAGCACGGCGGAGTCCCTAGACGAGATCGCGGAGATTATCCAGCTGGCCCACGACCGCGGAGTCAGCTGCCAGGTCATCGTCTCCACCGCCTGGGGCTGCCCGTATGAGGGTGACGTGCCGGTGGATCGGGTCGTTGACGTGGCTCGACGCGCGATCGCGGACGGCGCCGACAGCGTGTCGTTCGGCGACACGACCGGAATGGCGACGCCGAGCCGGGTCCAGCGCCTCGTAGGCGAGTTCCGGTCGGCGCAGCCAGATGCGCAGCTCAACTTGCACTTCCACAACACCCGGGGTACCGGGCTGGCCAACGTGCTCGCTGCGCTCGAGATGGGCGTGGTGGACTTCGACGCCTCAGTGGGCGGGCTCGGTGGCTGCCCGTACGCACCCGGCGCCACCGGCAATATCGCCACCGAGGAACTCGTGTACATGGTTGAGGACATGGGCGTCTCCACCGGGATCGACCTGGATGCGCTCATCGAGGCGGCGGCCGACGCGGAGCGCATCATCGGCCGTGTGCTGCCTTCTCAGGTGCTGAGAGCCGGGCCGCGATCCCGGATCGTCGGGGTCTGACCCGGGCTGCCCAGCGCGGCCGGGCATGTTTGATCGGCATTCTGCTGGTGACTTATCGGCTGCCAACAGCGGGTTGGCGGAACGGAGTCACCAACAATGGCTCGCCACAGATACAGCTGGCTATTCATCATTTGGGTCGTCGTGGGTCTGGTCATAGCCTGGACGCACGCGTACATCACGGTGGCCATCCTCAAGGTGGTGCTGACCGCGGTGCTGGGCGTCTTCCTCTGGCCACTCCTGCTGCTCGGTGTCAGCCTGCATGTTTCGTAGCGCTCGGGACTGATCCCCGAGCCGGCAGCGTGCGCCGGGACGGCGAGTCCGCTCCCGCCGTCCCGGGCGCACTTCACGTACTCTCGCGAACGTGAGCGCTACAGACGAACCAGCGGCGGGCGCAGGCGACCAGGCCCGCGCGGCCGGTCACCCCGATCTGGCCGAGACCAGGGCTCGGATCTCCCGCGGCGGCGCCGAGCGCTACCACCGGCAGGCGGCCGCGGCGGGCAAGCTGTTCGCCAGGGACCGGATCGAGTTGCTGATCGACCCGGGCTCGTTCACCGAGGACGGCGCATTCGCCAACGTGCTGGCCGGTGACCTGCCGGCCGATGGCGTCATCACCGGCACGGCAACGATCGACGGCCGGCCGGTAGCCCTGATGGCCAACGACTCCACCGTGAAGGCCGGCTCCTGGGGTGCCCGCACGGTCGAGAAGATCATCCGGGTGATCGAGCAGGCGTACGCGGCTGGCCTGCCGATGATCTACCTCGTCGACTCGGCCGGCGCCCGGATCACTGATCAGGTGCAGATGTTCCCCGGCCGTCGTGGCGCTGGCAAGATCTTCCACACTCAGGTCCGGGCCTCCGGGTCGATACCGCAGGTCTGCGCCCTGTTCGGGCCGTCGGCGGCGGGTGGCGCGTACATCCCGGCGTTCTGCGATTTCGTCGCGATGGTCGACGGCAACGCGTCGATGTACCTCGGCAGCCCGCGCATGGTCGAGATGGTGGTGAGCGAGCAGACGACGCTGGAGGAGATGGGCGGCGCACGGATGCACTGCTCTGTCTCGGGGGTGGGTCACTACCTGGCCTCCTCCGAGGCCGACGCGATCTCGGCGGTCCGGTCGTACCTGTCCTACCTGCCCGGCAACTGGCGGCTCGCCCCGCCGGTCGCGGCGGCGGCCGATCCCGAGCCGGCCGACCTGCGCGCCATGGTGCCGGTCAGCGAGCGGCAGGCGTTCGACATGCGCAGGTACGTGCGGGGCATCGTGGACGCCGGGTCGCTGTTCGAGATCCACGCGCTGTGGGCCAGGGAGATCGTGGTCGGCTTCGCCCGGCTCGACGGCCAGCCGATCGGAGTGCTCGCGAACAACCCGATGTTCAAGGGCGGCGTGCTGTTCGTGGACTCCGCCGACAAGGCGACACGATTCATCCAGCTCTGCGACGCGTTCAGCCTGCCGCTGCTGTTCGTAGCCGACGTGCCGGGCTTCATGGTCGGCACCGCGGTGGAGCGGCAGGGCATCATCCGGCACGGCGCCAAGATGATCAGTGCGGTATCGGAGGCAACGGTGCCGAAGATCAGTGTGATCGTCCGTAAGGCCTACGGGGCGGGCCTGTACGCGATGGCCGGCCCCGGCTTCGAGCCAGATGCCACGCTGGCGCTGCCCACCGCGAAGATCGCGGTGATGGGCGCTGAGGCCGCGGTGAACGCCGTCTACTACAACCGGCTGGCGGCGCTTCCGTCGGAAGCCGAGCGGGAGGCGGAGACGCAGCGATTGCGAGGGGATTACGACGCCGACATCGACGTGCTGAGGCTCGCCAGCGAGCTGGTGGTCGACGACGTCGTGGAGCCCGAGGACCTGCGCGCGCAGCTGATCCGCCGGTTCGCGGCGGCGCGCGGCAAAGACCGCTCCTTCTCCCGGCGCCGGCACGGCGTGACGCCGGTCTGAGTTGTGACCGGGCGGAGGACGCTTCAGCCCGTTCCTTAACGAAATGAAGGCATCCCGTTACACTGCGCAAGGTCAAGCGCGCACCAAGACATCGGTCACGGTGCGTGTAGGGGACTGAGATTGCCGTGATCGGCCCTACCATCAATGACATGACCAGCGTTTTGCTTGCCGAGGACGATCCCGCGATCTCTGAGCCGCTTGCTCGCGCGCTGCGGCGCGAGGGTTATGACGTGGACGTGGCGGCCGACGGCCCGGGCACGCTGGAGGCAGCCCGGAACGGTGGCATCGACCTCATCGTTCTCGACATCGGCCTGCCCAAGATTGACGGGCTTGAGGTCTGCCGTCGCATCAGGTCCGCGGGGCAGGCGGTGCCGGTGCTGATCCTGACCGCCCGCGCTGACGAGGTGGACACCGTGATCGGCCTCGACGCCGGTGCCGACGACTACGTGACCAAGCCATTCCGGCTAGCCGAGCTGCTCGCGAGGGTCCGGGCGCTGCTGCGCCGCGGGGCTTCGGAGACCAAGACCGTGCAGGGCGTGCGGGTGGATACCGACGCTCGCCGGGCCTGGCTCGGTGATGGCGAGATCGAGCTGACGTCCAAGGAGTTCGACCTGCTGGCGCTCATGGTCGCGGAGGCGGGCAAGGTAGTGACGCGCGAGCAGATTATGCGGCAGGTCTGGGACTCCAAGTGGTGGGGCTCCACGAAGACGCTCGACATGCACGTCTCGTGGCTGCGGCGAAAGCTCGGCGACGACGCGCATAACCCGCAGTACATCACCACGGTTCGCGGCGTCGGCTTCAGATTTGAGCGCGGCGACTAGTCTTCCTGCTGGGGTTCTATGGTGGCAGGCGCGGACAGCCGGGAGCAGGGTCTATGCAACGGCGGCTGCTGATCTCGATGGTGGCGGTCGCGATCGCGGCCGTGCTGGCGCTCGGCATCCCGCTCGGCTTCGTGCTGAGCCAGCTGCAGATCGACGACGCCACCCAGGCGCTGCAGCGGGATGCGCAAGGCCTGGCCTCTGACCTCTACCAGCGCAGCCAGGCTGCGCAGCCGATCGACGCCAGCTACGCCGGGCAGCTCGGCCGGGAACTCGTCGGCCGCTACGTCGTAATCCGGCAGAACGGCACGCTCCTGGCCCGGACGGGCGTCTGGCCCGGGCCGCGCGATTACCGCATGGCGACCGTGACCGAGGGTCAGGGCAGCAACAACCCCAGCGTTCCGTTGTTCGCGGTGACCGTCGAGGCCGACGACAGCTACCTGTCCGGCAACTTCGCCGAGGAGCTGCTGCTCATCGGTGCCGTGGCGCTGGCCGCGGTCGGCGTCGCGGTCGTGCTCGGGCTGTTGTACGCCCGCCGCCTCGCCCGGCCGCTCGAGGAACTCGCCCGTGCGGCCGACCGGCTTGGCCTCGGAGACACCGGCCCCCTGGGCCGGCGGTACGGGATCCAGGAGCTGGACCGGGTGGCTGAAGGCCTCGACGGCTCGGCGCAGCGGATCAACGACCTGCTGTCGGCCGAGCGCGAGTTCGCCGTCGACGCGTCCCACCAGCTCAGGACGCCGCTGACGGCGCTGTCGATGCGACTGGAGGAGATGGTGGGGGCCGCCGACTTCCCCGAGGTGGTCCGGGAGGAGGGCGCGGCCGCGCTCGCTCAGACCGAGCGACTCGCGGACGTGGTCGGCCAGCTGCTCGGCCGGGCCCGCCGGTCGTCAGCCGGATCGCCCACCGCGTCCAGCGTGGACGAGATCGTCGGCCAGCAGGTCATCGAGTGGGAGCCAGCGTTCCGCCGACTGGGCAGGCGGCTCGCGGTCGCCGGCGAGAAGGGGCTGTTCGCGTTCGCGACGCCCGGCGGTGCCGCTCAGGTCATCGCGACACTGCTGGACAACGCGCTGGTACACGGCGCCGGCACGGTGACGATCAGGACGTCGCGGACTCGCCGGTCTGTGGTCATCGAGGTCAGAGATGAGGGCAGCGGCGTCCCCCCCGACCTGGCCCCGCGGATCTTCGAGCGGAGCGTGAGCGGGTCGCCTAACGGTACCGGCCTGGGTCTTGCGCTGGCTCGAACGATCGCCGCCGCCGACGGTGGCCAGGTGGTGCTCGTCCGGCCGCGGCCGGCCGTGTTCGCGCTGTTCCTGCCGCACGCTACGGCGGATGCCGAGGAGCAGCCCGCGGTGGTCGGTCCGGCTTAGCTGTCCCGACCGCCGCCCCATCATCGCCGGCTGGCCCGTAGGCTACGGCTGGTATGAATCAGCAGAATCTGTCTCGCGCGGACGATACGGCTGCTGAGCCGGACCGAAACGGTGCCGCCGGGGTGGCGCGTGCTGGCCAGCCGCCTGCGGTGGGCATGGTCGGGGCTGGGCAGCTGGCCAGGATGACGGCAGCCGCGGCCGTCGGGCTCGGCATTCGCTTCCGGGTGCTGGCGGCGGCCGCGGACGACAGCGCCGCCCAGGTGTGCGCTGACGCGCCGATCGGCGATTACCGGTCCGCCGACGACCTGCTGGCGTTCGCGGCCGGATGCGACGTGGTGACCTTCGACCACGAGCACGTTCCGCGGCCCGCGCTGGACGCGCTCGAGGCGGCGGGTCACACCGTCTCACCGTCGGCTGCGGCGTTGCGACTGACCCAGGACAAGCTGGCCATGCGCCGGCGGCTGGTCGAGCTCGGCGTCCCGGTCCCCTGGTTCGAGACGGTGGCGAGCCAGGCTGACGTTGAGGAGATCGCCGACCGGACCGACTGGCCCGTCGTGCTCAAGGCGGTCTCCGGCGGGTACGACGGCCGCGGCGTCTGGGTTTGCCGGAGCTACGCCGAGGTTGCAGCCGTGCTGGCGCACGGGGTGCCGCTGCTGGCCGAAGAGTTCGTGCCGTTTGAGCGCGAACTGGCGGTCCTGATCGCCCGGTCGTCATCGGGCCACGGCGCCGCGTACCCCGTCGTGCAGACGATCCAGCGGGACGGGATCTGCCACGAAGTGCTGGCGCCGGCCCCGGCGCTCGCCGACGATCTTGCCAAGGATGCCATTCTGCTGGGGCTGCGCCTGGCCAGGGATCTGGACGTGGTAGGCCTGCTGGCCGTGGAGTTGTTCCAAACCCGGGATGGTGTGCTGGTGAACGAGCTGGCAATGCGACCGCATAACAGCGGTCACTGGACCATCGAGGGCGCCCGGACTTCTCAGTTCGAACAGCACCTGCGCGCCGTGCTCAACCTGCCGCTCGGGGCGCCGACACTCACCGCCCCCTGCGTGGCGATGGCTAACGTGCTCGGTGCCGACGACCCTGACCTGCATGGCAAGCTGAACCACGTGCTGGCCGCTGACCCCGCCGTCAAGGTCCAGTTGTACGGCAAGCCGGTCCGGCCAGGTCGCAAGGTCGGCCACGTCACCGCGCTCGGCGACGACATGGCTGAGGTCAGGGACCGAGCGAGCCGGGCGGCTCGCTATCTGGCCACCGGGAGCGAGGAACCATGACCGGCGCAAGCCCGCGGCCTGGCGACCGGCCGCTCGTGGGTGTCGTGATGGGCAGCGACTCGGACTGGCCGGTGATGCAGGCCGCCGTGGAGGTCCTGGACGAGTTCGGGGTGCCGGTCGCCGCCGACGTGATCTCGGCCCACCGGATGCCGGCGGACATGATCGACTACGGCCAGGCTGCCGCAGGCCACGGCCTCCGGGTGATCATCGCGGGGGCAGGCGGCGCCGCGCACCTGCCAGGAATGCTGGCAGCCGTGACGACCCTGCCCGTGATCGGAGTCCCGGTCCCGCTCCAGCACCTGGATGGCCTGGACTCGCTGCTATCCATCGTGCAGATGCCGGCTGGCATCCCCGTTGCGACCGTCGCCGTCGCGGGCGCCCGGAACGCGGGGCTGCTCGCCGTCCGCATCCTCGCCGTGGCCGATCCGGTGCTGTCCGAACGGATGGCGGAGTTCCAGGCCGGACTGCGGTCGACGGCGCAAGCGAAGGGCGAGGCGCTGCGGACCAGGCTGCGCGTCGAGCGGGCCGGCGTGGACCTGGCCCCGCCCTCCGGGGCAACGGGCAAGGGCAGCGAACTCTGACGGCGAAATGTTCGATCCGTCCGTTATCGGTGGTGGCCCTACAGCACTTCGGCTGGCGCGAGCACCGACGCCCGGCAGGAGGTTGGCCGGTCGCTGCTGGCGGCGTTCGCGCGGCCGTCAGGGCGACGCGCCTGGGTCGGCCGCCTGACCGCCGACGGCCTCGCAGATCAGGCCCCACGGCTGATCGGCCCGCCTGGTCAGCACGATGATCGCGGCCCGGTCGCCGCGCAGCCGGAGCCGGCGGCGGATCAGGTCCACGTCTCCCGCTAGTCCCCTGCGCCGGATGTCCACCGTGCCGATGCCGAGTTCGCGCAGCCTGCCCGCCACCGCGCGTTCGTGCCAGGGCATTGACTCCACCACCCGGAGCGTCCTGGCGAACGGCGTGCTGACGATTCTGTCCAGGGAGAGGAACGCGGTCATCGGGTCTAGCTGCCACGCGGACAGCTCGCGGCCGAGTTCCTGCACAAGACCAGCTCGTGTCACCGCCGGATTCGGATCGAGCAGATACTCGCCGGGGTCGGCCACCGGCACCGGCTCGCCTGCGTCGGCGACGAGCGTCGCCCCGGTCGGCAGAACCGTCGCCCGGCGCGGCGTGGTAGCGAACGCGGGGGACCACAGCAGTGCCTCCTTCAGTGCCCGGCCGGTGGCGACAAACTCCGCCTCCCAGCCGGCGGGGACAAGCCCGTGGTCGAGACCAGGCGCTGCCTTAATGCAGACCCTCGACACCGGCCGGGCGAGGGCACAGCACCAGCGGAGCGGTGGCTCACTGTCCCCAGTACGCAGCCGCCGCCCGGCCGCCCGGCGCGCCGGGTCGATGAAGACGGCAGCGACCGGGGCACCGCCATAGCTCAGGTCGCGCACGTCGGCGCGGGCGAACGCGACGTCGGCCGTTGCGCCGAGCACGGCGGCGTTGTGGCCTGCGAACCGCAGCGCGTCCAGGTCGGTGTCCACGCCGACTACCCGGCGTGCCGCGACGGCGAGGGCGGTCAGGTTGCCGCCGATACCGCAGCACAGGTCGGCAACGAGATCGAGGCCGGCGAACCTGCGGGCGCTGTGCGCGGCGGTGAGCTCCGACGACGCCTGCTCGAGACCCGCCCTGGTGAACAGCATGTCGTCGGCGCGGCTGAACTTCGGCCGGGCTGCCGTCCGCAGCGCCTGCTGGGTGAGGGCCGCGGCGACCAGGTCCGGCGGATAATCGGCGCGCAGCTCCGCCGATAGTGCCAGCTCCTGGCCTGGCGTCACTGCAACGCCGCGCAGCCGGCCGAGCAGCCGCGCACCAGCCGGCGACAGCAGCACGTCAGCCTGGCTCACCGGCCCATCATGACGGCCGGGGCAGGGGTGGTGCACGTCAGCCCGCCGACGAGCGCCCGCTCAGTAGGACGTCCTACTATCGGTGGCATGAGCGTTGATTTTCCCGCCTACGCCTTGTCGGACGAGCACGTGGCGCTCCGCGAGTCGGTGCGCGCCCTGGCCGAGGAAAAGATAGCGCCCCACGCCGCCGAGGTAGACGAGCTGGCGAAGTTCCCCCAGGAAGCGCACGATGCCCTGGTCAAGGCCGACCTGCACGCCGTGCACGTCCCCGAGGAGTACGGCGGTGCGGGAGCCGACGCAATCGCGACCGTCATCGTGATCGAGGAGGTAGCGCGGGTCTGCGCCTCCTCCTCGCTAATCCCGGCGGTGAACAAGCTGGGCACGATGCCGTTGCTGTTGTCGGCCTCGGAGGAGGTCAAGCGGCAGTTCCTGCCGCCGGTGGCCAGCGGCGCGGCGATGTTCTCCTATGCGCTGTCGGAGCCCGAGGCGGGCTCCGACGCCGCCGCGATGAAGACCAGGGCGGTCCGCGACGGCGACAGCTACGTGCTGACCGGGACCAAGCGGTGGATCACCAATGCGGGCGTGTCGAAGTACTACACGGTGATGGCGGTCACCGACCCGTCGGCCGGTCCGAACGGTATCTCGGCGTTCGTGGTCGACGCCGACGACGACGGTTTCACCTTCGGCGCACCGGAGCACAAGCTCGGCATCAAGGGGTCGCCGACCAGGGAGCTGTACTTCGACGGCTGCCGCATTCCGGCCGAGAGGATCATCGGTGCGGAGGGAACTGGCTTCCGGACCGCACTGGCAACGCTGGACCATACCCGGGTCACCATCGCCGCGCAGGCCCTGGGCATTGCGCAGGGTGCGCTGGACTACGCGACTGGCTATGTCAAGGAGCGCAGGCAGTTCGGTAAGGCGATCGCCGAGTTCCAGGGCCTGCAGTTCATGCTGGCGG
>JBAUAR010000392.1:0-17044 GCA_049675875.1 Streptosporangiaceae bacterium
GGCCGGCCCCGGCCCGGCGAACGGCACGGTCGCGAACATGGCAAGATCGGCAGCATGCTGCGCTGGCTCACGGCAGGGGAGTCACACGGCCGCGCCCTGGTGGCGGTGTGCGAGGGCCTGCCGGCCGGCATCGAAGTCAGCACGGCCGATATCGGGCACGCGCTGGCGCGCCGCCGCGCGGGTTACGGCCGCGGCGCGCGGATGTCCTTCGAGCAGGACGAGGTCGAGCTGACCGGCGGGGTCCGGCACGGGGTCACCCTGGGCGGGCCGGTCGCCATCCGGATCGGCAACACTGAGTGGCCGAAGTGGGAAACGGTGATGGCACCTGACCCGGTGGACGCCGATGTGCTCGCGGGGCAGGCGCGCAACGCGCCGCTCACCCGGCCGCGGCCGGGCCACGCCGACCTCGCCGGCATGCAGAAATATAGCCACGACGACGCCAGGGCGGTGCTAGAGCGGGCCAGCGCGAGGGAGACCGCGGCGAGGGTCGCGCTCGGCGAGCTGGCCCGCCGTCTGCTGCGTCAGGTACTCGGCGCGGAGATCCTCAGCCACGTGGTCGCGCTCGGCCCGGTCCGGCTGCCAGCCGGGGAGGTACCCGCCGCGCAGGACCTAGCGCGGATCGACGCGGACCCGGTGCGCTGCGTGGATCCAGCCGTCAGCGCCGCGATGCAGGCCGAGGTCGACGCCGCGCGCCGTGACGGCGACACGCTTGGCGGCGTCGTCGAGGTGGTGATCTACGGGCTGCCCCCAGGGCTCGGCAGCCACGTGCACTGGGACCGTCGTCTGGACGGCAGGCTGGCCGCGGCGCTGATGAGCATCCAGGCGATCAAGGGCGTGGAGGTCGGGGACGGATTCGCCACCGCCGCCCGGCGTGGCTCGCAAGCGCATGATGAGATCGAGGGGTCTGGCACCGGAATCCGTCGTCTCACCAACCGAGCCGGCGGCATCGAGGGCGGGATGAGCACCGGAGAACCCATCCGGCTCCGCGCCGCGATGAAGCCGATCTCCACCGTGCCGCGCGCCCTCGGCACCGTGGACGTGCGCACCGGCGAGCCGGCGAAGGCCATCAACCAGCGCAGCGACGTAACGGCGGTGCCGGCCGCAGGCGTGGTTGCCGAGGCTATGGCTGCGCTGGTCCTCGCCGACGCCGTGCTGGAGAAGTTTGGCGGTGACAGCGTCACCGAGACCGCCCGCAACGCCGAGGCGTACCTGAAGGCGATGATGATCCGGTGACTGCCAGCGGGCGAACGACGGAAACGACAGCGACCTCGTTCCTGCCCATCATCCTCATCGGTCCGCCCGGGGCGGGCAAGACGACGGTCGGGACGGCGCTCGCCGCCCGCCTGGACGTGCCGTTCACCGATACCGACGCGGTGGTCGAGGCTGCCGCGGGCAAGCCAGTCGGCGACATTTTCGTGACCGACGGGGAGCCGGAGTTCCGTCGGCTGGAGCGGGACGCGGTCGCCGCGGCGCTCGATGGCCGGGACGCCGTCATCGGACTTGGCGGCGGTGCCGTCATGGACTCGGAGACCAGGACGCGGCTGGCCGGCCGGCGGGTCATTTACCTGGAGACCGGGTTCACCGAGCTGGCCAAGCGGGTCGGCCTGGACCGGGCCCGGCCACTGCTGATTGGCACCAACCCGCGCGCCCAGCTGAAGGCGCTGCTGGACCAGCGGCTGCCGGTGTACGACAGCCTGGCGTGGCTCACGGTGGGCACCGACGGCCGCGACCCCGAGGACATCGCCGCCGAGATCGCCGCGGTTGTGACAGGGCGGTGACCGCGACCAGGATCGCTGTCGGCGGGGAGCGGCCGTACCAGGTGGTCGTGGGTACCGGCGTACTGCCCGACTTGCCCTCCGTTGTGGGTTCAGCGGCCCGGAACGTGGTCGTCATACACGCCGAGAGCCTCGCGACGATCGCGGCCGGCGTGTGCCGGTCGCTCGCCGAGGCCGGCTACACGGTACGGCCCGAGTCAGTGCCGGACGGGGAGACAGCGAAGGAGATCGGCGTCGCAGCCCGACTGTGGTCGCGGCTCGCGGCGGCGGGCGTCGGCCGCGATGATGCGGTCGTCGGCGTCGGCGGCGGAGCGGTCACCGACCTGGCCGGATTCGTAGCGGCGACCTGGCTGCGCGGAGTGCGGGTCGTGCTGGTGCCGACCACGCTGCTCGGCATGGTCGACGCCGCCATCGGCGGGAAAACCGCGATCAACACCGTCGACGGCAAGAACCTCGTCGGGGCGTTCGCTCCGCCGGCGGGCGTGCTCGCCGACACCAGCGTGCTGGCGAGTCTGCCCTCGGCCGAGTACGTCAGCGGGCTGGCCGAGGTGATCAAGGCTGGCTTCATCGCGGACCCGGTGATCCTGGACCTAGTCGAGTCAGATCCGCAGGCTGCGGCGCGGCCCGGCGGGCCGCACGAGCGCGAGCTGATCGAGCGTTCGGTCCTCATAAAAGCGGCTGTCGTGTCGGCCGACCTCCGTGAGGCGGGTCAGCGGGAGATGCTCAACTACGGACACACCCTGGCGCACGCGATCGAGCGGGTAGCGGAGTACTCGCTGCGGCACGGCGAGGCGGTGGCCATCGGGATGTGCTTTGCGGCGGCACTCGGCCGGCTGGCCGGGCGGCTGGACCCGGACACCGCCGCTCGGCACCGCTCGGTGCTCGCCGCGGTCGGACTGCCGGTCCAGTACCGGCCGGGAGCCTGGCCCGAGCTGCGCGCGGCCATGGCGGTGGATAAGAAGACGCGCGCCGCGAAGCTGCGGTTCGTCGTGCTGGACGGGCTCGCCAAGCCGGGCATCCTGGCCGATCCCGCCGAGGAGCTGCTCGAGCTGGCCTACGCGGAGGTGAGCTGACCGTGCCGATGCCGGGGGCCGCAGCGCCGCCTGAGGACACTCCAGACGCCGATGGCCAGGAACACCCCGCGCTGGCGACGAGGGTGCTCGTCCTCAACGGGCCGAACCTCGGCAGGCTGGGCTCGCGGGAGCCAGAGATCTACGGGTCGGCCACGCTCGCTGACATCGAGGCGGCCTGCTCCGCGCTCGGTGCGAGCCTCGGGCTGACCGTCGACCTGCGGCAGACCGACGACGAAGCCGAGCTGATCGGCTGGATCCACGAGGCAGCCGACCAGCGGCTCCCGGTGGTGCTCAACCCGGCCGCGTTCACGCACTACTCCTACGCGCTGCGGGACGCGCTGGCGATGCGGACCGCGCCGCTGGTCGAGGTGCACCTGTCGAACCCGGCAGCGCGGGAGTCGTTCCGGCACACCTCCGTGGTGTCCGCGGTCGCCGACGGCACGATCGCCGGGTTCGGGCCGCAGTCCTACGAGCTGGCGCTCCGCGCGGTAGCGCGGCTGCTCGAGCGGTGACAGCGCAGCCTGGGCTCGGCTGACCCGCGCGGTTACCATGCTGCGAAGGCAGCGACGAGGAGAGGCGTACTTGATGCGCATCGGGATGGCTCTGAACTACTCGGGCGGCTTCCGCGAGACGGCCGCCGAGCTGGCCGATTTCGAGAAGGCCGGCCTGGACATTGTCTTCGTGCCCGAGGCGTACAGCTACGACGCCGTGAGTCAGCTCGGTTACCTCGCTGCCGTCACCGAGCGGGTCGAGCTCGCCTCCGGGATCATGCAGCTCTATTCGCGCACGCCGACGCTGACCGCGATGACCGCAGCGGGCATCGACTACGTGTCCGACGGCCGGTTTTCGCTGGGTATCGGCGCGTCCGGGCCCCAGGTCATCGAGGGCTGGCACGGCGTGCCGTACGACTCCCCGGTCGGCAGGACCCGGGAGACCATCGAGATCTGCCGCGCCGTCTGGCGGCGAGAGCGCCTGGAGTATCACGGCAAGCACTACGAAATCCCGCTGCCCGAGGGTCAGGGCACCGGCCTTGGGAAGGCGCTGAAGCTCATCAACCATCCGGTCCGCGAGCGGATCCCGATCATCCTTGCCGCGCTCGGCCCGAAAAACGTCGAATTGGCGGCCGAGCTAGCTGAGGGCTGGGAGCCGATCTTCTACTACCCGGAGAAGGCTGGCGAGGTCTGGGGATCATCGCTGCGAGCCGGCCTTGCCAACCGGGATCCGTCGCTGCCGCCGCTGGACGTGTTCGCCCAGACGGCCCTCGCGATCGGCGCGGATGTCGGCAGCCTCATCGACCTGCTCCGGCCGGTCCAGGCGCTGTACATCGGCGGCATGGGCGCGCGCGGCGCCAACTTCTACAACAACCTGGCCGTGCGGTACGGCTATGAGCAGGAAGCCGCAGCGATCCAGGACGCGTATCTGGACGGCCGAAAGCACGAGGCCGAGGCGCTCATCCCGCAAGAGTTGCTGGAGCACGTGTCGCTCATCGGCCCGCGGTCGTTTGTCGCCGAGCGAGTCGCGGCCATGAAGGCTTCCGGCGTCACCACTTTGAACGTCGCCCCGATGGGACACACCCACGCCGAGCGGGTCGCGCTCATCGAGGAAATCAAAGACCTGGCCAGCTAGCAGCCGCCGGTCCCGTGCAGACCGGCCGGCCGCCGGCTCGCTGTGGCGCGTCCCGGAAGTCCCGCGTCACAGTGCGACCGTTAGCATGGGATTAATCGTGAGAAATAAGGCATGCTTTTTACGTTAACGGTCGCACATCCCGGTCGCGTGGCGTTACCGGTCGCGGTCGTCCCAGCCGGCCGTGGCACGGCAGTTTCCCGGCGTTGGCCGCGGGCAGGTCGTTGGCACTGATCGATCCGGACCGGAGGTGCGATGCGACGCGGTGAGCGACGACCGGACGGCCGGCCGGCGGTCGTCATCATCGGCGGCGGATTCGCCGGGCTGTCCGCGCTCCAGGCGCTGCGCGGCGCCGGCGCCAGCGTGACCATCGTCGACCGCAACGTCTACAGCACGTTCCAGCCGCTGCTCTACCAGGTCGCGACCGCTGGGCTGACCTCCGCGGACGTTGCCTACCCGCTGTGGACGGCGACCGGGCGGCGGGGTGCCTCGTACCGCAAGGGCGAGGTCGCCGCGATCGACCTCGACCAGCGGAGCGTGACGCTCACGGCCGGGGAGAAGCTGAGCTACGACTATCTGATCATCGCGACCGGCGTCAGCGCGGCGTTCTTCGGCGTGCCCGGCGCCGCCGAGCACGCGCTCAGCCTGTACACCCGCCGCGATGCGGTGGCGCTGCGGAACACGCTGATGGACGCGCTGGAGCGGCGCAACGAGGGACGCACTGACCCCAGCCTGGATATCACCGTCGTGGGCGGCGGCGCGACGGGAGTGGAGCTGTCCGGCACGCTGGCCGAGCTCCGCAACTTCGCATTGCCGGCCATCTACCCGAACATCGACAGGTCGATGTTCCGGGTTCGGCTCATCGAGATGGCCCCGGCGCTGCTGGCGCCTTACCACGATAGCCTCCGCCGCTACACCCAGCAGCAGCTCGCTGCCCGCGGCGTTGACGTGATGCTCAACAGCGCGATCAAGGAAGTGCGGCCGGGTTCGGTGCTGCTGGCCGACGGCAGCGTGTATCGCAGCGACCTCACGGTCTGGGCGGCCGGCGTGACCGCCCCGGCCGACGAGTGGACGGCCGATCTGCACCGCGGCAAGGGCGGCCGGATCGAGGTGGCCGCGGACTTGCGGGTGGTCGGCCAGGATCGGGTGTTCGCGGCCGGGGACGTCTGCCTGAACGACGACAAGCCGGTAGCGCAGCTCGCCCAGCCGGCGATCCAGCAGGGCCGGCATGCCGGCGAGCAGGTCGCCCGGCTGATCGCCGGCCAGCCGACCAGGCCATTCCGCTACCACGACAAGGGCACCATGGCGACGATCGGCCGCCGGTCTGCGGTGTGCGAGCTGCGCGGTGGCATCCGGCTGCGGGGCACGCTCGCGTGGCTCGCCTGGCTGGGCCTGCACCTGATCTACCTGCTCGGCAACCGGAACCGGGTCGTCACGCTGGTGAATCTGACCTGGCGCTACCTGACCTGGAGCCGCGGCGGCGGGGTGATCGTCGGCGACGACGTTCCCGGCCAGCACTGACGCCGCGGCTGGCCGGTCAGTCCGGGCGATGCGCCTGCCGCGCCGTCACTAGAGTCGTGGGATGTCCGACATTCACGCAGCCCGCCGCGCGCTGGCGCAGCAGCGAGTCCGTCAGACCGGTGCGGATGCGGCGCTGATCACCAGCCCGCCCAACGTTCGCTACCTGTCCGGCTTGGTCAGCTCCAACATGGCGATGCTGCTGCTCGCGGACGGCCCGGCTGTCCTCGGCACCGACTCGCGGTACGCCGAGGCCGCCGCGCGGGACTGTCCGGACGTGGAGCTTGTGGTCGAGCGTGAGCTGGCACCGGCGCTGGCGCGGCTGGCTGTCGAGCGAGGTTGCCGGACGCTCGCCGTTGAGGCGCAGCACATGACGGTCGAGCAGCACGCGGCGCTCGAGGCGCAGCAGAACGGGCCGCGGCTGGTGCCGCTCGGCCACCCGGTCGAGGAATTGCGGATGGTCAAGGACCCGACCGAGATCGAGCTGCTGGCAACGGCTTGCTCGCTGACCGATCAGGCGTTCGCCGCGGTGCTCGGTGCGGTCGAGCCGGGCCGGACCGAACGAGAAGTCGCCATCCTGCTCGAGCGGGCCATGGTTGACCTGGGGGCCGAGGGCCCGGCGTTCGACACCATCGTGGCCAGCGGTCCGCATGGCGCGATCCCGCACCACTCGCCGGGCAGCCGGGCGCTTGAGCGGGGCGACCTTGTCGTCATCGACTGCGGGGCGCGCTACCGCGGATATCACGCGGACATGACCAGGACCGTGTGCCTCGGGTCGCCCGAGCCGTGGCAGCGGGAAATCTACGACCTGGTCGCCGCCGCTCAGCTGGCCGGCCTCGCCGCCGCGCGGCCCGGCGCGGAGCTGGGCGATGTCGACGCCGCCGCCCGCAGTATCATCGCCGCGGCCGGCTACGGCGACCATTTCGGACACGGTCTCGGACACGGTGTCGGGCTCGAGGTGCATGAAGCGCCGATGCTCGGACCCGGCCGGGCGGGTAAGCTACAGGAACTGGTCCCGATCACGGTCGAGCCCGGAATATACCTGCCCGGCAAGGGTGGCGTCAGGGTCGAGGACACCGTCGTGGTTCGTGCGACGGGGCCAGCCACACTCATCACGACTAGCAGGGATCTGCTGGTGCTTTGACGTCAGCGCGGCGGTTCCGGATGCACGCAGGAGACACACAGACGTGGCCACCACCAACGACCTCAAGAACGGCATAACGCTCAGCATCGACGGCGCGCTCTGGAACGTGGTGGATTTCCAGCACGTCAAGCCCGGCAAGGGCGGTGCCTTCGTGCGCACCAAGCTGAAGAACGTGCTGTCCGGCAAGGTTGTCGACCGGACATTCAATGCGGGCGTGCGAGTCGAAGTCGCCACGGTCGACAGACGCGAGATGCAGTACCTCTACCGGGAAGGCGACGAGTTCGTGTTCATGGACACAACCGACTACGACCAGCCGCACATCCCCGCGGCAGTGGTCGGCGACGCCGCCAACTACCTGCTGGAAGAGCAGACGGTCACCATTGCGTTCAATGACGGCGCAGCGCTGTACATCGAGCTGCCCGCCGCGGTCGCACTCACCGTCCAGCACACCGATCCTGGCCTGCAGGGCGACCGGTCAACCGGAGGCACCAAGCCAGCGACGCTCGAGACGGGTGCCCAGATCCAGGTGCCGCTGTTCATCACGACCGGAGAGAAGGTCCGCGTCGACACCCGTTCCGGCGATTACCTCGGCCGGGCCTGACCGGCGCGCACGTCGACCGCAAGGATGCCAGCGCGCAGCAGGGCCCGCAAAAGGGCGCTCGACCTATTGTTCGAGGCCGAAGTCAGGGGCGTGCCTGTGCTCGAGCTGCTCGCGGAGCGCACCGCTGCGGCCGACCCGCCTGTCTCGGACTACGCTGCGGTGCTGGTCAGGGGCGTGCATGAGCACCTCGCGCCAATCGACGAGCTGCTCGCGACGTACTCGGCGGGGTGGGCCCTGGAGCGGATGCCCGCCGTCGACCGAAACGTCTTGCGCATCGGCGCCTACGAGTTGCTCTGGTGTGCTGAGGTGCCTGATGCGGTCGCCATCAGCGAGGCGGTCGCGCTGGCCGGGGACCTGTCCACCGACGCTTCGCCGTCATTCGTGAATGGCCTGCTCGGCCGGCTACTCGAGCTCAAGCCCACGCTCACGCTCTGAAGAGGAATGGCCGATGTCGTCGGCGGTGCTTTGTCGGTGCTGAGAACTACAGTCGGGCCGAGAGCGCAACGCGGATTCTGGCGGTGACAGGTGGGCGGACCGGGGGATCGCGGCCGTCAGCCAGGTCGGCCAGTACCGGCCGATGCGCAGCGCGGTACCGCTGAGCTGCCCGACGACGCCGGCTGCCACGTCCTGCACGTCGACATGGACGCGTTCTACGCCAGCGTGGAGGTCAGGGACCGGCCTGACCTGGCCGGGCGGCCGGTGATCGTCGGGGGGCTGTCCGGCCGTAGCGTCGTGCTCTCGGCCACGTATCCGGCTCGCCTCTTCGGAGTCCGGTCGGCGATGCCGATGTCGCGAGCCCGCCGGCTGTGCCCGCAGGCCACTGTTATTCCGCCTCGCCACAGCCTTTACAGCGCGGTGTCCAGGGAGGTTATGGCGATATTCCGGGCCGTGACCCCGTTCGTGGAGCCGATCTCGCTCGATGAAGCGTTCCTCGATGTCTCTGGTGCCATCCGGCTGCTCGGCTCGCCCGCAGTGATCGGGCGCCGGATCCGTGCACAGGTGGCCACCCAGCAGCAGATCACGTGCTCAGTGGGAATAGCATCCAACAAGTTCCTCGCCAAGCTCGCGTCCGTGTCGTGCAAGCCGGACGGGCTGCTGGTGATCCCGTCCGGCCGGGCCGTGGAATTCCTGCACCCCCTGCCGGTCTCCGCACTGTGGGGGGTGGGCGAGAAGACGCGCCAGGCTCTGGAGCGGCTGGGGCTGCGGACCGTGGGGGACATCGCCGGAGCGCCGCTGGCCGTACTGGAACGTGACCTCGGCAAGGCGGCTGCGGCGCACCTGCACGCGCTAGCGGACGGACGCGACGAGCGCTCGGTGGAGTCCTCGGTACGGGAGAAGAGCGTCGGCGCGGAGGAGACATTTGAGGTCGACATCGCCGACGCGGCGGTGGTGCGACGAGAACTACTGCGGCTGTCCCGCCGAACCGCCCGAGCGTTGCGGTCCGGGGGCTACGCTGCCCGGACGATCACCGTCAAGCTACGCAAGTCAGACTTCACAACCATTACCCGGTCTAGGACGCTAGCGGCGGCGACCGGCGAGACTCAGCAGATCTACGCCACTGCGTGCGCGCTGTACGCCGGCTCCGGCCTGAGCGGACGAGCTCCGCTGCGACTTGTCGGGGTTCGGGCGTCCGGTCTGGTGCTGGCGGCGGACGCGGCGACCCAGCTTGCCCTGGGGGAGCGCGGCGCGGCCTGGCGCGAGGCCGAGACGGCCCTCGACCGGATCAGCGGCCGGTTCGGCCCGGACGCGGTCCGTCCGGCCACCCTCATCGAGACCGGGGAGGCCGGCCGGGATTCCCGCTGAGCTGGGCGCCGACGGTTTGGCCTCGCTGAGAGTGACCGATCAGTACCCGCTGACGTGTACCCTTCCACAGCGCACCCTGGCGCTCGTATTCTGGGCGTAAAGCAACGGCCGTGGTGCGGAAAGCATTGGGCCGAGGTCGATGGGAGGCACAGTGCCGCTCTCTGAGCACGAGCAGCGCCAGCTCGAGCAGATTGAGCAGGCGCTCTATGCCGATCATCCGCGCCTGGCCAAGGCCATGCGGGCCAGGGATCCCAGGGTTCACTACCGGCGCAGGGCCGTGGAGGCGTCGCTCGGTTTCCTGATTGGCGTCGCTGCCCTCGTGGCCGGTTTGTTCCTGAAATATGCCTGGCTGTCGGCTGCAGGTTTCGTGGTCATGCTGCTGAGCAGCGTCTGGGCCATCGCGAGCTACCGGCGGATGGCCGCGATGGTGGTCACCGAGCGCAAGCGCGGCCGGAGCCGCCGACGGCGGGGCCGGGCGGCCAGGCAGCCAGCGAACTCTGGGCTGATGGAACGGCTAGAGGAGCGCTGGCGGCGCCGCCAGGAAGGCAACAGCCGGTAGCCTGCGGCACTTGCCTGCGGCATTTGGCTGCGGGCCGCGAGGCCGGTCAGCTGGTCGAGTGTTGCTCGGTTCTGGTTAGCTGCCGTCGCAGGGCAGGCAGCGAGGTATCTAGCCAGCTCAGCTTGTCACCCGCGTGCTGCAGCAGGCGCTGGGTGGACCGGAGGGTGGACGCCGGCCAGAGCCAGACGCGGATGCGCCGGCGGACCGGAACTGACGCCGTGAGGGCGCGGTGGACCGCGTGCACGTCATCGGCAAGGCCGGAAGCGGGCCCGGCGAGCCTGGCGTACTGGGCGCGCTCGGCCGCGGTGACGATCCGGCCGATCGCCTCGGCGGCCACCGGGTCGAGGCTGGCCTCGCGGCGGATCCGCCTGGCCATGGCGCGCGGAGTCTCGCCTGGCAGTCGGCTGAAGCCGAAGTCGACCAAGTCGTCCGTCAGTTCGCGCCACGCAGCGGTGGCGATTGCAGCGTCGCCCGAGGCAGCCAGCCAGCGCCGCCGCCGGATCAGCCTGCGGGTCACCGTAGGCCAGCAGATCAGCAGCAGCGCCAGCACGGGGATGACGATTGCCAGCCAGAGGCCGGAGCCGCGGATCGGGGCCAGCGTCCCTGTGCCGGCCCCGGGTTCGTGGGCGAACCGGTTCAGGCCAGGCTGCCCGGCTGCCTGTCCGGTTGAGCCGGCCGACCCCTTCGCGCTGCCGGGCGAGGTAGGCGGCAGCCCGACGGCCGGCCCGGTCGCATACGCGGGCGCGACCGCGGTGCCCTGGCCGGTCGCGCCGTGTGGGGTCGGCTCGAACCTGAGCCAGCCCTCACCCGGAAAGTACAGCTCGGGCCATGCGTGCGCGTCGGCCGTGGTGACCTGCCAGGTGCCGTGCGAGTCCGGCGAGCCGCCGGTGTACCCGATGGCCACCCGGGACGGGATGCCTACCAGCCTCGCCAGGATGGCGAACGCCCAGGCGAACTGCTGACAGTAGCCGCGCCTGTCCGTAGTCAGAAACGACAGCAGCCAGTGCGAGGACGGCAGATTCGGCTTGAGGCTGTAGCGGAAGCTGCTGGAGGTGAACCAGGCCTGCAAGTCCAGCGCTTCCTGCAGTTCGGTGGTCGCGTGGAGGGTGTGCTGGTGCGCGATCGCAGCAAGCCGCGCGTTGTCCGGTCCGCTGTACGCGCCGTACTCGGCCTCGATCGCGGCGGGGATCCCGACCGGAGGGTTCTCGATTTGCGACACCGTGGGGTCGGGCACGCTGCTCGTGACGGTATACCGCAGCCCGCCCAGCGGCTCAGCCGAGTTGAACAGCATGAGCGAGCCCCGCAGCTCGGCCCAGCCAGGGGTATCGGTCAAGAGCTTCACCGGCGCATACGGGACGGGCAGGAACCCGGCCACGCCCGCGTCGCCCTGGTCCTTGTTCAGCGTGACAGTGGTCACGACGCTCGCGACCGAGGTGCTGGGCAGCTGGCCCGGCGGCGCGTAGGGCAGCTTGCCTGCCAGGTCTCGCAGGCCGGCCGAACCCGCGGTGAACTGCGGCAGCCAGTTGTCCGCACGGCCGTTGTAGTTCAGCACGTAGACCTCGAAGTACTCATCGCTCGGCGCGGCCGCCGTCGTGATATAGGTCAGCACCGGCTGCGGAGTTTTGTCCTGAAGTTGGTTCTGGACCTGCAGCAGCGCATCCAGCTGGCCGCTGGTACTGCTGCCGCTGCTACCGCCGGCCCCGCCGCCCGGACCGGTGCCCGCCGGCGTCGTACCGAAGACGTCGTGGGCGTGCATGGCTGGCAGCACGATCGGGATAATCACGGCCAGGCACACGGCAGCGAGGCCAACTCGGCGGCCGGACGCGGCGAGCTGCTTGGTGTCGGGCCCGCTGCCCGCTTCGTCGAGCGGCTGGACGTACTTGAACGTGACCAGCTGTCCCCACCTCCGCAGCCGCTCCCGGCCGGCAGTGGACAGCAGCGTGAGGTATCCGGCCATGCCAGCCCCGAAGGTGAGCACCTGCAGGGGGCTGAAGGTCTTGAGATCGCTGGCGACCGGCACGCAGAACAGCAGGAGCAGCGGCAGCCCGGCGATTGCGGGCCGCCGCATGCGGACTGCCAGCACATCCACCATGACCGCCACCAGGCCAATGCCGGCGGCCCCGACGAGGCTCACCCCTCTGGTGTCAGACACCGGCGGCGAGCCATGGAACTGAGTGAAGGCGTTCCGGACCAGCTGGCCCAGATAGTCCAGTGAGGCATGGCTGGGCAGCACGTGACCGTAGGAGTAGCGGGTGCCGAAGGCCAGGTTCAGGTAGATGAGCAGCGCCCCCAGGTAGAGAGCGGCGATGGCGAAGCCGCGCAGCGACCGGTTGCCGGTCGCGCTGGCAGCCGTGAGCGCGACGATCGCCAGCCCGGTGACCAGCGCGGGCCAGCCTGGCCAGAACAGCAGCGGGACGACACCGATCAGGATCACGATGCTGGCCGTGACCGCGAATCGCAAGCCCGGCATCCTGGACGCGATGCCCGCGACGGCAACTACGATCACCGCGCCGAGGCCGGCCCCAAGCCAGCCGTTACCCTGCACGACGGCGTTGAGCGACAGCGACGCGAGCGCGACCGCGAGTGCGGCGATGGCGGGCATCCGCAGGCTCCTCACGGCGTCTCGCCTTCTGTCCCGCCGACCGGCACCGGCTCGGCGGCATCCCCGCCGGGGCGGCGCGCGAACACGCTCGGCGGTCGCGAGAGCCGCTGCCAGGCGACCGGCAGCGGGGTAGCCACATCCAGGACGCTGACGTGCCAGCCAGCGTTGCGCAGGATTGCCTCCGCAGGCGCGGTCTCCGCCGGGCCCGGTGCGGCGGACTGGCTGTCGGCCGGGCTGTCCCCGTCGGCCAGCTGGCCGACGGAGTGGCCGCCGCCGTTGGCGGTGGCAGCCGAGCTGGTCGGACCCGTGCTTGTCGGAGCTGTGGTAGCCGCGCCCCCGACGGCCGGGGCTGCGGCGGTCGGGCCAGCGGCGAGTGCACCGTTGGGCGGCGGCGAGTCGCCCGGAGCGGACCGGTGCAGCCCGCCCGTCCAGCTCCGCACGTCCAGCAGCAGCGCGAGCCCCTGACTGCCCTCCGTCCGGCAAGCCGCCAGCTGCCGTGCCTCCCGCACCGAGAGCCTGCCCGTGATGGCGACGAGCACCCCGCTGGCCGTCCTGAGTTCGGCCAGAGCAGTGTCCAGATTGCGGCGGCTCGAGGTACGGATCACCGCGAGCGCATCCAGCAGCGCGTCGGCAAAGAACGGGCCGGCCCGCAGCGCCTCGCCATCGGTAACAAACTGCGCCGTGAGGCCCTCCCGGGCGATGTGCACGCCGACCGACGCGGCTGCGCTGACAGCCGCTTCGAACGAGGAGGCCGGCCCCGTGCCCATATGTGACCAGGACCGCGTGTCCAGGAAGATCGTCGCCCGGTTGCGCCAGCGCTGCTCTTCCCTGCGCACCATGAGCTCTCCGTACCTGGCGGTGGATCGCCAGTGCACCCGCCGCAGTTCGTCGCCATCGTGGTACTCGCGGGGGATGACGTCATCCTCCCCGGCGGTAGAGGTAAGCCGTGCGCGGCCCTCGCCCTCGCCAGCCCAGGTGCGGCTGATGACGGACCGGGACAGCCCGTCAACGCGCGGCGTCACGACGAATGTCGTCCGCCCCGTTGCCGACCGGGTGAGTTCTACCAGGCCGAACGAGTCGGCGACCCGCAGATGCAGCGGACCGATCTCGAACTTGCCCCGCAGATCCGACCGGAGCGGGTAGCTAAGCTGACGGACGCCGTGCCGCTCGATCTTGTCCAGCACGTAGCGCGGCTTGCTGCCGAGTGCGTACGGCACCGTATCCTCGGCGAGCAGCAGCCCCGTCGGTACCCGCGAGATGTTCTCCAGCCGGAGTGTCACCGTGGCGGTGTGCCCGATCGGCACGCGCGGCGGGATGACACTGCGCGAAGTGGCGAGGCGGTAGTGGCCGCGACGGGCGGCGAAGACGGCGAGCAGGGGCAGCGCGATCAGTCCGATGCCGACGCTCAGCAAGGCGCGCTCGCCCAGCACGTAGCCGATGAGCGCAGAAACAATCCCGGCTGTCAGGAACGAGAGGCCGCGGGTGGTCATCCCGGCGAGCAGCGAGGTCCGCATGGCGTGTCCTTCCGGCGGCCCTAATCCCCGAGTCTAGGCTGCTTAGCGGCCGGGCAGCGGCAGCCGGCGGATGAGGTTGGCGAGCACCTGCTCCGGCAGATCACGGCCCACCATGGCCTCGGCGCTCGGCAGCAAGCGGTGGGCGAGCACCGGCACGGCGAGCGTCTGGATGTCGTCGGGCAGGACGAAGTCGCGCTCGTCGAGCGCGGCCTGCGCCCGGCTTGCCCGCAGTAGGTGCAGTGCAGCCCGCGGCGATGCACCGAGGCGTAGTTCGGTGGCGTTCCTGGTGGCGGTCACCAGGTCGATGATGTACTGCCGGACGGCGGCAGACACGTGCACCTCTCGCACGGCAGCCACCAGCGCTCGCACGTCGCTGGCGTGTGCCACCGGCTTAAGGTGATCGAGCGGCGAGTCCGAGCCGTGGGTCTCCAGCATCGCGAGTTCCGCGTCCTGAGCCGGATAGCCGATGGCGATCCTCGCCATGAATCTGTCCCGTTGCGCCTCGGGCAGCGGATAGGTGCCCTCCATCTCGATTGGGTTCTGGGTGGCGATCACCATGAACGGGCGGTCGAGCTGGTATGTGCTGCCGTCCACGGTCACCTGGCGCTCTTCCATGGACTCCAGCAGGGCGGACTGCGTTTTCGGCGACGCGCGATTAATCTCGTCGCCGAGCACGACATTGGCAAAAATCGGCCCCGGCTTGAACTCGAACTCGCGCACGTCCTGGTTATAGGCGCTGACCCCGGTGATGTCGCTAGGCAGCAGGTCCGGGGTGAATTGCACGCGGCGCACCGTGCAGTCGACGGACTTGGCGAGCGCCTTAGCTAGTTGTGTTTTCCCTACGCCTGGCACGTCCTCGATGAGAATGTGACCCTCGGCCAGCAGGACCGTGAGCGCAAGGCGCACGGCTGCGGGCTTGCCGGTAATAACCGTCTGCACCGCATCACTTACCTGCCTGGCGACCTGCACAAGCTCAGCCAGCGTTCGGTCGGCCTGCTGGCCAGTGTCCGTCACCAAGGTTGTCCTCCTGGCGCCCTTCCAGTTAGCCCGTGCGATCTGACAGTACGTCCTCTGCGAGCGACGAGCGATTCCGCTATCCCAACGGCCTCAGGTGTATTCCCCATCTAACCGTTCTTCGGAACCAGCGGGCAGGTCCGCAGCCGGACGGCGCGGGCCGGATCGCCGGACTGCCGTGGGGGGCGTCGCGCGCGAGGCGGGCTCGCTGTGCCTTGACGGTGGAGGATAGTGGAGTACAGTGGTGGCCCGTGGGGCAGTTGGCCAGCCAGCAGCGCGTGAAGTGGGGCCACCGGGGAGGTGAGGCGGGTGTTCCTGGGCACTCACTCGCCCCGTCTCGACGACAAGGGTCGGCTGATACTCCCCGCCAAGTACCGCGAGGAACTGGCCGCCGGTCTGGTGCTGACCAAGGGTCAGGACGGCTGTCTGTACGTGTTCCCGGCCGGCGAGTTCAGCCGGATTACCGATGCCCTGCGGACCGCGCCAGTGACCGCGAAGGCGGTGCGGGACTACAGCCGGGTGCTGTTCGCGAGCGCCTCGGACGAGGAACTAGACCGGCAGGGCCGGATCACCATCCCGCTAGGCCTGCGCGAGTACGCGGGACTCGACCGGGAGTGCGTCGTGATCGGCGCCAACACCCGGCTGGAAATCTGGGATGCCAGCGCCTGGGCCAGTTATCTGGAGCAGCAGGAGCCTGCGTTCTCCGCCGCAACTGAGGAGGTTCTGCCAGGGGTGCTCTGACAGTGCGCCGGATGCCCGGCGAGGTCTCCACCCGTGCTGGAGGGCCGTAAGCCCGGCTGACGTCACTTCCCCGGCGTCAGGCGGCAGCGGCCCGTCAGTGCAGTGGCGCGGATGGGGACCTAGCCGGGCATCGCGGCAGCAGGCGGCGGGAGCCCGCCGCACGGGCGGCGAGCGGGCAGTCGGGAGGGGAGTGATGGTAGCGGCGGCGTCGGGTCATCTGCCGGTCATGCGCGACCGGGTTGCTGAGCTGCTCGGCCCCGCGCTCGAGCCGCCTGGCGCCGTGCTGGTGGACGCCACGGTCGGCCGGGCCGGGCACGCCCGCGCGCTGCTCGCAGCGCATCCCGGTCTCAGCCTGATCGGCATCGACACCGACGCCACGGCGATCGCGGAGTCGCGCCGTGCCCTGACCGGATTTGGCCGTCGCGTGGTCCTGATCCAGGCGGTCTACGACGAACTGCCGCGCATCCTGGCCGAGGCCGGCCACGGTGCCGTGCAGGGCGTTCTGTTCGATCTCGGTGTGTCGTCGCCGCAACTCGACGACGTGGGACGCGGTTTCGCCTACTCCCGCGATGCGCCCCTGGATATGCGCATGAACCAGGCAGCAGAGCTGACCGCCGCCGACGTGCTGAACAACTATCCCGCGGACCGGCTTGCCCGGGTGCTGCGCGACTACGGAGAGGAGCGGTACGCGCGACGTATCGCCGATGCAGTCGTCCGGGAGCGCGCCAGGGAGCCGCTGCGGAACACGGCCAGGCTCGTCGAGATCGTGCTGGAGTCGATCCCGGCGCCCGCCAGGCGGTCGGGAGGACACCCGGCCAAGCGGACCTTTCAGGCCCTCCGGATTGAGGTGAACGGCGAGTTGGACGCGCTGATCCGGGCGGTGCCGGCTGCGCTCGACGCGATCGCCGTCGGCGGCCGGATCGTGGCGCTCGCGTACCACTCGCTCGAGGACCGGGTGGTCAAGCGCGCACTGGCCGTCCGGTCGGCCGACTCGACGCCGCCAGGCCTGCCGGTGTCGTTGCCGCAGGCGCGCCCGCAGTTGCGGCTCCTGACGAGGGGCGCGGAGCGGCCCGCGCC
>JBAUAR010000393.1:0-3474 GCA_049675875.1 Streptosporangiaceae bacterium
GTGCTTCGCCGAGGCGACGCAGGGTGTCCTGTTCGATCCGGGCCACATCCGGTTGCGACCGATCCGGTAGTCCGCGCACGCCGGCGCTGGCCGCGAGCAGCCGCGCGGCCTGCTCGTACTGTTCGCCACGCAGCGCCAGGTCGGCGATCCCGACGAGTGCCCGGGCGATCAGCGGCGCATGCCCGGCCTCCGACGCGGCCTGGAATGCCGCGACGCGGTGCTCGCGGGCCGCATCGACGCTGTCGGCGAGGTAACCGAGCAGGTCATCTGTTACCGCCCGGATGCTTGCCGGCTCCGGGTCCAGTATGGCTGTCGCGACCCCGAGTTGCCGGGATGCCTGCTCGGCGTCGCCGCTCCAGCGGGCCAGTTCGGCCTTGGCCAGGGCTAGCTCGGCGAGCGCAGACGGCCACGCGACCCGTTCCGCGTACCGCTGTGCCTCGGCCATGGCAGCAGCGCTCGACTCAGCATCGCCGAGCAGCCAGTACAGCTGCGCCTGCCGCGACCGCAGCTGAAGCACATCTTCGATGGCGCCGACCTCGGTGACCACCGCAATCGCGTGTTCATAGTGCTCGCACGCGGCGGCGAACTCGCCACGCGTGGCGATTCGGTCCGCCAGCTCCCTGAGGGCGAACTGAATCCCCCACCGCTCGCCGAGCGCCCGGAACTCGTCGAGTGCCCGCTGAAGATACGCGTCCGCATCCCGCCCGCCCTGGCCGAGCATGATCCGCATCTTGCCGAGCTGCAGCCGTCCCAGCGCGCGTACCCACGGGTCGTCGTCGGTGAGCAGCCGTTCCCACGCGGGCAAAAACGCGTCCGGCGCTTGCAACATGCGTTCCAGCGGAGCGACGAACGCGAGCGCCGGGTGACCGGGCTGACTGCGCCGGGTGAACCGGTAGGCCCGGTGAATCCACTCCGCCGCCTGGTATTCGTCAGCCGGACCGTCGGTCATGAACATCACGACAAGCGCGTACACCGTCGCCCGGATCTCGTCGCTCACCTCGCCGGGCGTGTCGGCGGCCGCGGTGATCAGCTCGATGCCTTCGGCCTTGTGACCGCCGAGCCACCAGTACCAGCCGGCGGCCGCCGCGAGCCGCATCGCCGCGTGCGCCTCGCCGGCCGCGAGCGCGCCACGCAGGGCAACAGCGATGTTGTCGTGCTCGGCCTCGAGCGTGGCGAGCCAGTCCAGTTGCTCGGCGCGGCGCAGATGCGGGTCCGCGGTCTCGGTGAGCTCGGTGAAGTACCCGAGATGCGCATGCCGCGCTAGGTCCGATTCCCCCGTCTCCGCGAGCCGGTGCCGGGCGTATTCCCTGATTGTGTCGAGCATCCGGTAGCGCGGTGCGCCATCGCCGTCGGTCACCAGCAGAGATTTCTCGGTCAGCGCAGTGAGCAACTCGAGCACCTGCTCCTGCTTGACCGCATCGCCGACGCAGACCTGCCCGGCGGCTGTCAGGCTCGCCCCGCCGGAGAACACCGCGAGTCTGCGCAGGACCATCTGTTCGGCATCGGTGAGCAGCTCCCAGCTCCAGTCGACCACCGCGCGCAACGTCCGGTGACGTGGCAGGGCGGCCCGGCTGCCGCCGGTCAGCAGGCTAAACCGGTCGTCAAGACGGTGGGCGAGCTGCTCGAGGGACATGGTGCGCAACCTGGCCGCTGCGAGTTCGATCGCCAGCGGCATCCCGTCAAGCGTCCGGCAGACGCGCGCCATGGCCGACAGCGCGCTGGCGTCGGTCGCAAGATCCCTCCGCACCGCGCGGGCCCTGTCCTGGAGCAGCTGAACGGCCTGGGCGGACTCGATGTCGGCCGGGCTGGCGTCCCGCTCCGGCAAGGCCAGCGGCTCGACGTGCCACAGCGCCTCACCGGTGATGCCGAGCGGCTCCCTGCTCGTCGCGAGAATCCGCAGCCGCTGGCACTCCCCGAGTACTCGGTGGGCGAACGCCGCCGCCGACTCGATGACGTGCTCACAGTTGTCCAGAATCAAGAGCGTCTCGCGCTCGCGGATCGCGGTGACGAGCCGGTCCATCGGTTCGGAGTTCGGCGCGCCGCCGAGCAGCGCGTCCCGGAGGCCGAGCGCGCCGAGCGTCGACTGTGTCACGTCACCACTCGCGCCGATGCCCGCGAGCTCCACCAGCCAGGCCCCGTCCGGCAGGTCGCCGAGCAGCGTGCGTGCCGTCTCGGTGGCCAGTCTGGTCTTCCCTGCGCCGCCCGGTCCGATCAGGGTGCAGAGCCGGTGTCCGGCGATGAGGTCGCGGACCGCGGCGACATCAGCGTCCCTGCCGACGAAACTGGTTAGCTCGGCGCGCAGGTTAGTGTTCCGGCTTTCCTCCCGCCGTCGGAGCTCGCCTCGCAGCAGCGCGACGTGCAATGCGGACAGCTCGGGGGAGGGGTCGACACCGAGCGCGTCGGCCAGCGCTTCTCTCGTTCGCTGGTACACGAGCAGCGCCTCGGTGTCGCGACCGGTCGCGACCAGGGCGTGCATCAGCGCAGCGACAAGTCGTTCTCGCAGCGGGTGCGCGGCCACCAAATCGGTCAGCTCCGTGACCAGCTCCGCGCCGTGGCCGAGGCTGATCTCCGCGTCGAACCGATCCTCCATGGCGGTCAGGCGTAGCCCCTCGAGCCGGGTGACCGCTGCGTCCAACGCGGCACTATCCTGCAAGCCGACGTCCTGCATGGCCGCACCGCGCCACAAGGCGAGGGCGTCGCGCAGCAGCCGGACCCGCCGCGAATCGTCGTCAGCGCGGGCCTGGCCCACGAGGCGCTCGAACCGCACCGCGTCGACAGCGTCGGGCTCCACTCTCAGCCGGTAGCCGTCCGGCTGCCCCTCGACCAGGCCTGGCGGCAGCGCCTTCCGCAGCCGGGACACCAGGCGCTGCAAGGCATTCGCCGCGCCGGACGGCGGGTGCTCACCCCAAATCCACTCGACGAGCGTCGCTTTCGGGACTGTGTGACCCGGTTCGAGCGCAAGGGCGATCAACAGCGCGCGCAACCGGGCGCCCGGCACGTCGGCGAGGACCCCGTCGTCCGAGCGGAGCTCGAATGAGCCAAGCATCCCGATCTGCACCCAGCTGATTTTGCCATGGCTGGCTGGCCGGCCTCCTGCTGGTGTTGTGGCGCCAGGCCGACGAGGTGGATGGCCGCCGGGCTCGTGCGCCGGCCACTAGCCCGTGAAGCCCCTAGCCCGTGAAGCCCCTAGCCCGTGAAGCCACTAGCCCGTGAGGCCGCCGATCCCGGCGAGCGGGTGCCTGACCCGCTCGCCCGAGCCGTCCCGCCGCCCGGTCGGCGGCGGCAGGTCCACCGGCGTGCCCGCCTCGGTTGCACCACGAGCCGGCCCGGCTCCTGCCCACGCCAGCACCAGCGCATCCTCGCCCTTGAGGAACCGGTGGCACCGCACTCCGCTGGTCGCCCGGCCCTTGGCCGGGAACTCGCCAAACGGGCTGACCTTGACGGTCATCGCGGACGTCCCCGGCAGCGCGGCCG
>JBAUAR010000394.1:0-6938 GCA_049675875.1 Streptosporangiaceae bacterium
AGCGGCGTGAAGAAGTGCGCTGCAGCCGGGAACAGGTCCAGGCAGTACCGGATCATGCCGAACGTGCCGACCTTGTCGAGCACGCCGACCAGCAGCACAGCCCCGCCCGGCTGGGCCGAGGTCGCCGCGTCCGGCAGCCAGGTGTGGAAGGGCCACAGCGGCGCCTTGATCGCGAACGCGACGAAGAAGCCGAGGAACAGCCATTTCTGCGTCGTCGTGCTCAGCGCAATGTGCGTGAGCTGGGTGAACAGGAACGTGCCCTGGCTGTGCCCGCCATGCGTGGAGTAGACGTACAGAGCGATCACCGCGACCAGCATGAGCAACCCGCCGAGCAGGCTGTACAGCAGGAACTTGACCGCCGCGTACTGCCGCTGCCCGACGCCGTAGCTGCCGATCATGAAGTACATCGGCACGAGCATGGCCTCGAAGAACACGTAGAACAGGAAGACGTCGGTGGCCGCGAAGACGCCGATCATCATCGTCTCGAGCACGAGCATCATCGCGAAATAGGACTTCACGCTGCGGGACCGCGGCGCACGGCTGCTCGTCGTGGTGCCCGCGACCCGGCCGCCGCTGGCGGTGACGTCCTCGACGTCGTTCCACGAGGCCAGCACCACCACGGGCATGAGGACCACAGACATGAGGATCAGCACCAGCGCGATACCGTCCACGCCGACGGCGTAGTGCACGCCGAACTGCGGGATCCACTCGTAGACCTGCTGGAACTGGAACCGCGGGCCACCGGGTGAGAACCGGGTGGCCATCACGGCGACCTCGACGAGCGTCAGCACCGAGAACACCAGCGCGATGCGCTTGACCAGCAGATCGCGAGCACGCCGGTCGGCGTCGCTGCCGGGTGCCGACCTGCCCGGCGTCAGCGCGATCACGATTGCGCCGGCCAGTGGGATCGCGCCCGCGACCGTCAGCCAGGGAAAGTTGGTCATCAGATTCCGCAGCCTTCTATCATCAGAGCCGCACCAGCAGGAGCGCGCCGACTAGCAGCACGGCCCCGAGCAGCATGGACAGCGCATACGAGCGGACAAACCCGGACTGCACCCGGCGCAGCCGCCCCGACGACCCGCCGAAGGTTGCCGCCACGGTATTGACGATTCCGTCGACGCCGCGGTTGTCGAAGTACACCGAGAGCCGGGTCAGCCACTGGCCGGGCCGCATCAGCAGCGACTCGTTGACCGCATCGCCGTACAGATCCTTTCGAGCCGCCACCGTCACCGGGCTTCCGGCCGGGGCGGTCACCGGCACCTCGCGGCGCCCGTACATCACGTAGGCGATGGCGATGCCCCCCGCGACCAGCGCGAGCGCGCCGCCACCGGCAGGAGTCCAGACACCGTGCGTGGTCGGCGGCACGCCGGTGACCGGGCCCAGGAAGTTCAGCAGCCGATTGCTCAGGATCAGGAAAGCCCCCGCCCCGGCCGAGCCGATAGCGAGCACGATCATCGGCGACGTCATGACCGGCGGCACCTCGTGCGGGTGCACGGACTCGTCCCAGCGGCGCTCGCCGGCGAAGGTCATGAACATCACCCGGGTCATGTAGAACGCGGTGATGCCGGCGCCTATCAGGGCCGCGGTGCCGAGCAGCGCACCCGACGTGCCGCCCTGGGCGTACGCGGCGTCGATGATCGGGTCCTTGGTATAGAAGCCGGACAGCGGCGGCACCCCGATAATGGCGAGGTAGCCGAGGCTGAAGGTCACCCAGGTGATGGGCATCAGCCGGGCCAGCCCGCCGAAGCGGCGCATGTCGACCTCGTCATTCATCTCGTGCTTAACGGAGCCGGCCCCGAGGAACAGGCCCGCCTTGAAGAACCCGTGCGCCAGCAGGTGCGCGATCGCGAACACGTATCCGGCCGGGCCGAGCCCGGCGGCCAGCATCATGTAGCCGATCTGGCTCATGGTGGACCCGGCCAGTGCCTTCTTGATGTCGTCCTTTGCGCAACCGATGATCGCGCCGAAGAGCAGCGTCACGGCGCCCACGATGGCGACGGCGAGCCGGGCACCGGCGGACAGGTCGTAGATCGGAGCCGACCGGACGATCAGGTAGACGCCGGCCGTCACCATGGTGGCGGCGTGGATGAGGGCGGATACCGGCGTCGGGCCTTCCATGGCGTCGAGCAGCCACGACTGCAGCGGCACCTGGGCAGACTTCCCGCACGCACCGAGCAGCAGCAGCAGCCCGATGGCCAGCACGACGCCGTGGCTGGCCGACCCGACCGCGCCGAACACCCCGGTGAACGTCACGGAGCCGAACTGGAAGAACATCAGCATGATCGCCAGTGACAGGCCGGCGTCACCGATACGGTTGGCGATGAACGCCTTCTTCGCCGCCGTCGCCGCCGCCGGCTTGTACTGCCAGAAGCCGATCAGCAGATAGGACGCCAGGCCCACACCCTCCCAGCCCACGTATAGCCCGAGGTAGTTGTCGGCCAGGACGAGCAAGAGCATGGCGGCGAGGAACAGGTTCATGTAGCCGAAGAACCGCCTGCGCTCCGGGTCGTGCGACATGTAGCCGACCGCGAAGATGTGGATCAGCGAGCCGACGCCGGTGATCAGCAGCACGAAGCAGATCGACAACTGGTCCAGTCGCAAGCCCATCGGCACCTGGAACCGGCCGACGTTGATGAACTGATAGATCGTCAGGTCGCGGGAGCGCTGCGCCGCCGGGTAGCCGAGCATCTGGGCAAAGGCCGCGACGCCGTAGGCGAACGCGAGCACCGGCATGGCCACGCCAACCAGGTGGCCCCAGGAGTTCGTCCGCTTGCCGCCGAGCAGCAGGATGGCTGCGCCGAGCAGTGGGAGGGCGAGCAGCAGCCAGGCCGCGTCCTGCAGTCCGGTGGCGTGCAGCGTCGCTATCGCCACGGCAGGATGCGACAGCACACTGTCGGCTGAGCCGGTCATGGCTCCCTTTCGTCAGTACTTCATCAGGTTCGCGTCATCGACCGACGCGGACCTGCGGGCACGGAAGATGGCAGTCAGGATGGCCAGGCCGACCACTACCTCGGCGGCCGCGACCACCATCACGAAGAAGGCAATCACCTGCCCGTCGAGCGCGCCGTGCATCCGGGCGAACGTGACGAACGCCAGGTTGGCGGCGTTGAGCATCAACTCGACGCACATGAACACCACGATCGCGTTGCGCCGCACGAGCACGCCGACCGCACCGATCACGAACAAGATCACTGAGAGCGCTATGAAGTGCGCGGGGCTTACCACTACTGCTCACCTGCTTCCGGGCCGGCGGCAGATCCCGGTCCCGGTGTCACGGCCGGCCGCGGCTCGCTGCCCGGCTGCGGGCCGCTCAGCGCAGGCGGCCGACCGGCGCTCGCCGGTACCGCCCGGCCGCCGCCCGACAGGACCGGGCTGACCGACAGCTCAGACTGGCTGCCGTCGGGCAGCAGCGCCGGCATATCGACGCCGTTGTGCTGCGCGTACGTGCCCGGTCCGGGCAGCGGCGTCGGATGGCCGCTGGCGATCCTGGCGACGGCCAGCTCTCGCTGGGTCGGCTTGGGCTGGAGCCGCTCGCGATGCGCCAGCACCATGGCGCCGACCGCCGCGGTGATCAGCAGGGCGCTGGTGATCTCGAACGGGTACACGTACCGGGTAAAGATCAGATGGGCCAGCGAGGTCACGTTCCCGTTGCCGAACTGCGCGCTGTTCTTGGCTGCCGGGCCGATGGCCGCGTGCCCGACGACGAGGCTCAGCAGCACCAGCATGGCGATGCCGGCCAGCATCGCCCACAGCCGCTGGCCGCGGATCGTCTCGATCATCGAGTCGGCGGCGGTGATGCCGACGATCATGAGGACGAACAGGAACAGCATGAGCACCGCGCCGGTGTACACGATGATCTGGACGAACGCCAGGAAGGGCGCGCCCTCCATCAGGTAGAAGACGGCCAGCGACAGCATGACGACGGCCAGCAGCAGCGCGCAGTGCACGGCCCGCCTGGCCAGCACCATGCCGAGCGCCGCAGCCACCGCGGCAATCGCGAGCACCCAGTAGACCAGCAGCCGGGTGGTCTCGGCCGCCGACCCGGCCAGCACGATGGAATGGGTCACCGCACGTTCCCCCGCTCGGCGGCCGGGTCCTGCACCGGCCAGTCCTGGTGCGGCTCGTCCTGAACCGGGTTCCACCCGCCGGTGCCCGGCTCGGTTCCGGACTGCGACCGAGCCAGCATCGCACCGAGGCGGTAATAGTCCTCCTCGTCATCGCCGAGCCGCATGGGGTGCGGCGGTTCCTCCATGCCGGGCTGCAAGGGGGCGACCAGCTGCTCCTTGGTCCAGATCAGGCTCTCCCGGCTGTCGTCGGCCAGCTCGTAATCGTTGGTCATCGTCAGCGCCCTCGTCGGGCACGCCTCGATGCAGAGTCCGCAGAGGATGCAGCGCAGGTAGTTGATCTGATAAACGCGCCCGTACCGCTCGCCGGGCGAGTATCGCTCCTCCGGCGTGTTGTCGGCGCCCTCGACGTAGATGGCGTCGGCTGGGCAGGCCCAGGCACACAGCTCGCAGCCGATGCACTTCTCCAGCCCGTCGGGCCACCGGTTCAGCTGGTGACGGCCGTGATACCGCGGCGCAGTGGGCAGCTGCTGCTCGGGGTACTGAACGGTGTCGACCGGACGAAACATCTGCCGGAACGTGACGCCAAAGCCCTTGACCGAGCCGAAGAACTCAGGCACTGGGCACCTCCGTTGGCCCGTCGTCGGCCACTCCGGCGAGCACCGGCCTGCTCGTGCCGACGCCGATGCCGTGGTAGTGGGGGAGATCCATCGGCGGGGTGGGGAACGCCGGGACCGGGCTGGGCTCCTCGCCGGCTGCCAGCCGGTCTTCCGCAGCCTCGGCGGCCAGCCGCTCGGCACGCTGCGGCGCCGACTCCCAGCGCCACAGCAGGCCTATCAGCACCACGATGATGCCGCCGCCGATGATGTACACCGCCGGGCTCGCGCCCTGCTGGCGGTACACCCGAGCGGTGGCGACGATGAGCGTCCAGGCCAGCGCGGACGGAATCAGTACCTTCCAGCCCAGCCGCATCAGCTGGTCGTACCGGATTCTCGGCAGCGAGCCGCGGAGCCAGACGAAGAAGAACATGAAACCGGCGACCTTGAGCACGAACCAGAGCACCGGCCACCAGCCATTGTTGAAGGTGGGCCACACCGACAGCGGCCACGGCGCTCGCCAGCCGCCGAGGAACAGGGTCGTGGCCAGGCCGGAAACGGTGATCATGTTGACGTACTCGGCGAGGTAGAACAGCGCGAACTTCAGCGACGAGTACTCGGTCATGTGGCCGGCGACGATCTCGCCCTCGCCCTCGGGCAGGTCGAACGGCAGCCGGTTGGTCTCGCCAACCATGGTGACGATGTAGATGAGGAACGATGGCAGCAGCAAAATGGCGTACCACGACGGCCAGTGCCAGATATAGCCGAAGACGTGGAACTCGGCACCGTGCACCTGGGCAGCCACGATCTGCGACGTCGACAGTGACCCGGCGTACAGGAACACCGGCACGAACGCCAGGCCCATGGCAATCTCGTAGCTGATCACCTGGGCCGAGCTGCGCAGCCCGCCGAGCAGCGCGTACGGCGACCGGGACGACCAGCCGGCCAGCACGATGCCGTACACGCCCATCGAGCTCATAGCCAGGATCAGTAGCACCGCCACTGGCAGGTCGGTGAGCTGCAGCGGGGTCCGGTGACCGGCGATCGAGACGATCGGGCCCCACGGTATGACCGCGAACCCGATGAAGGCCGGGATGGCCGCTACCGCGGGGGCGATCACGAACAGCACCTTGTCGACGGCGCGCGGGACGATGTCTTCCTTCAGGGGCAGCTTGATGCCGTCCATCAGGGACTGCAGCAGGCCGAATTTGCCCGCGCGATTAGGGCCCGATCGCTGCTGCATCCGGGCAATGACCTTGCGCTCGGCCCAGATCATGAACAGCGTGCCGAGCATCAGGAACAGGAAGATGACCAGCACCTTGACGAGGATCAGCCACCACGGATCGTGCCCGAAGCTGGACAGAGTCGGGATGTTCGACGGCGTCGCGGCCGTGAGGCCTCTCATTCCGCGCTCCGCACCGAGACGAGGCTGCCGTGCCCGGCGGCCAGCTGGCGCCGGATGGCGCTGCCCGCCGAGTTGGTCGGCAGCCAGACGACCCGGTCAGGCATGTCCGTGATCTCCAGGGGGACAGTTATCGAGCCGCGGCCGGTGGCCACGGTCACCTTTCCGCCAGCCGCGGTGCCGAGCTCGGCTGCGGTAGCGGCGGACAGCCGGGCAATGGTGGCACGTGCCGTGCCAGCCAGGTTCGGCTCGCCGTCCTGCATCCGGCCGGCGTCGAGGAGATTATGCCAGGTTGCCAGGAGCGCCCGGCCGGGACCCGGATGCTCGACTTGCAGCTGGCTGATCCGCCCGAGCGGGGCGTCGTCGCCTGCCGGTCCGGCCGGGGCCGCCGACGTGGTGAGAGCGGTGAGCTCGCGCCGAGCCGACTCGAGATCCGGCAGGCCCAGGTGCACGTCCATCTCGTCGGCCAGCGCGCCGAGCACGTGCAGATCGGTCCGCACCGTGGGCACCGGCAACGCAGCCTCGAACGAGCCGACCCGGCCTTCCCAGTTGACGAACGTGCCCGGCTTCTCCGCGACCGCGGCGACGGGGAAGACGACGTCGGCCCGGTCAGTTACGGCGCTGACGCGCAGCTCGAGGCTGACGACGAAGCCGGCCGCCTCAATCGCCCGCAGCGCCGCCGCGGGGTCCGGCAGGTCGTCAGGATCGACCGCGCCGATCAGCAGTGCCTCGATGTCACCGCTAGCGGTCGCGGCGAGGATCTCGCCGGTGGCGCGGCCCGCCGCAGCCGGCAGCGAGCCGGTACCCCAGGTCCTGGCGACCTCGCTGGCGCCCGACGGCGCACCGATCCGGCGGCCGCCGGGCAGCAGGTTCGGC
>JBAUAR010000395.1:0-10284 GCA_049675875.1 Streptosporangiaceae bacterium
CAACCGCGCCGAGCCGGGGCAGCCGTCCGGTGACCGCCGCGGCGGCGGCGACGGCTGCGGTGGGCCCATAGGTCGCCAGCAGCCACGAGCCGACGCTCATCGGGGAGGTGACCTTGAAGACCCGCAGCATGTTCAGGAACCGCGCCGGGCGACCGAGGTCGACGGCCAGCGCCAGTCCGCCGAGGCTGATCGCGGCGACGGCTCCGGTCTTCGCAGCGCGCGCCAGTTCGTGGTTGCCGGTCGCCTGGGCACCGGCGGCCAGCAGGGACGACGCGCCGGCCAGCCCGCCGAGAAACAGGTAGCCGGGTATTTCCGGGGCACGCCACACCGGCTCCTTGAGCACCGGCCTGCCGTAGTACGAGCCAAACTGCGCCGTCGGCACCACGAGCTCGCCGTCGCCGGCCCGCCGCCCGCGGGTGGTCCTCGCGCCTGGCCCGGCGTCGTCCGCGCCGCTCACGATCCCCGCCCCGGCCGGGCAAAGCAAGCGGCCAGAGCGCCGAGAGCCAGCCCGGCACCGGCGGTCGCCACGTGCCGCCACATCCGCGGCAGGTCGCGGGTCGTGACGACCGGATCGGGCGGCAGACCGTAGACCTCTGGCTCATCGAGCAGCAGGAAGAACGCACCACCGCCGCCGACACCGTCTGCCGGGTCGTCAAGGTAGAGCCGAGCGCTCGCGACGCCGTCGTCGTGCAGGTCGCTGACGCGCTGGTGGGCCAGCTCCCGCAGCTCGTCCAGCGGGCCGAACTGAATGGACTCGGTCGGGCACGCCTTCGCGCACGCGGGGGTCAGGCCCTCGCCGAGACGGTCGTAACAGAGCGTGCACTTGTGCGCGCCGCCGTCCGCGTCGCTGCGCGCAATCACGCCAAACGGGCACGCCGCCACGCAGTAGCCGCAGCCGTTGCAGACGTCGTCCTGGACCACGACGGTGCCGAACTCCGTGCGCATCAGCGCACCGGTCGGGCAGACGTCCAGGCAGGCCGCCTCGGTGCAGTGCTTGCACACGTCGCTGGACATGAGCCAGCGCGGCCCCGCCCCATCGGCCTGATCACCGGCCCGGCCGACCTGCTCGATGAACGCCACGTGCCGCCACGTCGACGCGCTCAGGCTCCCGGTGTTGTCGTAGGACATGCCGGTGAGCAGCAGCCCGTCCTCCGGGATGGCATTCCACTCCTTGCAGGCGACCTCGCAGGCCTTGCAGCCGATGCATACCGACGTGTCGGTGAAGAATCCCATCCTCGCGGGGTGGTCGGTGTAGCCAGCGAGCCGCGCCGGGTCGTCCCCGGTGGCCGGCTGAGCCGGTCGTCCCGCGCCGGTCATGATGTCGGTCGGCACCTCACAGCTCCGTTCCGGTCTGCATGGTGATCCCGGCCCGGCGCTGATACTGCTGCACCAGCGCGCGGAGCGCGGGCCCGCGCGGCCGTCGGCCTGGACGGATGTCGCAGGCCAGCGCCTTGACCTCCTGGATGTGCACATTGGGGTCGAGGGACAGGTGGGAGAGTTCGTTCGCCGCGTCGCCGGTCGTGTAGCCGTTCGGCCCCCAGTGCCACGGCAGGCCGATCTGGTGTACCCGGCGGCCCCCGGCTAGCAACGGGATGATCCGCTCGGTGACCATGACCCTGGCCTCGATCGCGTTCCGGGCGGAAATGATCGTCGCCCAGCCCATGTGCTCAAGCCCGCGCTCGGCGGCCAGCTCCGGCGAGACCTCGCAGAAGAACTCGGGCTGCAGTTCCGCCAGATACGGCAGGAAGCGCGACATCCCGCCCGCGGTGTGGTGCTCGGTCAGCCGGCAGGTGGTCAGCCCGTACGGGAACACCTCCGAGCCTGGTTCCGTGCCGCTGGGCTCGTACCGGTTGTCCTGGTGAACGATGATCTCCCGGACCGGGTTGTGCTGCTGGCCGTACAGCAGGTTCGGCAACGGCGATTCCTGCGGCTCATAGTGCGTCGGTAGCGGGCCGTCGACCAGCCCCGCCGGGGCAAACAGCCAGGCCTTGCCATCGGCCTGCATGATGAACGGGTCGATGCCCGAGATAGCGTCCACCCCCGTGGCGTCGGCCGGCGGCCGGAAGGACGGCGGCCGGTCGGCGATGAAGTCGGGGTTGTCGTGCCCCGTCCACTTGCCGGCCTCGGCGTCCCACCAGACATAGGCCTTGCGTTCGCTCCACGGCCTGCCTTCCGGGTCGGCCGACGCACGGTTATAGAGGATCCGGCGGTTCGCGGGCCAGGCCCAGCCCCACTCCGGCGCCACCCAGCTCTGCTCGGCGCCCGGCTTGCGCCGGTCGGCCTGGTTGACGCCTCCGGCGCGGACGCCACAGTAAATCCAGCACCCGCACGCCGTGGAGCCGTCGCTGGCGAGCTGCGTGTAGGACGACAGCGGCTGGCCGTCGGCGCCCCAGCCGTTGATCTCGGCGAGCACGGCCTCGGCGTCCGGCTCTGCCAGCGCGCCGAGCTCAGGGTAGTCCCAGGTGAGGTCCAGTAGCGGCCGGTCCATGTCGTCGGTCGACGCCCCGAGCTTTTCCCGGATCCGGCGACCCAGGTGGTAGCTGAACCACAGGTCGCTGCGCGCGTCCCCGGCCGGCTCGACCGCGGTGTGGTGCCATTGCAGCATCCGGCCGGTTTGGGTGAAGCTGCCGTCCTTCTCGGTATGCGCCGCGGCCGGCAGGAAGAACACCTCGGTGCCGATGTCCTCGGTGCGCAGCTCGCCGGTCTCGATCTCGGGCCCGTCCTTCCACCACGTCGCGCTCTCGATCATGACCAGGTCCCTGACCACCAGCCAGTCCAGGTTGGCCATGCCGAGCCGCTGCATACGCGCGTTGGCCGAGCCGACCGCGGGATTCTGCCCGAACAGGAAGTACCCCGTGCACGTGCCGTCTAGCTGCGCGAGGACGGTCTCGTACGTGCTGTGGCTGCCAGTCAGCCGGGGGAGGTAGTCGTAGCAGAAGTCGTTCTCCGCGGTCGCCGCGTCGCCCCACCACGCCTTCAGCAGGCTGACGACGTAGTCGCGGGTATTCGCCCAGAACCCCTTCGCCACGCCCTCGGCCTCGACGTAGGAGTCGAGGTTGTCGTTGCCGTGGGCGTGCGGCATCGGCAGGTAGCCGGGCAGCAGGTCGAACAGGGTCGGAATGTCGGTTGAGCCCTGAATGGACGCGTGCCCGCGCATCGCCAGGATCCCGCCGCCCGGTCGGCCCATGTTGCCCAGCAGGGCCTGCAGGATGGCGGCCGTGCGGATGTACTGGACGCCGACGGTGTGCTGGGTCCAGCCCACGCTGTACACGAACGCGGTCGTGCGCTCCCGTCCCGAGTTCTCCGTAATCAGCCGGCAGACCCGGCCGAACAGCTCCTCGGGAACGCCGGCTACTCGCGCGACCATCTCCGGCGTGTACCGGGAGAAGTGGCGCTTGAGCACCTGGAAGACGCAGCGCGGATGCTGCAGCGTCTCGTCGGTGTCCGGCGAGCCATGGACCCCGGCGCCGCCGCTGCCGTGCCGCTCACCGCGGCCGGCCCGGCGGACCTGCCGGAGCCGGTCGGCAGCGGCGCCGCGCAGGCCGCTGGCTGGGTGCATCTCGCCGGACTGGTAGCGCCACGCCGCGTAGTCGTAGATGCGCTGCTCGGGGTACAGGCCGGAGAACACGCCGTCCAGATCCTCGGTATCCGCGAAATCCTCGCTGAGGATCGCGGGCGCGTTGGTGTACGCCACCACGTAGTCACGAAAATACTTCTCGTTGGTCAGTACGTAGTTGATGAGGCCGCCGACGAACGCGATGTCGGCGCCTGCCCGGATCGGCACGTGCACATCCGCGAGCGCGCTGGTCCGGCTGTAGCGCGGGTCGACGTGAATGACCTTCGCGCCGCGCGCCTTCGCTTCCATCACCCACTGGAACCCGACCGGATGCGCTTCGGCCATGTTCGAGCCTTCGATCAGGATGCAGTCGGAATTCTGCAGGTCCTGCTGGAACGAAGTGGCGCCGCCGCGCCCGAAGCTAGTCCCCAGACCGGGGACGGTGGAGGAGTGTCATATCCGGGCCTGGTTCTCGATCTGGATAGCGCCGAGCGCGGTGAACAGCTTCTTGATCAGGTAGTTTTCCTCGTTGTCCAGCGTCGCGCCGCCCAGGCTGGCAAACCCCATGGTGCGCCGGGTGCGGCTGCCATCCTGTTCCCACTGCCAGCCCTTACGGCGGGCCTCGATGACCCGGTCGGCGATCATGTCCATGGCGGTGTCGAGGTCGAGATCCTCCCACTCGGTGCCGCCCGGTCGCCGGTACCGGACCTGGTACTGCCGCGCCTGCCCGGTGGTCAGCTGCAGGCTGGCCGAGCCCTTCGGGCAGAGCCTGCCCCGGCTGATCGGGGAGTCCGGATCACCCTCGATCTGCGTCACCCGGCCGTCCTGGACGTACACGTTCTGGGCGCAGCCGACGGCACAGTAGGGACAGATCGATTTGACCACCTTGTCGGCGACGGCGGTGCGCGGCCTGAGCTGGCGGGTCCGCTGGCTGGCAGCGGCCGCGCCGAGCCCGCGCCGGTCACCGGACGTGAGCTGGCGGTAGGCCGGCCAGGCCCGTAGCCCAGGACGCCGCTCGCGATCAGCCATGATGGGTCGCCCCCTTGCGCGGATCAGTCCCCGTGACGTGCCCGTTCCCTTACCCAGGCGGCAAGGTCGGTAACGGCGGCCGGCGGGCACCTCGCCAGCCGTCACGAACCGGCCGTCACGAACCGGCCGTCACGAACCGGCTGTAACCCGCCGGACAAATCAGGCCGCCTGCGCCACCGCGCTGTCGGCAGCAGCGAGAAAGCCTAGCCGCACCTCCTCGACTCCACCCCGGCCGCGTTGCCGGCGTCGGCAGCCAGCCGGCTGCGGCTGACTACCTGTCAGCCCCCGGAGCGACACTCGTAATCCGCAGGGGTTACGGCGCTATCGTCCCGCAGGCCGATGCGCGCTGCGCCTGCTGTTTCCTACGGTCGGGAGCATGCTGACTGCTCGCGTGCCCGCTGCGGCAGTCTCCCGCCCCGCCAGCCTGGGCTCCGGTCCAGCCGCCGGACCGAGCTGGCTGCACGGCCGCCGTTTCCGGCTGGCCGTCGCCATCACGCTGACTCTGGAAGTCGGGCTGGTCATCGGCTTCGCAGCCGTCTACCGGCCTTTTGACTTGCAGATCTACCTGTGGGGCGGGCAAGCCGTGACCCACGGCCTGCGGCTGTACCTGGTGCAGTCGCACGGCAACTGGTTCACCTACCCGCCGTTCGCGGCCGCCTTGTTCGCTCCCCTCGCCGCCCTGCCGTCCCTGGTGGTGCGGCTGGCCTGGGAGCTGGCGTCGGTTGGCGCGTTCACCTGGTGCTGCGTGGTCACCCTCAAGCTGGCCGGTTACCGGCCGTCGCGGACCGTCCTGCTCGCCATGGTGGCGGGTGGTCTCGTGCTCGAGCCCGTGTACCACACGCTGTACCTGGGCCAGGTGAACGTGTTCCTGCTGGCCCTGGTGCTAGGCGACGTCTGGCTGGTCGCGACCGGCCGGCGAGCCGGAGTCGGTGTCGGGATCGCCACCGCGATCAAGCTGGTCCCCGGACTCTTCATCCTCCTGTTCGTGCTGACCAGGCGCACCAGGGAGGCGATCACAGCCGCCGTCACCTTCGCGGGCTGCACCCTGATCGGGTTCGCGGTCGATCCGAGCGCGTCGCGGCTCTACTGGACCCGGCTGTTCTACGACACGAAGCGCGTCAGCGCGACGTACATCAGCAACCAGTCTGCCTATGCGGCGGCAGCCCGCATCCTCGGCGGAATCGGACACGTCGGCGCCTGGTACTACGTGGTTCCGCTCGCCCTCGGCGTTACCGGACTGGCGGTGGCGACCACCCTCGCCCGCCGCGGCGACTGGCTCGGCGCGGCGACCATGACCGGGATCACCGGCTTGCTGGTGTCGCCGATCTCCTGGACCCATCACTGGGTGTGGATCATGCCAGCGCTGGTGGTGCTCTGCCGAGGCGGCCGCGGCGGCCAGATCGCGGCCGCATGCGGGTACCTGCTCTTCGCGCTGGCGCCCATGTGGTGGACACCTCACTCGGATCCGGCGGGCGACTACGGATCACGCGGCGTCGTCACGCTAATCGCGAACTGTTTCCTGATTGCCGGAGTAGCGTTCGTCATCTACCTGACCGTCTGCAGCTGCTGGTCCCGGTCCCGAGAGCCGCGCTTCAAGCCGCCGGTTGCGAGCCGCAGCCCTCGCGATCTTGGTCAGACGGCAGGCGGTCCGCCGGTACCCTGTCGGTGGCACCCGGTCGGCCAGTTGCCGGCAAACGAGAGGACTTGGTATGCGGGCGAAGATGACTAACGCCGCCGTCATGCTGCTCGCTCGGCTCACCCCGTACGTGGAATCGGAGTTGCTGGGCCTCGCGAGCGTGGTCGGGCCAGGCAGCGTCTGCCTCGACGTCGGAGCAGCCGCCGGCCTGTACACCCTCGCCCTGTCCCAGCTGGCAGGTCCCGCCGGGGAGGTGCACAGCGTCGAGCCGATTTCGTTCGCGCATCCGGTATGGCGTCGGGTGCTCAACAGCCAGGGATGTCCCAACGTCCGCTACCACGCCCTGGCCCTCGGTGCAGAAGCAGGGCCGGGTGTGATGAGCGTCCCCAGTGGCCGGTACCTGCACGTGACCGGCCGGTCTTTCCTCGCCGGACGGGCCGCGGGCCTCGGCCCCAACGTGGAGTTCGCCAGCCACGAAGAGATCGCCGTCGCGGTCGACACGATCGATGCGCTGATGGAGCGCACCGGCGCCACCCGGCTCGACTTCATCAAGATCGACACTGAAGGCGGCGAACTCCACGCCCTGCAGGGCGGCGAGCGAACCATCAAGGAGTTCCGGCCAGCGATCCTGGTGGAGATCGAGGCACGCCACACCGCCCGCTATGAGTACGCCCCTGACGACCTCGTGGACTGGCTCACCGAGCTTGGCTACACCATGTACACCTGGCGGCACGGCTGGCACCAGACCAGTCAGGTTTCGGAGGACGGGCGCAACTACCTGTTCAGGGCGGCGGGTGCGTCAGCTGCCGGGCCCGAAGCTCGCCTGGGCTAGCTTCCCCAGTAGGCCGGCGGGCTCGCTGGGGATGCGGTCATCGCCAGCCCGTGAGCGCTGCAAGGCCCGTCCGGCCGGACCGCACGGGCGGCCACGGCTGGCAGCGGGCCGTTGCAGCGTCCCGGTACCTCGAAGTCAGCCCTGCTTGCTGCGCCAGCCTTCTGCGTAGTGGTCGCGCACTTCCTTGGTGTATGGCGCCGGCGCCACGGTGGCCCGGACCTCGAGCTGTCGGTGCGGCCGCTCCACCGAGGCCTTCGGCGAGCCGCCGTCGGGCTCGCCCCACACCAGCGTGACTTCGGTGCCGACCGCGAGGCCGTGGTCGACGGTCGACAGCGACAGCACCGCCCGCTCGTTGGCGCTGTAGCCGGTGAACATGGAGAAGCCCGCCAGCTTGCCGCCGGACAGGATGCTGTCGTAGTTCGCGGAGGCGTAGTTCGACACCGGCAGCTCAAGGAACTTGTACGGGACGACGCTGGGATCGAACACCGACGCGAAAACCCTGGCGACGTCTTCGTGGTTCCACGCCAGTGTCACCTTGCGCCGCTGGTTGGCGGTGTCCATCTGCTCCAGTGCCTCGCGGCCCACGAAGTCGTGGTCGAACTTCACCATGTGGCCGTATCCGAGCTGGTACGGCGTCACGTAGTAGTCCTCGATGTTGTCCGACACGAAGCTGCCGCCGAGCGAGCCGCCGCGACCCTCGTAGCCCAGGGCCGGCAGCCACTCCCGGTACGGCCGCATCTGCTCGCCGGTATAGATGGCGGGCAGCGGTGACGGTATCCAGCCGGACTCCAGCGCGTTCGTCGCGTAGGCGCGCGCACCGACCGCGGCGATGCCGAATTCCTCGCCCGCTTCCAGGATCGCGGCCCGGATCTCCTCGTACTCTGCGTAGGGTCCCCATACCTCCAGGCCAGGCTGGCCGGCCATGCCGTGGCGCAGGGCCCGGACCTTCCGCCCGGCGATGTTGATGTAGTCGGTGTGGAAGAACTTGATGTCCGGGAACGGCCCGCCGTTGAGCTTCTGGATCACCTGCTCGGCGTTCGGCCCCTGGATCTGGAACCGGTACTGGGTCCGGGTGACGGCCTTGCCCATGGCCCGCGATGGCGACCGGTCGTCCCGCACCAGCTCGACATCCCAGTCGCCGGTCTCGACGTTGAACTGGATCCAGTTCACGGTCGGCACCCGGCCAACGAACTCGTACTCGTTCTCCTCGAGGTGGAACAGGATCCCGTCACCGATCACGTAGCCGTCGTAGCTGCACGGCACGAACTGCTTGGCTCGGTTGAGGTCGAAATTCTTGAAGGTGTTGACGCCGAGATACGACAGCAGGCCGAGGGCACCCGGTCCCTTGATGAACAAGTTCGCCATGTGGTGGGACTGGTCGTAGAGCACACAGGTCTTCGTCCAGGCCCGCTGTTCGGCCTGCCAGTTGCTGAACTCGGTAGGAACTACCGGGTAGACATAGGCGCCATCCTGGGAGCTGCGCAGCAGCTGGACCGGATTGACTGTCTGTAGCAAATCTTCCAAGCTCTGACGCTTCACACTTACCCGCCTTCTCTGCTTTCCAGGTTGCCCGGGGCAGCCGGATCCAGCGCCCCCGGCCGCGCCCGCACGCCTATGATGTACCGCCCCTGCCGCGATTGTCGCCAGCGATCCCAGCCAATGGAAGAGCTTTCCTGGCCGCTCCGCCAGGGCAGAGCGGCTCCCGTGCAGGTCAGGATCAGGGGAACGGGCCGCCGAGTCGGCGAGGCCGCACGTCAGGTCCCCGGACCGGTGACTCCGGAGATCAGCGACGCGGTCGCGGTGGCCTGCGACGTCACGGTGTCGATGCCGATGATCGAAAGGATCTCGGTCGGACTCGTGACCGTCACTGTGACCCGAATGGCGTTGTTTCCGATCGGAGTCGCGAGGCCACTCACGCCGGGCGGCAGAGCGCTGAGATATGCGTTCGCGGCCGTGAGCGCCTGGGCCTGGTCGACGACAAAGGTCGCGCTGCTGTAGGCCTCCGACTGATTGACCTGGCCAGCCCCGGCCCGCGCCGCCTCCTGGGCATAGGTAGCGGCGTTCTCGTAGTTGTCTAGCTTCGTGCCGGCATCTACGACCAGGCCCGCGAAGGCCAGCAGCGCGGGAAACAGGATCGCCACGAAGAGGCTCAGCGCGCCCCGCTCAGCTCGCCACCACGACGAGTTGTTACGCGCCCGGCAGCACCGTGTCCCGCTGTTCCCGGGTGGGTCTTGTTGCTGGCGGTGGCGGATCACGGCTGCTTCTCCCGATAGGGGTCGAGCGGCGAGGTAAACGACTCCGTGATGGTCTCGCTGCCCGGTAGCCCTGGCACGATGATCTGCGCGAGCGAGACATCGCACGTCACGGTCGCCGTCACGACCGCAGGCTGCCCGACCTGCGCCTGGAAGCCGGGAATGCCATTGGCGCCGGTGGTGTCGACAAACACCTGGGGAGCGCAGTGCAGGCCGTCCTGAGCGAGCGCAGCCTGCGCGCTTGCCTGCCCAGCAGCGCTCGCCTCGGAGCCATTGAGCTGGAGTGACGCCTGCCGTGCGGCGTCGCGCGCCGCGTCCGACACCGCGTTCTCCGCGGTCGAGACCCGGCCGAGCGCGATGATGAGGCCGATGATGAAGAGCAGCGCTGGTGCCAGGATGACCAGCTCCAGCGCGGCGTTGCCAGCCTCGCGGTCCTGCCGACCTGGTGGGGTCACTGCTCACCTCCGCGCTTGTTCGGGCACGCGAAACGCTCTAGGGCACGAATCGCTCGATGGGCTCTTTGACCGTCTCGTGCACCGAGTCCGGTAGCAGCGGTAGGACCGACCAGGCCGTGCCGCTGACCGTCACGGTCACCGTGGTACCAGTCCTGGTCACGACCGGCGGCTGCACGCCCGCCAGCATTCCGGAGCCATCCTGGCTGATCAGCGCCAGCGCCGCGGCCGCCCCCGCGGCGTCAGTGGAGTTGTACTCACGCGCAACATCGGCACCCTGGCGCGCGGCCGCCAGCGCCAGGTTGTGCGCCGTGTAGTAGAGCGCCGCTTGCGCGATGATCATGATGGCGAACAGAACTGCCGGGAACACGATGACGTAGCTGAGCGTCAGCGCCCCGGTATCTCCGCGAACGGGCCAACGCACGGCTCAGGGCAGCTTGCTGGTGTACTTCGTTACTTCGTTCCCAAAGATAAAAACTGCACCAACGGCTGCAATCGCGATCGCCGCGGCGATGATCACCCACTCC
>JBAUAR010000396.1:0-3525 GCA_049675875.1 Streptosporangiaceae bacterium
GGGTTGCTGCGGCTCAGCCGGTCCGGCCCGGACTTGCTGACGGCCGACTTCGCGGTGCTGCTCGAGCCGACCGGTACCGTCGTCGAGGGCGGCTGCCAGGGCACGCTACGGGCCGACGTGATCGCCCGCGGGGAGCGGGCGCACAGCGCCCGGTCGTGGCTCGGCCGCAACGCCATCCACGCGGCCAGCGGCATCCTGGAGGTGCTGCGCGGCTACCAGCCACGGCAGCCGGACGTTGACGGGCTTTCCTATCACGAGGGGCTGAACGCGGTCGGCATCAGTGGTGGCGTCGCCGGAAACGTGATCCCGGACGAGTGCGTGGTGAGCGTCAACTACCGGTTCGCCCCGGACCTGTCCGCTGACCAGGCGGCCGCGCACGTGCGGGAGGTCTTTGCCGGTTTCGATGTCCGGGTCATGGATGTGGCCGGCGGTGCCCGTCCGGGCCTGTCCCGGCCGGCCGCGGCATCGTTCGTGGCGGCGGTCGGCGGGCAGCCGCGAGCCAAGCTCGGCTGGACCGACGTGGCCAGGTTCGACGCCGTCGGCGTCCCGGCGGTGAATTATGGGCCCGGCGATCCGCAGCTGGCCCATACCCGGGACGAGCACGTCGAGCTGGCTCAGATCGAGCGGTGCGAGCAGGCCATGCTCGGCTGGCTGCGGCCTGGCTGACCGCCGCGCCTGCGCAAGGCGAGGGCGGGGACGCCCGGAATGCGCTGCGCCCCCGCCCTCGCTCGCCTGCGCCGAGCTGCTCGCGTCGCGCTACTGGGGCGGCGCCATGCTCACGGTGAGCGTCTGGGTCACCGTCTGGTCGGACGGCGTGACCCAGGTGACCGGGACCGCCGACCCACTGGGCACGCCCAGCAGGATGCTGGTCAGCGACGAAGGCGAGGAGACTTGCTTTCCGCCCACACTCGTGATCACGTCACCCGCAACCATGCCGGCCTGAGCCGCCGGGGCGCCGCAGATCGTGCCGAGCACCAGGGTTCCCGAGGGGACGGGCGCGATGCTCGCCGGGATACTGGGATTCGCGTCATTCGACAGGCACCCGGTCGGCGGGGGGTTGCCGAACTCGCCCTGGTCATTCGCTTCCTGCTGCTGGAGCTGGGCCTGCGGGCTCTGCTGAGTGCTCTGGCCACCGCCAGTGTTGCCGGCCACGAGCACGCCCACGAACCCGGACGACCCGATCTGAACACCCGAGCCGGACTGTCCGGCGATGATCTGGTGGGCGATGGTGAGGGCCCGATTGATCGGGATCGCGAACCCGACGCTCTGCTGGTTCGCGAAGCCGCTGTTGGTGCTGGCGGCGGTGTCCATGCCGATCACCTGGCCGGCGGTGCTGGCCAGCGGGCCGCCCGAGTCACCCGCGATGATGTCCGCGTTCGTCTGCAGCATGTCCGTCAGCCGCTCGGGCGCTGCGCCGCTCCCGTCGTCGCTGGCGGTGATGCTCTGGTCGAGGCCGGTGATGTTACCGGTCGCGGTCTCGATGTTCCCGGTGCCCCCGGCGTTGCCCATGGCGACCACGTCATCGCCGAGCTTGACGGTCGAGGAGTCGCCGAGCGGTACCGTGCTGAGTCCGGACGCTCCCTCGATCTGGATGACCGCGATGTCGGAGGTCTTGTCGTAGCCGAGCCATTTCGCCGGGTACCGGTGGCCAGTCGAGACGACGGTCGCGGTCAGCGCGGTCGTGCCGTCGATGACGTGATTGTTGGTCAGCACGAGACCGGACTTGCTGATGATCATTCCGGTTCCGGCGGCCGCCGCTCCGTTGCCGTCATACTGCAGGGTGCTGTTGATGACAACAACGCCCGGCAGCACGGCGTTCTTGACCTTTTGTTCCGTCGCGCTGCTGATGCTGGCGCCGGTACCGCCGGTGCCCGACCCGTTGCCGACGCCGCCGTTGCCGTTCGGGAAGTTGAAGCCGCCGTTGTTACCCGAGCCAGAACCCGACGACGCAGCGGGCTGATTGTTGCCGGAGTCGGCGAAGGCGACCACGAGGCCGCCTGCGGTCGCGGCCAGCGCCGCCACCGCCAGGTAGGTGATCGCCGTGGCGAGGCCGCGGCGCTTGCGCGGCGGACCACCATAGCCGGGCGGCATGCCGTAACCGCCCCCGTAGCCGCCGCCGTAGCCGCCGCCACCACCGCCGTAGCTGTCACCCGGTGGCTGGTAGCCTCCACCGCCCTGGTAGCCGGCGCCGCCCGGTGGCTGACCGTAGCTGCCTGGCGGTCCGTAGCTGCCTGGCTGGCCGAAGCCGCCGAAGGGCTGGCCGTATCCGGGCGGCGGCGACCCGCCGGGGGGACCATAAGACCTGCCGGCCTCGCCGCTAGCTGAGTAGCCGGGACCGGCGTACCCCGCAGCGCGATAGCCGGCCGGCGGGACGCCGATGGGCTGAGTAAAAGCCGCTGACTGTTCCGGCGCTGCGGGCGGCTCAGGCGGCGTTGCGCCCGTCGCCGCCGGATCGTCAGCCTGCATGGGCTGTGCCGCGGCGGCCCCCGTCGGCTCCGCCGGGTCGGGCGGCCCGGACTGGCTGGCTGACTCAGTCCACGCCTCCCAGAACCCTGGCTGGCCGCCGCCGTTCTGCTCGTCCATGTCGATCACCCTTTGCCAGTGCCTTGTCAGCCTATGCGGGACCGGCGGCGGCCGTGTCCGGCCACGCACAGCCACTCATCCGCCGACAGATCCAGTAAGCATCACCCACCTGGGTGGTAGCTGAATGAACCCTGGGGATCACCTATTCCGCCACGCTGCGGCCGGGCAGTGACCACACTCCGATCTACATACCCAGCTGACACTCGATATGCCGGGTTTGACGGGCTGATACCTGGGAATTGCGCGCCGCTGCGCTTGCGACGGCGCGGCGCGCCTGAAGCGATATATCTTGTCAAGTACACGGTAGAGATATATCTTAAATCCGTCGGGACATCGCACGCAGGAGCACGCACATGTCTGCACCGCCCAGCACCTATCAGTCCGATCTGAACCGCCGCGAGGAGATCGCAGTCTCCGGTGCGGCGCTGTCCGAAGCGCCCTGGAAGCTCGCCGGGGCCACCGGCGTCGTGGTCGCGGGCGCCGATCTCCTCACGCACCTGGCGTTTCACCTGCTGAGCTTCCGGCTCGAGTGGGCCACCGCCCTATCCATGGGCATCGTGGCGTTCTGGGCCGTGGCGGGGGCCGGCGCGCTGGTCCGCAGCCGGCACAGCCGCGCGCTGCGCTGGGCCCGCTCCCGGCCGTGGCGGTTTGCGGTAGTGCCAGGCGCGGCGGCGGCGATCGTCGTCTTCGTGCTGACGGTGCTGGACGGCAGCGGGCTGCTCGGCAGCGCCTTCACGGCCGTGTGGCACGGAGCGATCGCGTTCGCGCTGACCGGCCTCGTCGGCTCGGTAGTCCGGCCGCGCCGCCAGGCCCGCGGCTGAGCCGCACCCGGCCCGCGCCGTCCGCGGGCATGGCGCCGTCAGCCCGATGGGCGGTCGGTCGCTAGCCTGATCGCGGGCGTCACGCCCCGGACGGGGACGAGGGGTGCACACCGGGTGCGAC
>JBAUAR010000397.1:0-3741 GCA_049675875.1 Streptosporangiaceae bacterium
GCCGCCTTCCTGGCGCGAGCCGGGCAGCGGCAGGACGAGCGGGCCGGCCGCGCGCTGTGCTCCGCCGCGGTGCTCGCGGCCGAGAATGGCGATTACGTCGCGGCGGTTCAGCATTCCGAGCAAGCCCTGGCCATCTTCCGCCCGCTGGGCCTGACCACCCGGATGGCGCTCGCCGCGACGGTGCTCGGGTCCGCGCAGCGCTACCTCGGCGATCGGCAGGCCGCCCGGCGCGGCTTCCAGACAGCGCTGGACCTACGCGCCGAGCTCGGCGACCGGCGCGGCATGTCGGTCGCGATGAACAACATGGCGCTGGTCGAGCTCGACGACGGTGCGCTGGACCGGGCCCGAGATCTGTTCCAGCAATCGCTGGCCATCAAGCGCGAACTCGGCGAGCAGCGGTCCATCGGCATCAGCCTGGTCAACCTGGCGGATGTGCTGATCCGGACGGATGAGTGGGACGCCGCAGCCACGGCGCTCGCCGAAGCCGCCGGCCTCACCGGCGGCGACCCGCAGCTCGCGGGCACCATCCATACCAACCAGGGGACGGTCGCCGCGCACCGCCGCGACTTCGCCGCCGCGGTCGAGCACTTCCGCGCCGCCATCGCCGCCGCGGAGGCCGGCGGTCAACCGCACGGCGGCGTCGAGGCCACGATCGGCCTCGGCCGGGTGTATGAGCAGACCGGCGAGCATGACGAGGCGGTCCGCCAGCTGCAGGCCGCCCGGGCACTCGCCGCGCGGACCGGCAACCCCCAGGTCATCGCCGAGGCGGCAGCCGCGCTCGCCGAGATCACCGGTCCGCCCGGTGCCGAGCCCGGTCGCCTCGATCTGGCCGGGCCGCTGCCGGGCAACCTCACCGTCCGGCAGGCGGAGGTGCTGCGGCTGCTGGCCGTCGGGCTGACTAACCGGCAGATCGCCGCCGAGCTGTTCCTCAGCACCGCCACCGTCGAGCGACATCTGGCGACGGTCTACCGGAACCTCGGGGTCAGCGGACGGGTGGAGGCGGCCAGGTTCGCGCTCGCGAACGGCCTCGCGACCGAACCCGCCCGGCCGGCTACGTGACCTGCAGGCCCGGAGCTCGCGCCAGGCCCGTCTCGTAGGCGAGCACGACGGCCTGCACCCGGTCGCGCAGGCCCAGCTTGGTCAGGATCCTCGCGACGTGAGTCTTGACCGTCGCGTCGCTGACCGTCAGCGCCGCGGCGATCTCGGCATTGCTCATACCGCGGGCGACCAGTCGCAGCACCTCGAGTTCCCGCGGTGTCAGCGCCGCTAGGCCGGCACCCGATCCGGCTCCCGCCGCGCCCGGCGCCGCGGACATCCGCGGCGCGAAGCACTCCACGAGACGCCGGGTGATGGACGGGGCAAGCAGCGCGTCGCCGGTGCGCACGAGCTGGACGGCGGCGATCAGGTGCTCGGGCGTCACGTCCTTGAGCAGGAACCCGCTGGCTCCGGCGGCCAGCGCGGCGTACACGTACTGGTCCAGGTCGAACGTGGTCAGGATGATGATCCGCACGCCGACGGCGGCCTCGCCAGCCGCCAGGATGCGCTCAGTCGCCTCGATACCGTCGAGGTGCGGCATCCGGATATCCATGAGCACCACGTCCGGCCGGTGCTCGAGCACGCCGGCGACGGCCTGCAAGCCATCGGCCGCTTCTGCGACGACGTCGATGCCAGCCGACTTCAGGATGAGCCGGAATCCTGCCCTGACCAGCGCCTGGTCGTCGGCAATCAGCACTCTCATACCGCGACGCCTACGGGCATGACCGCGCGCACCTGCCAGCCGCCGTTCGGCTGCGGCCCGGCGTCCAGCTCGCCGCCGTACAGCGACAGTCGTTCTCGCAGCCCGAGCAGCCCGCGCCCCGGCTCGGTGCTAATCCGGGGGGACGACCCCCCGAAGCCCCCCGCGGTGCTAATCCGGGGGGACGACCCCCCGAACCCCCCCGCGGTGCTAATCCGGGGGGACGACCCCCCGAAGCCCCCCGCGGTGCTAATCCGGGGGGACGACCCCCCGAACCCCCCCGCGGTGCTAATCCGGCGGGACCCGCCGACCCGGAGGACCGGCGCGCCAGTGTTGCTGACGGTGATCACCAGCTTCTCGCCCCAGTGCACCATGACCGACGTCGCGGCCCGGCCCGCGTGCCGCAGTACGTTCGTGAGCGCCTCCTGCACGACCCGGTAGGCCGCCAGGTCCGCGCCCGGTGGCAACGGCCGCGGCGTGCCCTCGACGAGCAGATCCACGGAGAGGCCGGCCGCGGATAGCCGGCTGATCAGCTCATCCAGCTCGCCGAGCCCCGGCTGCGGTCGCAGCTCGACGCCGGCCGGGCTGAGCACGCCGAGCAGGTTCCGCAGCTCGGCGATCGCGGTGCGGCCACTGGCCTCCACGGCGCGCAGCGCGTCGGTGGCCTCGTCGGGCGAACTGGTCACGGCCATCCGGGCTGCACCTGCCTGCACCACCATCACGCTTACGTTGTGCGTGACGACGTCGTGCAGCTCACCCGCAATCCGGGCCCGCTCAGCCTCGATCGACAGCACGGCAGCCGCCTCGTACTCCTCGGTGGTGCGACGCAGCCGGTCGGCGGAGTCGCTGAGTCGTCGCCGCAGCCCGCGGATTCCGATGGCGGCCGCAGCCGCCGGGGTGATCGCGAGCAGCGCGGTGAGCTGGTCCGGGAACTGCGGCAGCGTGTTGCCGAACGTCGCCGTGACGGCCAGCGTGACGGCGGCTACGACACCGATGGCGAGGTAGCGGTGCCGGCTGTACGCGACGGCACTGTAGGCGGCGAAAACCGCAGTGCCGAACGCGATCGCCGGCATTTGCGGGCCGTAGGTCAGCAGGCCAATGTGCGGTGACAGCCGAATCAGCTGCGGAGAACGGTCGCTGAACTTGATCCAGCTGATCGCCGTGATGATCGCGAGCATGGTGGAGATCGGGTACAGCCGCCGCGCGGCGAGCGGCAGCGCGGTGAGCGCAGCCGCGGCCAGCGGGATCGGGCTGTCGTGCCCCGCAGCCGCCACCTCGAAGATGGCAAAGACCGCCGCGCCCACCGCAAGGGCGGCGTCCAGGGCGAGCGCCCAGCCCGACGGCGTGCGCCGCGGTTCGGGCCGCAGCAGGGCGGCGAGCAGCTCACCGGGACGTCCAGCCATGCGTTCATTGTCCTCGGCGCGCGGGTCAGGGACCATCAGTCGCGATAGCGACCCGGCCTACATCGCTGGGATGACAGCTCAACCCGCTGCAGTAGCCGGATTCACCTGCACAGCCGACGCGCTGGCGACCGGACCGCCGCTACCGTCGGCGCATGGACACGCTGGTTCAGCTTGAGAACGTGACGAAGCGCTACGACAACGGCGCGGCTCCGGCCGTCGACGACGTCAGTCTCGGCATCCACGCCGGCGATGCGGTCGCGATCATGGGACCGTCCGGTAGCGGCAAGTCGACCCTGCTCAATCTCATCGCCGGGATGGACCGGCCGACCAGCGGCGCGGTCCGGGTCGGGGACGAGCGGGTGGATCTGCTCAGCGAGACCGGCGTCGCCCGGTTCCGGCGCCGGCAGGTCGGGATGATCTTTCAGTTCTTCAACCTGCTCGACGATATGACGGTCATGGACAATGTGCTGCTGCCGGCGCAGCTCGCCGGAACGCGGACAACCGCGGCCCGCACGCGCGCCGGGGAACTGCTGGCGGCGCTGCGGATCGCGCACCGGCGGGACGCCTACCCCGCCCGGCTGTCCGGCGGCGAGCGGCAGCGGG
>JBAUAR010000398.1:0-2183 GCA_049675875.1 Streptosporangiaceae bacterium
GCCTGATCATCGAACCGGGTGACCCGGCGCGGAGCTGCCCGCAGCTGGTTAAGCGGAGAACGTGGGCACCTATGGGTGCGGCTGCCACGCGGCAGAAGGTTGCACGGCCATCTGGTATCGGCAGGCCCACGCGCACAGCCCGCATTGAGACCTCGTGCCACGATCGCGGCAAAGCCTCCGGGGCGGCCTTGCCGCGATCGCTATCGGATCAGCCTCCGCAGCAACAGCACGGACTGCAATCGCAGTCGCAGCCACAGTTCGGACAGGCGTTCATGTTTGACCTCCATTCCTGATTCCCACCGCGCAGGACCAGTCGCTAGCAACGGCATCCAAACACTCTTGGTTGCGCCTCTTCAGGCTGAGTAGCTGGCTGCGGACTGCACGCAACTGCTGGATCTCCGCATCCACCTCTGCGAGCCGACGCTCAACAAGGTCGTGAGTGTGCCCACACGGGCACTGTCCTCGGTCACGCACATCGAGGAGTTCCTTGATGTCCGTCAGCCGCAGGCCCATGCGCTTGGCCGCGCAGATGAAGCTCAGCCTCTCGGCAGCTTCTTCGCCATACAGCCGGTAGCCGGTGGGCGTCCGCGCCGGCCGTGGCAGGAGACCAACCCGCTCGTAATAGCGCACCGTGTCGGCGCTCAGCCCGAGCGATCCTGCCAGCGCGGAGATCGTCAGCGTCATACCGGAACGGTAAACCTTGGAGCTAAGTCCAAGGTCAAGAGCCACCGTCCGACATGAAACCTCGCGCCGATCACCAGTCGCCCGTGAAGCTCGGGGGTCTTCGCACGTCTGGATTAGGTTGCTGTGTTGAAATACCAGTGTTGTACCGTCCAGCACGATCATCAGCTGGGCTAGCCCCACGACGCCAAGCACGAACCAGCGCCGCCTGACGGGCCGGATTACCCAGAAGGCGGAGGCATTCGCTGTGCAGGCGAGATCGGGTAGCCGGACATGACCGGCGCGGCTGCCGTGGCCGGGCTGAACCGTAGCGATGTGCGCGGTGCGGGACTCACCAGGGTGCACGCGGGCGCATCATTCCGTTATCTGGACGCCGCCGGGGCTGAGATCACCGATTCGCAGACGCTCGGGCGACTCCAGGCGCTTGCGCTCCCGCCAGCCTGGACCAGTGTCTGGATCTCGCCTGACCCGCTCGGCCACATCCAGGCCACGGGTGTCGACAGCCGGGGGCGGACCCAGTACCGCTATCACGAGTTGTGGCGACAGCAGCGGGACGGCAAGAAGTTCGAACACATGCTCCGCTTCGCCGCAGCGCTCCCGCACCTCCGCGATTCGACTCTGCGCGACCTTGGTCGTCGCACACTGGACCGCGGCAGAGTGACGGCCGCCGCAGTGCGACTGATCGACCTCGGGCTGTTCCGGCTGGGCGGCGAACGTTACGCCGAGCTTGATCATCATTACGGTGCTGCCACGCTGGAGAAGCGCCATGTCAGTGTCCGGCCGGATGGTCTGCACTTCGACTATGTGGCCAAGGAAGGCCAGCATCGGGTCATCACCGTGACTGACGATGCCGTGCTACCGACGGTGCGCACCCTCGCCCGCAGCGAAAACGGACTGAGTGAGCTGTTCTGCTTCCGCGGTGCGCGGACTGCCTGGCACCCGCTGCACTCGCACGATGTGAGCGCCTACATCGCCGAGAACTCTGGCGGTCACTTCACTGCCAAGGAGTTCCGCACCTGGAATGCCACGACGCTGATGGCCCTGCTGCTGGTCACGGCCGGTCCACCCGCGTCCGAGCGGGCGGCGACGGTCGCGATCCGGGATGCCGTCCGGGGGGTAGCCGAGTGGCTCGGCGATACCCCGGCGGTTGTCCGCGCCTCCTACATCGACCCGCGAATCGTCAGCCACTACCAGTCAGGGGGGCTGGCCGGGATTCCGGTGCAGCCTGCCCGGCTTCCAGTTGACTATGCTGCCGAACAGGCTGTGGCGGCCCTGCTGGGAGCCGCTCTCACCGAGCAGCCGCGCCGCTAGGAACCGCTGCGGCCGAGAAGCCCGCCGGCTCGGCAGCAGAAGTGCGGGCCGGCCGGGCCGGCAGGAAGATCAGCGCGGTGAGGGCCGCGACCGCGGTCGCCCCGGCGGCGACGAGCGAGCCCTGGTGCAAGCCGGCCACGTAGGCGTCACGGACGGCCGTCAGGGCCGGACCGCGGAGCGCGGCTGGCAGG
>JBAUAR010000399.1:0-16157 GCA_049675875.1 Streptosporangiaceae bacterium
GAGATCGCCGCGCTGCTGCGCTGGCTGACCGATGGCCGGTTCACCTTCCTGGGCTACCGCGAGTATGACCTGATTCGTGTTGAGGACGGGATGGCGCTGCGGGCCGTGCCGGGCACCGGCCTGGGCATCCTGCGGCACGACCGCACGGGGCCTGGCTCGTTCGAGACCCTGCCAGAGGAGGTCAAGGCCCGCGCTCTCGACGAGCACCGGCTCATCCTGACGGAGGCGAACTCACGGTCGACGGTGCACCGGCCGAGCTACCTGGATTACGTGGCGGTCAAGCGGCTATCGCCGGACGGGGTGGTGGACGGCGAGTACCGCATCCTCGGCCTGTACACCCATGCTGCGGTAGCCGAACGGGTCAAGGATGTCCCCGTGCTGCGGCGAAAGCTGGCCGAGGTACTGGAGCTGTCCGGGCTGAGCCCCGATGGCCACGACGGCAAAGACCTCGCCGAGGTGCTGGACTTCTATCCGCGCGAAGAGCTGTTCATGACGCCAGCGGCCGACCTCGCGGCCATCGCGGCCGGCGTACAGCTGGCCCGCGAGCGCCGCCAGACCAGGCTGTTCCTGCGCCGGGACGCCTTTGGCCGGTACGTGTCGTGCCTGATCTACCTGCCGCGTGACCGGTACACCACGCAGGTCCGGCTGCGGGCCCAGGAGGTGCTGCAGCGCGCCTTCGGCAGCCAGCAGATCGACTACAGCGTGCTAGTGGGCGAGTCTCCGGTGTCGCGGCTGCACCTGGTGGTGCGGGCCGAACGCGGTAGCCAGCTGCCGGACGCCCATCCAGCCGAACTGGAGCGCGCCATCGCGGCCGCGGTCCGGTCCTGGGACGACGACCTCTCCGATGAGGCAACGGCCGCGCTCGGCCCGCAGCGCGGCCGGGAGCTGCTCAACCAGCTCGGCGACTCGGTCCCAGCGACCTATAAGACTGACGTGCCCGCGTCCGCCGCGATCACGGACTTCGCCCGCATCCTCCGGCTGCGCGAATCCGGCCGCGATGTCGACTTCGAGCTGTGGGAGTCGGAAGACTACGTCGGCGGCGTGCCCATCGAAGAGGACGAGGTACCGGACGCCCCCGAGCGGGTATGGCGGCTGACCATCTACCGGACCGGCGGACCCATCACGCTGACCGACGTGCTGCCGAGACTGCAGCACATGGGCGTCGACGTGGTCGACGAGCACCCGTACGAGTTCCCGGCCGGACCGGTGCCGGGCGCACTGCCGTTCTGGATCTACGACTTCGGCCTGCGCCGCGCCGCCATGCGCGAGGGCGAGGCTGACGGTGACCCCATCGCCGATCAGCGGGTCAGGGAGCAGGTTGAGAGTGCGCTGGCGGCGCTCTGGGACGGCCGGATTGCCGACGATGGCTTCAACGCGCTGGTACTGGACGCGCAGCTGACCTGGCAGCAGGTGGTGATGCTGCGCGCCTACGCCAGGTACCTGCGGCAGGCCAAGATCAGCTTCAGCCAGGAGTACATCGCGCGGGCGCTGCGGTCCAACGCCACCATCGCGCGGCTGCTGGTCCGGCTGTTCGAGTCCCGCTTCGACCCGGCCAAGCAGGCTGGCCAGGCCGAGCGGAACGAGGCGATCGCTGAGGAGATCCGCGGCGCGCTCGATGCTGTAGCGAGTCTGGACGAGGACCGAATCCTGCGCTCCTACCTAGGCCTGATCCTCGCGACGCTGCGCACCAACTACTTCAGTACCGCCTTCGGCCCCGTTCCCTTCCTCGTCGTCAAGCTGAACGCACGGGAAGTGCCGGACCTGCCCCCGCCCTGGCCGCAGTTCGAGATGTTCGTGTACTCCCCGAGGTTCGAGGGGGTGCACCTGCGATTCGCGCCGGTGGCGCGGGGCGGTCTGCGCTGGTCGGACCGGCCGGAGGACTTCCGGACCGAGATCAGCGACCTGGCGAAGGCACAGGAGGTCAAGAACTCCGTCATCGTGCCGTCCGGGGCCAAGGGCGGCTTCGTCTGCAGCCAGCTGCCGGACCCCGCCGACCGGGACGCCTACGCGGCCGAGGTGCTGGCCTGCTACCGGCTGTTCGTCACCGCCATGCTCGACGTGACCGACAACCTCGAGAACGGCACGGTCGTGCCGCCGGCTCAGGTGGTGCGACACGACGGCGACGACCCGTACCTGGTCGTGGCGGCCGACAAAGGCACGGCGACGTTTTCCGACTACGCGAACGAGATCGCGCTGGCGCGCGGGTTCTGGCTCGGCGACGCGTTCGCCTCTGGCGGGTCGGCGGGCTACGACCACAAGAAGATGGGCATCACCGCGCGCGGCGCCTGGGAATCGGTCCGGTACCACTTCCGCACCCTCGGCGTCGACGTCGATACCGACGAGTTCACCGTGGCGGGTGTCGGCGACATGTCCGGTGACGTGTTCGGGAACGGGATGCTGCTGTCGCCGCACATCCGGCTTGTCGCCGCGTTCGATCACCGGCACGTATTCCTGGATCCTAACCCCGACCCGGCGGCTAGCTACGCCGAGCGGCGCCGACTGTTCGATCTGCCGCGGTCGTCATGGGGCGACTATGACGCCCGCCTTATCTCGGCTGGCGGCGGCGTGTGGCCGCGGTCGGCGAAGTCCATCGCGCTATCGCCGCAGGCGAGAGCCGCGCTCGGGATCGGCGACGCGGGCCCGGCGACGTCGCCCGACGAGGTGATCTCCGCGATCCTGGCCGCACCGGTGGACCTGCTGTGGAACGGGGGCATCGGCACCTACGTCAAGGCGTCCTACCAGTCCGACCCCGACGTGGGGGACCGGGCCAACGACGCGGTGCGGGTCGATGCCGCCGCACTGCGGGCCAGGGTGGTCGCCGAGGGCGGCAACCTCGGCCTGACGCAGCAGGCACGGATCGAGTACGCGCTGGCCGGCGGGCTGGTGTGCACCGACTTCATCGACAACTCGGCCGGGGTCGACACCTCCGACCACGAGGTCAACATCAAGATCTTGCTCGACCACGAGGTGCGGGCGGGGACCCTGACCGTCGCCGGCCGGAACGATCTGCTGCAGCACATGACCGACGACGTCGCGCGACAGGTCCTGGTGCACAACTACCAGCAGAACCGGGTGCTGGCCGCGGCCCGGGCGCAGGCGCCGCAGATGCTGCACGTGCACGCTCGCTACATCCACAAGCTCGAGCGCGACGGCCGGATCCGGCGCAAGCTGGACGTGCTGCCGACCGATCGCGAGATCGCCGAGCGGCGGACGGCGCACACCGGCCTGGTGGTGCCCGAGTTCGCGGTGCTGCTCGCGCAGACCAAGATCGAGGCCACCGAGGAGGTGCTGGCCTCCGGCCTGCCGGACGACCCGTACTTGCATCAAGTGCTGGCCGAGTACTTCCCGCCGGCGCTGCGGGAGCGGTACGTGGCACGGCTCGACGCCCATCCGCTGCGCCGCGAGATCGTCACGACCGCGGTCGTCAACGACATGGTGGACCGCTGCGGTATCACCTTCGCGTTCCGGCTGGCCGAGGAGACCGGGGCCTCGGTCCCCGACATCACCGCGGCGTGGCTCGTCGCCAGGGCCGTCTTCGACATGCCGGGCTTCTGGGCGCGCGTCGAGGCGCTCGATGGCAGCGTCGACGCCGGCGTGCAGATCAGCGCGATGCTGGAAGGCCGCAAGCTGACCGAACGCGCGGCCCGGTGGCTGCTGGCGTTCCGCCGCCCGCCATTCGACGTGCGAGCCATCTGCGACTTCTTCGGGGCGGGCGTGCTGACGGTGGCTGCCGGATTGCCGAAGCTGCTGGCGGGCCGGGACCTCGTGGGCTTCGACGAGCGCCGGCAGGAGTACGTGGCCGCAGGCGTCCCCGACACCCTTGCCGACCGCATCGCCGCGATGGTGCCTGCGTACTCGGCTTTCGACATCGTCGATATCGGCTACGGCACCGGCCGGTCGGTCGATGAGACCGCCGAGGTGTACTTCGACCTCGCGGACCGGCTGCAGATTGCCAGGCTGCGGGATCTGATCACCGCGCTGCCCCGGGAGGACCGGTGGAACACGATGGCCAGGGGTGCCGTCAGAGACGACCTCTACGCCGCGCATGCAGCGCTGGCCAGGGACGTGCTCACGGTCACCGAGCCCGGCAGCCCCGAGCAGCGGCTCGCAGCCTGGGTCGAGCGGAACGCGCCGGCCGTGCGCCGGGCGAACCAGACCCTCACCGAGATCTGGGAGGGCAACGACTTCAGCATCGCGACGCTGTCGGTGGCCGTCCGGGCGGTGCGCTCGCTGGTCACGACGGCGACGCTGCCGGGCTGACGAGCGGTCGGCCGGCGCCCGTTGCCTGTAGGTTCAGTCAGCGGGCAGCACCTGCTGGATACGGCCGGTCGCGTAGGCTGCAGTCATGGCAACCGACCCCGCGGGCGAGCTCTCTGAGCTGGCCGCGACGCTCGCCAGTGTGGAGGCTGTCCTCAACCTCGACGCCATGCGCAAGGAAGCCGAGGGCCTGCGGGAGCGGTCAGTCGATCCGAGCCTGTGGAGCGACCAGGAGCAGGCCCAGGAAGTCACGAGGCGGCTGTCCTACCTCGACGCGGAGCTGGCCAGGCTCGCCGCGCTGCATCGCCGGCTCGACGACACCGCCGTCATGTTCGAGCTAGCGGACAGTGAGCACGACGAGCCGACCAGGCACGAGGCCGAGCGGGAGCTGGCGGCGCTGCGCAAGGAGATCGACCAGCTCGAGATCAGGACGCTGCTCAGCGGCGAGTACGACGCCAGGGAAGCGCTGATCAGCATCAACGCCGGCGCGGGTGGAGCCGACGCGGCCGACTGGACCGAGGGTCTGCGCCGCATCTACCTGCGCTGGGCCGAGCGGCACGGGTACGCGACGGAGGTCTACGACACCTCGTACGCCGAGGAGGCGGGCATCAAGTCGACCACGTTCACCGTCAAGGCGCCGTACGCCTACGGCACCCTGCGCGGTGAGCACGGCACGCATCGCATGGTGCGGATCTCCAAGTACGACAACCAGGGCCGCCGCCAGACCTCGTTCGCCATGGTCGATGTGCTGCCCGTGGTCCAGCAGGTCGATCACATCGACATCCCCGAGGACGAGATCCGCGTCGACGTGTTCCGGTCCAGCGGGCCCGGCGGCCAGGGCGTCAACACCACCGACTCCGCGGTACGGATTACGCACCTGCCGACCGGCATCGTGGTGTCGTGTCAGAACGAGCGCAGCCAGATCCAGAACAAGGCCACCGCCATGGCGGTGCTGCAGTCCAAGCTGCTTGAGCGTAACCGCGAGGAGCAGGCGGCCAAGCTCAACGAACTGCGCGGCGACGGCGGGCGGAGCTGGGGCACGCAGATCCGCAACTACGTCCTGCACCCCTACCAGAACGTCAAGGACCTGCGAACCCATATCGAGACCGGCAATACCGCCGCCGTGATGGATGGCGAGATCGACGACTTCATCGAAGCCGAGATCCGCTGGATGCGAAGCCAGGGCCTCTAGTCAGCGAACCAGCAGTAGCCAGCTGACAGCCAGCGAGCCGGCTCGCGTGGTCCGGCTGCTGCTGCTGCTGCTGCTGATCAGTGCCCCAGGTGCACCGCCGCGACCGCCAGCAGGGCGAGGATAAGCAGAACAGCAGCTATCAGCTGCACGCTCATGCCGTGGCCGTGCTGATGGACGCGGGCACGGGCCTCACGGCAGGTCGGGCAGCGACCCTCCGCAACCGGTCCGGCACACTGGGCGCAAATCAGGTGCTCACAACTCATCCGGCTCCTACCCGGCGCAATCGGGCGCTGGGTCACTTCGACGATGTTGGACGTTCCTGATCAGTTTCCCCCCTAGACTGGCCCGAGGCCAAACCGGGAGCGTGTAAGGCCCGGGCAGCCGTGCCAGTCTCGCCTACACCTGCGATGGGCCAGTGATCCACTTCGACAACGTCACCAAGACGTACGCGAACCAGAGCCGCCCAGCGCTGGAGAACGTGAACCTGGACGTCGAGAAGGGCGAGTTTGTCTTCCTGGTCGGGCCGTCTGGCTCCGGCAAGTCGACTTTTCTCCGGCTGGTCCTCAAGGAGGAGCGGCCGACCACGGGCCGCATCCACGTCGCGGGCAAGGACCTGGCCCGCCTCACCAACTGGAAGGTTCCGCACCTGCGCCGCCGTATCGGCTGCGTGTTCCAGGACTTCCGGTTGCTGCCGAACAAGAACGTTTACCAGAACATCGCGTTCGCTCTCGAGGTGATCGGCAAGCCCCGCCGGTTCATCCGCAAGGTTGTCCCCGAGGTCATCGACCTGGTGGGTCTTGAGGGCAAGCGTGAGCGGATGCCGGACGAGCTGTCCGGCGGCGAGCAGCAGCGCGTCGCTATGGCCAGGGCCTTCGTCAACCGGCCGATGATCCTGCTGGCCGACGAGCCGACCGGGAACATCGATCCGGCGACCTCGATCGGCATCATGAAGGTCCTCGACCGGATTAACCGGACCGGGACCACGGTCGTGATGGCGACGCATGACGCCGCGATCGTCGACTCCATGCGCAAGCGCGTCATCGAGCTGGAGTACGGCAAGGTCGTCCGCGACCAGTCGCGCGGGGTCTACGGCCAGGCTTACTGACGGCCGCGACCGACTACTCGAAGGACAACTGCCGACAATGCGTTTCCAGTTCGTGTTCAGCGAGGTGTGGATTGGGCTGCGTCGCAATCTGACCATGACCGTCGCCCTCGTCGTGGTGGTCGCGATCAGCCTGTCCCTGCTCGGCACTGGTTTGCTGTTCGTCAAGCAGGTCGACAACACCCGGGCCTACTGGCAGAGCCGGGTGCAGCTCTCGGTTTACCTGTGCACGCCCTCCGACGTGGCGGTGAACTGCCAGAAGAACGGCGGTGTCACCCCGTCTGAGATCACCTCGATCAGGAACGAGCTGCTGGCGACGCACGACACGCTGAGCGTCCAGTTCGTGTCGGCGGCCGCGGCCTACAAGCAGTTCCGGCAGGAGTTCGCCGACAACGAGCCGATCGTCCGGTATACCGACAAGACACAGATCCCGCCATCGTTCGAGATCAGGCTCAAGAACACCGAGGCGGATGCGGCCCAGGTCACCGAGGTCATGGACGGGGCGCCGGGAGTGTCCCAGGTGGTCAACGACGCCTCGATCCTCGACCAGTTCTACAAGCTCCTCGACGGTGCCAGGAACGCAGTCGTGGTGATCGCCATCTTCTTGCTGGTCGCCGCGATCCTGCTGGTCGCCAACACGATCCGGCTCTCGGCCTTCAACCGCCGCCGCGAGACCTCGATCATGCGCCTGGTCGGAGCCTCGAACTTCTACGTGCAGCTGCCGTTCCTCGTCGAGGGCATGATCGCCGGCCTGTTCGGCTGGCTGGTCGCCACTGGCTTGCTGATCGGCGTGAAGTCGGTACTGCTCAGCAGCCTGCAGAGCATATTCCCGTACGGTGTCACCCTCAGCACTACTGACCTCGTGGAGGTGATCATCGTGGCCATGATCACCGGCCTGCTGATCTGCGGCGCTACCTCGTTCCTCACCCTCAGGCGTTACCTGCGCGTGTGAAGCTAGAATCGTCAACCGGTGGCAGCGGACCGAGGCAAGAAGATCATTGCCAGCAACCGACGAGCCCGGCATGACTACACCATCGAGGACACGGTAGAGGCGGGTCTCGTGCTGACCGGCACCGAGGTGAAGTCGCTTCGGGCCGGCCGCGCGACGCTGGCTGACGGGTTCGGCCAGATCACCGACGGCGAAGCCTGGTTGCACGGCGTCCACATCCCCCAGTACACCCAGGGCACCTGGACCAACCATGAGCCGCGGCGCACCCGCAAGCTGCTGCTGCACCGCCGGGAGATCGACAAGCTGGCCACCTCGGTCCATGAGCGAGGGCTCACCCTCATCCCGCTTTCGCTGTACTTCTCCGACGGGAAGGTCAAAATCGAGCTCGGGCTGGGCCGCGGCAAGCGGTCCTACGACAAGCGACAGGATCTGGCCAAGCGGGACGCTGCTAGGGAAGTCGAGCGCGCGCTTCGGCGGCGGAGATAACCGTGACCGGCGCAACCCGGTCCGGCAGCCGTCAGCGGCACCCTGGGGCCCACCGCGCGCCCCGGACTCCGTCGCCCCGGCCACGACTGCACCACCCAAGGACGGGGAACGGGAGCAGGCGGGGAAGTACCAACCAGGGCAGCCGAGGCAGGGCGGGATCTTTCAGGGTGGCAGTGCGCTCACGTTCCTTGCTGCTGCGCGCGGCTGTGCTCGTCGTCGCCGCCACCCTGGTCGGCGTGGGGCTGGCGCGGCCCGGCATGTCTGCGGCCGAGCCGACGGTGGGGCAATTCCTGCTGGCCTGGGAGGGCCGGCACTATATGGCGGCCGCTCAGCTGACTACCGGGAACCCGAAGGTCGTGGCGGCGGCCCTGGCGAGCGCCTATCAGCGGCTGAATGCGAGCAATGTCAGCATGTCGATGGGCAGCGTGAGCCAGCACGGCGCGACGGCCCGAGCCGAGTTCGAGGCTGATATCGACCTGTCAGGGAGCGGCCTGCCGTGGAGCTACACGGGCAGTTTCGCGCTGCGGGACGGCGCGGACGGCTGGCGGATCCTCTGGAGTCCATCGGTCATCGTCCCTGGCATGACGGACCGGGAGCAGTTGGCAGTCGTCAGCCAGTTCTACCCGCGCGCCCAGGTACTGGACTCGGCTGGCCGGTCGCTGATAGTGCCCTCGCAGGTCTTCCAGGTGGGTGTCTACCCCGGCGAGCTCGCCGACTCGGCCCGGACCGCGGCGGCCTTGTCTGCCGTCACCAAGATTCCGGCAAGCCAGATCGAGGGTCAGATCGAGCAGAACCCGCAGGACGACTTTCTCGAGCTGATCACGTACACGCCCAGCGAGTACGCAAGCCTGCGCCAGAGCCTGAGCGCCATCCCTGGCCTGCAGATCAGGCAGGCTACCGAGCCGCTCTTCACGAGCATCGCGCCGGACGTCGTGGGCTTGGTCGGCACCGAGACGGCCGAAGTGCTGCGCACCGACGGGGTGGAGTACCGTCCCGGCACCACGGTGGGGCTATCCGGACTCGAGGCCACGTTCCAGCGTGAACTGGTCGGTACGTCGCGCACCGAGGTGGTGCTACAGCAATCGGGTAAGGCCGAGGTCGATCTGCGGACCTGGCCGGGAACGGCCGGCACGGCGGTGCATACCACGCTTGACTCGGGCGTCCAGTTGGCGGCCGACGAGGCGCTCGCCGCGGTGCCCACATCGGCGGCGATCGTGGCGGTGCAAGCGTCGACGGGCAAGATCCTCGCCGTCGCCAGTCAGGCTGCTGGCGGCATGCCGTCACTGAGTCCGCTGTCGGGCCAGTACCAGCCAGGGCAGGCGTTCACGATCATTTCGTCAGCCGCACTGCTGTCAACGGGACGCCTGACCCCTAGCGACCCCGTGCCCTGTCCGGCGAGCAACTCGGTAGACGGGACGGTCTTCACCAATGACCCGCCGGTACCGGGCCTCGGGAGCACGCCGTCCTTCGAGGCAGACTTTTCGCACGCGTGTGCCACGGCATTCGCAGGGGGTTTGTCGCTCTCATTGAGCGCGAGCGACCTGACCAAGGCAGGTACAGCCTTCGGGATCGGCGGCTGGCAGCTCCCGGTCAGCGGGGCCTTCGCCGGACAGATCGGGCAGCCAACGGGTGAGGGACGGCTGGCTGCCGATCTGATCGGCACCGGCGATGTGCTCGTGAGCCCACTGGGCATGGCGCTGGCCGCCGGGGCGGTCCAGTCCGGACAGTGGCACGCACCGTCGCTCGTTTCGAAACTCCCCGACCCGAGTTCCGCCGGGCGCAGCGTGGCGAGCAATGAGGTGCTGACCTCGCTGCGCGGCATGATGCAGGCCGCGATGCAGACGCAGCAGAACCAGGTCGCGAACGTCGGCGGCAACGTATTCGGCCAGACCGGGAGCGCTCCCTTCGGATCAGGTAACCTGCGGAGCGACTGGCTCGTCGGCTATCAGGGTGACATCGCCTTCGCTGTAGTGCAGCTCAGCAACTCCGCGACCGCGCCGAATGCCTCCGCTGTCCCGCTGACAGCCAGCTTCCTCCAGGATCTCCGCGCGGGATCGTGAACGGCGGGCACCCTGCCATGGCGCTAACCGGCACACAGAACCATGACGCAGTCGTTAATGCGATTTTGGTTACTCCGAGCAACCACATCACCTCGTAGTGGCGTCTTCTCCTATGACTGGGGTGCCGCTTGGGGGGTTGCGGCCCAGTCATTGTGATGAGAACCGGGCCTCATCTCGGGGGAGGCCCGGCCTTGGAGACCGGCCCCGACCCTGCCGGTCCTGGCCCCCGTGGAGGCATTTCCGGCCACCGCCAGCATCCACGGGGGCATCTCATCACCATTCGGTGGATGCCCGGCGGGGATCGCGCTCTGCGGCCAGCCCGTCGGGCGTTCTCCGTCTCCGGGCAAGGCATCCCAGGGCATACGGGGCATTTCATCCGCGATGGGATCTCACTCGACCACGCCGGCATCGATCAGGTAGGTTCAATGGTAAGAACACGCGAGGGGGTGACAGGCTTCGACTTCGGTAGTTGATCCAGGGGAAGCGGGTCGGGGACGGCGGACATAACCCCGTTAACACTGTGACCGCAAAACAATAAGTGCCAACTCAAACAGCACTCAGGCCAAGCTGGCCCTCGCGGCTTAATAACCCGCAGAGTCAGTAGCCTTGTCAGCCCGGGAGTTCCTCCGGCCCGGTGTCTGGCATCAGCGAGGAGGATTTACCGGAGAGCCCGGTCGCGGGGCTAACCGGGACATCTAACAGCGACTGAGCCCGTCGGCAGCTTGCCTGCGTGATCGCCGGGGCTGAGAAAAGCACAGCAGGCTGCACCCGGAGAAGCCCTGGTGAGGTGCTGAAGGACGCGGGTTCGATTCCCGCCACCTCCACATGATGTGACCCATACGAACCTGGGTCTTGTTGCGAGCCCGGGCCAGCGATGGCCTGGGCTTGTCCATGTCGGGGACGTGTCAGGGACGGGATGGCCGCCACTGCTTGCCGGCAGTCGGCTCGGTCCGACCGGTCACGGGCTCGCGAGTCTCGGGTGTCCTAGGCGCGCGTCGCCAGGTCGAAGACGGTGACGATCTCCCTGGCGTAGTTGTCGACGTCTAGGTCGGGGTCACGGGCGTATCGGTGTAGCACTGCATCGATCGCTGCCCGGATGGCGACTGCTATGACGTCCGGGTCGAAGTCGGGACGTAGCTCGCCAGCAGCCTGGTAGTGCGCCAGGTGCTGTCCGAGGACCTGCACGGCTTCGTCGATTGCAGCTGCGTGACCGTGGAACCGCTCCCGGCCGTCGGCAGTGAGACCACTGCGTTCGATCTCGACGACGGCCACCATGTAATTGCGATGCTCCTGCATGAAGGCGAGGTTCGACTCGATGTAGGCGCGCAGGAACCCGGCAGCGGTTGACATGGCGTCGACGATGCGCGGCCGCATATACGCCTTCCCCTCCTCGAGCACCTCGAGCACGACTTGCTCGATCAGATCGTCCTTGCCCGCGAAGTGGTAGCCGATGAGCCCCTTGCTGATCCCAACCCGCTCGCCGATGCGGCTCAGGGAAGCTCTTCCGAAGCCGACTTCGGCGATGGTGTCGATCGCCGCCCCGATGATCTGGGCTCGTCGGGCGGCCTCGGTGAACGTGCGCAGCTTGCGCGTTTCCCGAGGTCCTGTACGCATGTCAGGAGATTAGCACGGTCGTTCAGGAATCCTGCTATCGTCGAGATACCTGCGCTACCGAGCTGACGCGGACCCTCTGATCCAATAGGAATACGGAGGCTGGAATGTCACCCACCGTCATACTGGAGCGAGAGACCGTCTACATCGCGGAACTCCGCCGCAAACCGTTTCGAATTATTCTCGACGGCAACCCAGCCGGATCGATCGACCGGAACCAGACCGTCGAACTACCAGTAGAGCCCGGCCCACACACGCTCCAAGTCAGAACCGGCCGATACTCGAGCCATGCGCAGTCCTTCGACGCCGCGGACGGCACGAACATCCGCTTCCGCTGCAATGGTGCCATCCTCTGGCCCCAATATCTCGCGTCACTCTTCGTGCCCACGATCGGCCTCAAGCTCAAACGCGAATAGAGAACCCTTCGTCTGTTCGGGCCGGGCTGCAAGAGCCTCAGACCGACAGTTTGAGGAAACAGAATCCCTCTCGGCCGACTCGCTCCCAGTGCTGGTAAGGCGCACCCAGCGGACGCGCAGCTGATGCCGGAGCAACTGCTCGGCCCGCGGCTGGACAGCCGCGGATCCCGCCGCCTAAGCTTGACTGTATGATCAGTCAACAAGGTCGGCCGCTCACACCGGGCGGACCGATCACGTCGCTTGCGCCGGTCGACCCAGCCGGCGTTGCCGACGCATTGCGGCCGTTCGGCGAGAGCCGGATGCTGCCGCCCGCGGCCTACACCGACCCGGCCGTTTTCACGTGGGAACAGCGGCACTTCTTCGGTGGTGGCTGGACTTGTGCGGGGTTCGCTTCCGAGCTCGCTAGCCCCGGCGATCAGCGGGCGGTGCCGGTCGGGGCCGGCAGCGTGCTGCTGAGTCGCGACGGCGATGGCGAGCTGCACGCATTCGCGAATTACTGCCGCCATCGCGGCCATGAACTGCTGCCCTGCGGCGACTCGGCGCAGCGCCCGGCGATCGTCTGCCCCTACCACTCCTGGACGTATGGACTGTCCGGTGAGCTGCGCGCCGCCAAGGGCTTCAAAGGCACGCCGGGCTTCGACGAATCTCGCTGGGGACTGGTCGAACTGCCGGTCACGGACTGGCACGGACTGATCTTCATCGACGGCTCAGGTAACGCCGAGCCCATGGAGCCTGCCCTGGCTGACCTGGACACGCTGGTCGCGCCCTATGAGCCGGAACGCCTCCATATCGCTGGCGGCCACGCCTACGACGCCGCGGCCAACTGGAAGATCCTCACCGAGAACTACCACGAGTGTTACCACTGCCCGGTGATCCACCCCGAGCTGTGCCGGGTCAGCCCGCCGAGCAGCGGAGCGAACTACCAGACGACCGGCCCGTGGCTTGGCGGCTGGATGCAACTCCGGGACGGCATGGACACCATGTCGCTCGACGGCGCTAGCCTCGGCGCTCCGCTTCGCGGCCTGGACTCCGCCAGCCTCCGCACCGTGATCTACGTGAGCATCTTTCCGAACGTGCTGCTCAGCCTGCACCCCGACTACGTGATGACGCACGTCCTGACACCCGTTGCGGTCGACCGCACGCTCATCCAGTGCAGCTGGGCGTTCGCTCCCGAGTCGCTGGCGAGGCCCGGTTTCGACCCCGGCTACGCGGTCGAGTTCTGGGACATCACCAACCAGCAGGACTGGGGCGCGTGCGAGTCAGTGCAGCGCGGCCTCACGTCGCGGTATGCCAAGCCGGGCCCGCTGTCGCCAGACGAGGACGCCGTCTACCAGTTCGTCACCCAGGTTGCGCGCGGTTACCTCGGGGACTCGGTCTGGAAGGCCACGATAAGCGTGGGAACGGGCTGAGTCGGAGCTGGTGCCGTCGGCTCGGCCGCGGCCGCGCGCAGTGCGCTTCGTCGTGACGGCCGCGGCATATCCCGGCCCTCGGCAGTGTTACCTCGCTGTGCCGCGCGACCCGGCGCTGCCGTTCCCTCGAGCGTGAGGACCATCGACGTGACTCTTCGCGACATTCCCGTGAACACCCTGACCGGCGAGCCATCGTCGCTGACCGACGGCGACCTCGCCGGCAAGACGCTGCTCGTTGTCAACGTCGCATCCCGCTGCGGCCTGACCCCGCAGTATGGAGGACTGGAAGCGCTGCACGAGCGGTTCGCGGACCAGGGCTTTGCGGTGGTCGGCTTCCCGTGCAATCAGTTCGGCGGCCAGGAGCCCGGCACCGCTGAGCAGATTGCTGAGTTTTGCTCGACGACGTACGGCGTCAGCTTCCCGATGTTCGAGAAGATCGAGGTGAATGGCGACGGTCGGCACCCCATCTACACCGAGCTCACCGCGGTGGCCGACGCCGGCGGCGAAGCCGGGGACGTGCAGTGGAACTTCGAGAAGTTCCTCGTGGGACCCGACGGCTCGGTGCTCGGCCGGTTCCGCCCCATGACGGCGCCCGACGCTCCCGAGCTGGTCTCCGCGGTCGAGGCGAGCCTGTCTAGCTAGCGGTAGCGGCCGATCGCGCCGGCAGTCCTGACGTCGCTGGCAGACTGGGCGCGTGGCAGCCGACCTCGAGGCGCTTGTCGCCCTCATGCCGTTCGCAGCGGCCGGTGAAGTGCGGGCCGTCGCAGTCGGGCTGCATCGCGGCCGCACTGCGGTCACCGTGCAGACGACGCTGCGCGACGAGACCGACCGTCTGGAGGCACAAACCACTCAGATCCGGGTAATCCGGATGGCGGACCAGGCATAGTGGGCGCTGCCGGGACCATGGATGCCGTTCTGGTGTAGTTGGAGCTACACCAGAACGGCATTAGTCGACTGGTCGGGCCGGATTCGGCCGACCGCGGACGGCTGACGCGTCACGCGAGCGCGCGGGGACCGCGCTTGACGAGCTGGTCGGCGATGATGCTGCGCTGCACCTCGCTGGTGCCTTCCCAGATTCGCTCGACGCGGAGCTCGCGGAACAGCCGCTCAGCGACGTTCTCCCGCATGTATCCCCGGCCGCCGAAGACCTGGACGGCGCGATCGGCAACCCGGCCGGCCATCTCTGATGCGTACAGCTTGGCCATCGAGCACTGGGCGTGCTGGACCTTCAGGTCCGTCTCCGCGTCGATGCCGCGGGCGGTCTCATAGACCAGGGACCGGGCGGCGAACAACTCGGTCAGGCTGTCGGCCAGCATGCCCTGGATGAGTCCGAAGCCCGTGATCGGCGTACCGCGGACCACTCGGTCGCGCGCGAACGTCGTCATGTCTTCGACCAGCCGCTGCGCGCCGCCGAGGCAGCGAGCCGCGACCATGAGCCGCTCGAACCGGAACCACTCGTAGGCAAATGCCATGCCGTCGCCTTCGGCGCCGACGAGGTGACTCGCCGGAACGCGAACGTCGGCGAACGAGACGATCGGGTGCTGATGGCTGATGGTGTGCGCGTAGGCGGGCGTCCGCACCACGGTGACGCCAGCGCTCGGCAGGTCGACCAGGAACATGGCGTGCTCGCCGTCGTGCTCACCACCCGCGAGTTTGGCCTGGAAAAACGCGTAGTCGGCGGTGTTGAAGGACGTGACATGCCACTTCTCGCCGGTGAGCAGATAGCCGTCGCCATCACGCCGGGCGGTAGCGACGATGCCGTCAACGTCGGAGCCGGCGCCCTCCTCAGTGATCGCGTAGCACTCCTCGCGCTCCCCGCGGACCGTCGGCAGCACGAACCGCTCGAGCTGGTATGCCGTGGCAACCGGCGAGAACCAGGACGGCGGCGTGGCCGCGACCCAAGCCAGCGCGTTGGTCACCCGGCCGACCTGCTCTTGCACGAGCACCTGCTGCAGCGAGGTGCACCCGACACCGCCAAGCTCGGCGGGCATATTGGTGGCGAATAGGCCAAGCTCGATGGCACGCGCCTTGTGCGCCGTGACTACCGCCCTGGGCAACTCGCCGCCGTTCAGCTCGGCCTCCAGCTCGAACGGGATCAGCTCGTCGGCGAAGGCCCGGGCACGCGCCTGGATCTGCAGGTCCTCCGCAGACAATCCGTACATTGCCCCTCCCGCCTCCGCTTGACTGAATGTTCAGTCTAGATCGAGCAGGAGCGCCCCGCCAGGCGGGGCCCGAAGTCCGGCCGCGCGAACAGGCAGAAGTGGGCGACGCACGGTTTGCAGACGGCGCAGAGCGGGTACACGCGCACAGTCAAATTCTGCAGAACCCGTCGTGCCAGCCGGAATCCGCTCCGGCTTGCGGGGATTACGCGCGAACGGGACTGCAGCGGCATCGGGGGAGGGTGATATCGCAGATGCGTTTCGTCAAGCCCGTCATGGCAATCGCCGCCATCTGCGCGACCATGCTCACGATGAGGATGATGTGGTCGAGGAAGACGGCGCGCGGCAAGCGCCGTGGCCTGCGGCGGGCTCGCTAGCTCAGCGCTAGCGGACTCGCACACGGCGAGTCCAAAGGGGCGGCGGCCGCTTCGTGCGGCCGTCGCCTCGTGTTACGCCGCTACCCAGCTCGGATCATCCGCGGCCCGGTGCCCGCCACCCGCGCGTGCTGTCCGGCAC
>JBAUAR010000400.1:0-5284 GCA_049675875.1 Streptosporangiaceae bacterium
GCGGCAGTGACCGGGCCCCGTTTCGATGCATAGCGGGCCAGCTGTGGGGTATCGACAACAACCTGAACATCGCGAACATGGACTGGGAGGAGTTCGCGGACGCGGTCGACGCATACGGCGTCTTTCGGGGCTTCCCGTAGCGTGGCCTCGCTCGAGCTAGAAACTCGCAGCGGCATGAGCGCGCGTCTGCGTAGGGTTGCTGGCGGATTACGAGCTACGGCCTGTCGGCCGCTGGGCGTGGCTGGCTACGCTGCGCTTGTGAAGCCTGTCAGTGTCCCCGTCAGGTCGCGGGCATGGACTCGTGGGCTGCTGCGGTGCGGTGCCGCCGCAGGTCCGGTGTTCGTCGCGGTGTTTCTGCTTGAGGGTGCGGTGCGGGAAGGTTACCGGCCGCTCCGCCACCCGGTGAGTTCTCTGGCGCTCGGGCCGCGCGGCTGGATCCAGGCCGCAAACTTCACGGTGGCGGGGACGCTGTTCCTGGCTGGGGCCGCAGGCCTGGCCGGCGCTGGCGATGCAGCGGGCGGCCAGCCTGCTCCGGCTTTGATCGGAGCCGCAGGCGCGGGGCTGATCGCGGCGGCAGTTTTCACCACCGACCCGGTGAGCGGATACCCGCCGGGAACGCCCGATGCGCTCACGCGGCCCAGCCGTGCCGGCATCGCGCACAATCTTGCGGCTGTCCCGGTGTTCCTGGGTCTCCCCGCCGCCGCACTCACCTGTGGCTGGCGGTGCTGGCGGGCCGGCCAGCGCGGCTTCGGCCTGTATAGCGCCGGCAGCGGCGCCGCCATGCTCGGCAGCATGGTCCTGGCCGGGGCCGGCTTCGGCCAGTCACCCCGGTTCGTCAGCCGAGGCGGGCTGTTCCAGCGTGTCAGCATCATCACTGGCTTTGGCTGGCTCACTGCCCTGTCGGCGCGAGCGCTCGGACGTACGCCCGCGACCCCAGCGGCCCGCCGACAGGCATAAGCGGGCCGAGCCTTTCTCAAGGCATCCGAGATGCGGCAGAATCGGATGCTCCAGCAGGGTCGAATCGTCCCATCAGTCCTGGCGCTCCATATTGCCGTCGGCCTGAGATGCAGCGTCAACGGTCGAGGACATGAAGACCTGCTCGGTGGCCGTTATGAGCGTCGGCAGTTGAGCGCGGCGGTCCCGGGCACGCCTGGAGTCGGGATCGGCGCGCACGGCCGCCTGGATCTGCTCGTAAGCCGTCGCGTCGTCGTACTGCCAGATCGCCACCACGCGGCCATCCTGGGTCTCCCATCGGCCGACCAGCCGGGCACCATGACGGAGCTGCACTGGCAGGAGGTGCGTGCGGAAGAAGCCATGGAAGACTGGCAGGTTCTTCTTGACCGCTTGGTAGACGCGCATCCGGTAGAGCATCACAGTCTTCTATCGCACCGCTCCGCACCGCTGGGCATTGCCGACTGCATTCATGGCGAGCGGCAAGTGGGGTTGTTCGGGGGGGTTGTTCGGGCTTCCTTGAGCTGCCCGGGCACAGCGAGCCGAGTCCGGTCTCGGCAGGATCAGCATCGACCTTGAGGCCGATGCCGCCAACAGCATGGTGGCAGGGCCCTAGTTCGGAGGGCGCTCCGCCAGGATGACGGAGATGTTCGACGGTAGCTCGAGCTGACCGATCCACGACCCGGTAGCCCCATGCCTCGCCACAGGCAAAGCGCACGAACGTCGATCCCGTTACGGCGATAAACCCGCCGTGTACATCGAGGGCCGAGAAGTCGCCCACCTGGAGGCACCACGAATCATCGATCTCAGGATCACGCGGCAGGGATGGTCACAGGTAAAGGACGACTATCGAAGCGATCCAGCCGTCTGTCGTGATCCTTCGCGACGGGACTGGATCGAACTGAGGCCTCGCGCACAGCAGGATCTCCAGCGTCTGGCCGGCCTGCTGGCCGTCGCAATAGCTGAGAATGCGTGATCCGTCGGCGGCTATGAGCGGATGTTGCCTTCCGCGCGGTCGCTGCTGGCAAGCATAGGCAGTCGCCGCTCTATGACGGCCGGTCATTCCGGTTGCTGCTCGCGCCTCCTAGCGGCCAGGAGCCGCGCTAGATTCTGCGCCTCCGGTTCAAGGCCCAGCGCGGCGCGCCGCGCGCCGAGGCCGCCTGGCTCTGACACGGTCCACAAGGTCAGGACGCCGTCCCTGTCGGTGTACTGGGTGCCATAGACCTGCGGCTGACCACGGTGCATCAGCACCCGGTCCATCAAGTAGGCCAGGTCCCGCGCGCTGGCATCGCCGCGGGCAACCGCGTCTTCCAGCAGCGGCAGGCACTCCTCCTGGAAGTCAGGGTGTGCTGCGCTGCTCTCTCCATTCGCCGGCGCGTCCTGAGAAGAACGCCAACTTGCACGACGCGCCTCAGGAGACCTCGCGTTGTGCCGGCCTTGCGGGGGGTCTGGCGGAGGTACTGTTGCAGGTGTGGTTGGTGCCGGTTTGGCCCTGACTGCGGCGCCGTCGCCCCAGACCCTGGTGACGTAAGCCCCCGAGCGGTGTGCTCGGAAGACGCCAGAAGGAAAGAGCGACGAAGAGCACAGCACCGCGCGTTCTTGCCCTGCCGTCGGATCGCGCCTCACCCGTAGACGGGCTGCCTGTTGCCGTCGATCCCTCGAAGGCTGGCTTCCGTACCCTGGCGCTGCGGGTGCGGGCGATGGGTCTGCTCGACCGCAGGCCCGGCTACTACCGGGTGAAGATCAGCCTGACGATCGTCGCTTTCTTCGCTGGATGGGCCCTGTTCATCTTTGTCGGCAACTCGTGGACGGCCCTCGCCGTCGCCGCATTGGTGGGGATGATGTTCACCCAGATGGGCTTCATCGGTCATGATGCGGGGCACAACCAGGTTTTCTGCACACGACGGCGTAATCGCATGCTCGGCCTCGCGGTGGGGAATGCGCTCATCGGGCTGAGCTTTGGCTGGTGGGTTCCCAAGCACAACGCTCATCATGCGCATCCCAACGAGATGGGCCGCGACCCCGATATCGCCGAAGGACTCGCCCTAGCCTCGTCCGACGGGGCGGAAAACGGGCGCCGCACTCTCGCATCGTGGCTGGCACGCTGGCAGGCGCAGCTCTTCTTCCCCCTCATGGTGCTGCGAAGCAGTGGCATGCACGTACTCGGCATCAAGCGGCTTCTGCGGCGGCGAGACCGCGCCGCGGCGGTAGAAGCCTCTCTCCTCATGCTGCATGCCGCGCTGTACCTGACAGTGGTGCTGTGGGTGCTCCCCCCGCTCAGGGCACTCGCCTTCATCGGCGTACAGCAGGCCGTCTTCTCGCTGTACCTGGGCATCAGTTTCGCACCCAACCACAAGGCGATGCCGATCATCGAAACCGCAACAGTGGCCGGCTTCGCCCGCCGGCAGGTGGTCACTGCCCGAAACATCACAGGCGGCAGGTTCACCACCTTCTTGCTCGGCGGCCTTAACTACCAGATCGAGCATCACCTGTTCCCATCGATGCCCCGGCCCAATCTGCCACGGGTCCAGGGCCTCGTCAGAGACTTCTGCGCAGCGACCGATCTCGGTTACAGCGAAGAAAGCTTCACCGAGTCATTCCGCCAGATCATCCACCACCTCAGCGACGCTGGAGCTGCCGCCAGCACACCACGTTCAACGGCATCAGCTTCCCGGTGTACTTCATGACCGCGACGGCGGTCTACGGAGCGATGTTCGCCGTGGTCAGCCCGAGCGGAAGATCGCGCGCGATCTGGCCGGCGGCTGGACCAGGCAGCTGCGGATCACGCCGCTGCGGGCCAGTACCGACCTGTCGGCGAAGGCAGCCGCCGCCTACCTGCTCCCGCTGCCTTCGCTGATGCTGCCCTTCCTCACCGGCGTGTCGCTCGGGGTGCGCCTGATCACGGTCAGTGGCTGTAGCTGGGTGGCCTGATCCTGGTGGGCATCATCCCGTTCGTGGTGATGGGGGTTCGTGCCCGGCTACCTGGTGCCGGTCGACGTCCTGATACCCGCCGTCGGCGGTGTCGTTGTGCTGTTCTTGCTGTTAGGCGGCTGTGTATGGCTTCGAGCTGGCCAGTCGGGCCCGATGTTCGATGCCATGAAGGCGCTGCCTCCTACTGGCTCGTGCAGGCCGGCAAGACCGTCGTCCTGCGTATAGGCGGCTGGCCAGCGAGGTGTGGAAAAGGGATCGCGATCGGGTCTGCCGTCCTGGTGCCGCTCGCCAGCCTCGCCTACCGCAGCAGCAAGGCCAGGGCCTGAAGCTGGCTAGCCGAGTCACGCTGGATGCACGTGAATACCGAAGTCGCGCTGGCTACCCCGGCGAAGCCGAGTGGGTAGCCAGCCATCGCCGATGGACCGTCAGCTGGCACAGGATGGTTCCGCTGGCGCTGCCGCTGTCTACCTCGTCCACGTAGTCGCCTCGATCCAGGAGACGTCCCGCGGCTCTGGCCGGGTAGCCCGGCCCATGCGGTGCTGGCTGCCTTCGCCCTGTAGTGGCTTTCAGCGTCGCCGGTCATCACGCCGCCGATATCGGGGGCCCAGTTCTGGGCGTATTACGGCGGGCTCCTTGTCCTGTCGGTGGCTGCCTGTGTGCTTTGTTTCCGGGATCGGCTTGGCGATCCTGGCCGAATGACGGGCTGAGACGAGTGTCAACAGCATCGCTGGCCGCGAGAATGCGGCTTTCGGCCCATATCCGATGCCTCTTGGTCCCGTGGCCTGCGCACGCTGCCAGTAGTGTCAGATTATGACAAGCCTGCTGATAAGCACCGGTGAGCCGTTCGAGACGCACGACCCTGCGGGCCAGGTGGCGGACCGGGTATCCCGGGGCGGGCCGCAGCCGAACCGGGGCGCGCGCAGGACCGTCGCTGTGTCAGCCGAGGCGGGAAAGCGCCGTAAGCCTGACCACAGCCTCCACACCGTGGAGCCCGCCGGGCCGGACGCCCGGGCGCCATCTGAGTTCACAACGATTAGACGCCTGTCGGGAGCGTCACCGGGGTGCCCGGCGCTGATCTGGAGGGGCGATTGGTGATCGCCCGGCTCGCCGGGCTGCTGGAACTGCCTGGCTCCGTCTGGTTGCGAGGGCTCCGGCTGACGACGACGATCAGGAGGTGCTCGTCAACCCAGGAGACCTCGGGTCCGGGCAGGCGGGCCAGGAACTCTGCAATGGATGCGCGCAGCTCCTCCGGCGGGTAGAGCGAGAACGTCGAGTAGTGGCGTCCTTCGGCCTGGTCCCTGAGCCGCTCGGCGGTGCTGGAGCGCGGGTGCCTGAAAGTCTGCGTTGCGAGCATCGTGAGCTCGCCGGTGCGCCGGACGGCGTCCCGGAATGCGGCCTGGCT
>JBAUAR010000401.1:0-36805 GCA_049675875.1 Streptosporangiaceae bacterium
GTCGCCGCGGGCCGCCCGCAGCAGCCACGGCAGGTCATCGCGCAGCGCCAGCGTGATCGGCGTGGCGCGAGATGGCGTCAGCCCGCTCCGCCGCGGCTCGGTCTCGGGCCCCGTGTCCAGCGACGACGGATCCCGTACCGACAACCGGCCCCAGCAAGCCTGCCCGGACATGCACAGCTCGTCCAGCCACTCGCGGCGGTAGCCCTCGACCCTGGCAGCCAGGACCGAAGTCTCCCAGGCCCCGGTGGCGAGCTCAAACCCCTGCAGTTGCTCGATGACCGACAGCAGCCCGAACCTGCCTTCCCTGCGGGTGCCCGGCACGACGTGCTGCCAGCGCAGCAAGAATCGCATGAAATCCTGGGCGGTGACTGGTTCGACCTCCCGCCGGCGGCGCTGCCGGGTATAGGCGTGAATGCGCGACAACAGTCGCCGTGAGCAGAATTCCTCCGTCGGTGCGGCCGGGCTGAACCGACCGCGGATCGCCAAGCCCTCCGCCTCCAGTGCCGCGAGGCCGCGGACGACGAGGCCCTCGGGCAGCCCGCACGCCGACGCCAGCGCCGCCGCGGTCACCGGCCCGCGGCACTCCAGGTGACCGCGCAGCGCGTCTGCCGCCGCGACCTCCTCGTCGGGCGGCTCGGCCGTACCAGGGCTTGAATAGGCGGGAACGGGGTCCGCTCGGGGAAACAGCGCGCGCACCGCTGGCAGCCGTTCGACCGCGGCCCACAGCGTCCCGTCGTCGCCCGGCACCTCGACTGCGCGGCGGCCTGCCACGAGCTCGTCGAACCACGGCTGCCAGTCGTCAGCCGGTCGCATCACGACGAGGCTGAGCAGCAGGTCGTGCAGCTCATGCCGGTCCCGCGGGTCAGGCTGAACCTGCTCGGCGACGCGCTCGATAGCCGCCGGGTCCAGTCGGCCGAGCTCGTGCGGCTCAACGGGCAGGCCGCGGCGCAACGGAACCGCGCGGCTGCGCCGCTCCTCTAGCGGCGCGTCGTCGAGGTAGGTGAACGGCCGCCCGTTCAGAATCTCGTGCGCGAGCACCGAGGGCTCCGTCGTGTCCCGGACGATGACCTCGACGCGGCCGGCTTCGATCCGGGCGACCAGCTCCTTCAGGCCGTCGATGTCCATGGCGTCGTGCAGACAGTCGGCAAGCGTCTGCCGCACCAGCAGGTGGTCAGGAATCTCCATCGGACCGGGTGCGACATTCTCCTGGCAGGCCGCCAGCGTCGGGAACACCGCCGCCATCAGGTCGTCCGCCTCCATCCGCTGGATGGCCGGCGGGTTCTTCCGGCCGCCCCTCCAGCGCAGCACGGCGAGCGAGGTGTTGAGGTTCCACCGCCATCGGGCCGGGAACAGCGGAGCAGTCAGCACGGCCTGCCGCACGACCTCCTCGACCGTGCCGGAGGCTAGGAACTTCGGCACCCGGTCCAGCGGGAAGCTGTGCTGCGGGCCAAGCGAGAGCAGGATCGCGTTATCACTCGCGGCCGCCTGCAACTCGAAGTCGAACGTCACGCAGAACCGCTTCCGCAGCGCCAGGCCGAGTGCCCGGTTCAGCCGCGCGCCGAACGGCGTGTGCCCAACCAGCTGCATGCCGCCCGCCTCGTCGAAGAACCGCTCCAGCACGATGGTGTCCATCGTGGGCAGCACGCCGAGCTGCGCTAGCGCGCTGTTCAGGTATGCGGCCATGAGCTCCGCGGCGTCAGCGCTGATCCCGCACTCGGCCGCTAGCCAGTACGCTGCCGCCGGGATGCCGCCGATACCCAGCTGCCCGGCGACGCCGGACCGGAGCGCACACACCTCTTCGGATAGTTCCACTGTGCGGCCGGGCGCCTCGCCGAGCCAGAATGGCACCGACGGCGGCGCGCCCTGCGCGTCAACCACCCGGACGATGCCGGCCTCGACCCGGCGGATCCGCCACGAGGTGGTGCCCAGCAGGAACACGTCCCCGGCCATGCTCTCGATGGCCCAGTCCTCGTTGACCGTGCCCACGACGGCCTCGTCCGGCTCGGCCAGCACCCGGTAGTCACCCAGCTCGGGGATCGCCCCGCCGGAGGTGAGCGCAGCCATTCGTGCGCCCCGCCGACCGCGTAGCTGCCCGCTGACTTGATCCCGGTGCAGGTAGGCTGCCCGGCGACCGCGGCCAGTGCGGATTCCGTCCGAGACCAGATCGGCGACGTCCGCGAAGTCCTCGGCGGACAGCCCGGCGAACGGCGCCGCACCGCGGACCAGTGTCAGCAGCTCGTCGGCCGCCCACTCCTCGGCTGCGCACTCGGCGACCACCTGCTGGGCCACGATGTCTAGCGGGCACACCGGGATCAGCAGCCGGTCGAGCCGTCCGGAGCGTGCGCCGCGCAACAGGGCAGCGCATTCCACCAGCTCGTCGCGCGTTGTCGGGTAGACCAGGCCCTTAGGTACCCCGTTACTCGTATGGTTGGATCTCCCGACGCGCTGCAGGAACGTGGCAAAGCTGCGCGGCGAGCCGATCTGGCAGACCAGTTCGACCGGCCCGATGTCGATTCCCAGCTCGAGCGACGCGGTCGCGACCAGCGCCCGGAGGTCCCCCTCGCGGAGCCGGGCTTCGACCCGCTGCCGGCGATCCTTGGACAGGCTGCCGTGATGCGCCGCGACCAGGCCCTCGCCCAGGCGCTCGCCGAGCTGGTGAGCGAACTGCTCGGCCATCCGGCGGGTATTGACGAAGATCAGCGTGGTGCGATGCTGCTGCACGTGCCCGGCGATCAGGTCACCGATCTCGGCCATCTGATCTGTCGTTGCGACCGCGCCGAGCTCGTCGCTGGGCAGCTCCAGGCCCAGGTCCAGGGCGCGGCGGTGGCCGATGTCCACGATCGAGCAGCGCGGCGATCCGTCGGCGGCCGACCGGTCCGGGCCGGCGCCGACCAGCAGCCGGGCCACGGCCTCGATGGGGCGCTGCGTGGCTGACAGGCCGATCCGCTGGATCGGCTGCTCGGCTACATGCTGCAGCCGTTCCAGGGTGAGCGACAGGTGCGAGCCACGCTTGTTGCCCGCGACGGCGTGAATCTCGTCGACGATGATCGTGGTCGCAGCGCGCAGCATGGTCCGGCTCCGCTCGGCGGTGACCAGCAGGTACAGCGATTCCGGCGTGGTGATCAGGAAGTCCGGCGGCCGCTTCAGCATCGCGGCCCGCTCCCCCGCTGCGGTGTCCCCCGTCCGCACCGACACCCGGATGTCCGGCGCGGTCAGCCCGAGCTGCACGGCGGCCTCGGCGATCTCGGCGAGCGGCCGCTCGAGGTTCTGCCGGATATCGACCGCCAGCGCCTTCAGCGGCGAGACGTACACGACCTGCGGTCCCGCCGTAGGCTCCAGTCCCGCTTCGTGCGCCCGGTATATCCGGTCGATGCAGACCAGGAAGGCTGCCAGGGTCTTACCCGAGCCGGTGGGCGCCGCGATCAGGGTGTGCCGGCCAGCCGCGATCTCAGTCCAGCCATCGGCCTGCGGCGGCGTCGGCCCGGCCGGAAACCGCCGCTCGAACCACAGCCGGACCGCAGGATGGAAGCCGTCAAGCACCCAGCCACGGTAACCCGGGCCTGCGACATTCGGGCCTGTCGCGGCGCAGCAGGTAAACTTGCGTTCTGGTGATGAGCGGGAGGCACGACGACGAGCGCGCTGCAGACCCGTCGAGCCAACTCGATGTTCCCGATCCGTCTCGCCGGTTCCTGACGCACGTGCACATCGGCGGCCCGTGGGCCCGCTTCCTGGCCGGGCTGGCCATGATCGTGGCAGCCGTGCTGGCCACCAGTGCGGCGCTCGAGATCACGCCCATGCAGACCGTGACGGTCGCCGGGCAGGTCATCAAGGTAGGCGCGGCGCCTCGGCTGAGGTTGTCAGGCCCGGCCGAGGTCGACCTGTTCGGACAGGGGCTACCCACAGCGATCTCCATCCGCGGTCCCATCCAGCTAAAGCTGCAGCTCAGCCAGATCACGCTCAACAGCGAGCTGGACAACTTCGTGCAGGGGCGCAGTCCAAGCCAGAACGGGCAGAGCCTGCGCGCCCAACTGGTGGCGGGCTGGGAACGCTACTTTGGCTGGGAAATCGCAGCCGCCGGGCTGGCGGCGCTGATACTAGCCGGGGCCGTCGCCGGCTGGCGCAGGCTCCCGCCCAGGTCCACCGCGCTGGTACTCGTCCTCGGTCTCCTCGTTACCGAGGCGATCAACCTGACCGCGATCGCAGTCACCGCAGACGGCGCCCGCAGTGCACTGCACGGGGTTAGCTCGCTGACTCAGCTGGTCGGCAGCGAAGACGTCACCGTGCAGCGCCAGCCGGGTCAGCCCCCGCTGCAGGGGATCCAGGAAGTCGTGCTGGGCGATTCGACGGCCGCGGGAGCCGGGCTGCCCCTCGTGCCTGATGCGTCGGTCGCCGATAGCGCCTGCGGCCGGAGCGCGCAGTCCTACGCGAGCGACCTCGCCGCTGCCCATGGCTGGAAGGCGCTGAACCTGGCCTGCGACAGCGCGACGGTGACGGCCGGGCTGCTGGGCCCGCAGCAGCTGAACGGCCAGCAGATACCTGCGCAGATTGGCGCAGCAGACCGGGTGCGGCGGCCAGCGGTCGTCATCGTCAGCGTGGGCGCCGACGACCTTCAGTGGTCGGCAATCCTCGAGGTCTGCGCGGCCACCGCACAATGCGACAGCCGGGCGTCGAATGCCTACTTCCAGCAGAAGCTGGCCGAGTTCAGCACGGACTACCTGCAGCTGCTTATCCAGCTCGGCAATCTGCCCGGCCACCCGCAGGTCATCATCAACCGCTATTACGACCCCTTCGGCAGCAACGTCAGCTGCATCACCAAGCGCGGCCTCACTGCGGCCAAGGTCAAGACGATCCGGTCGTGGCTGACGGCGCTGAACCAGGTGCTGGCCAGGGGTGCGGGGCAGTTCGGGTACCTGTCGCCGCAGCCGAGCTTCGCCGGCCATGAGCTGTGCTCCCCGCAGGCCTACGTGCAGGGCCTCGGTGCCAGCGCCCCGTTCCATCCCACCGCGCTCGGCCAGCTGGAGATCGCCCTCACCGACGAGGTAGCACTGGCCAGCCAGCCATCGCCGTCACCGTCACCGTCGTCGTCAGCCGCGGCCGGGCAACCTCGTGCGACCGAGCGCCCCACGCAATCGGCGGGCGCCGGGCCGTAACCCTTATGCTGCCGGGCATGAGCAGCGCGGCAGCCGATATCACCGTTCCGGGACCGCCGGAAGTAGCCGAGGTGTCTGCCGGGGTCTTTGCATACGTCCAGCCGGACGGCACGTGGTGGATCAACAACACCGGGTTCCTCATCGGCCCGCAGGGGGTCATCGGCATCGACTCGTGCTCGACCGAGCGGCGTACCCGGGCCTTGCAGCGCGCGATCGCGGCGCTCACGCCGATGCCGGTGCGCGCCGTGGTGAACACCCACCATCACGGCGATCACACGTTCGGCAACTGCCTCTTTCCTGGCGCGGCCATCATCGGCCATGACCAGACGCGCGCCGAGGCAATCGCCTTCGGGCCGCCGCGCGAGCTCCCGGCCTGGGATGGTCCCGACTGGGGTGCGCTGAGCCTGGACCCGCCGTTCATCACTTTCGCTGACGGCCTGACCGTGCACGCCGGCGACGTGCGCGCCGAGGTGCGCCACGTCGGCAGCCCGGCGCACACGACCAACGACTCGATCGTCTGGATTCCCGAGCACTCGGTGCTGTTCTGCGGTGACCTGATCTTTAACGGCGGGACCCCGTTCCTGCTCATGGGCTCGGTCGAGGGAGCCATCGAGGTGCTCGAGACGGTCATCAGGCCGCTCGGCGCCGCGACGATCGTGCCCGGCCACGGCAACGTATTCCACGACACCAGGCCTATCGAGGACACGCTCGACTACCTACGGTTCGTGCTCGCGGTTGCGCGCCGCTCCCGCGACGCGGGACTGGCGCCGCTGCAGGCTGCTCGCTCGGCCGACCTCGGACGGTTCGCCGGGTGGGCAGACGGCGAGCGGATCGTCGGGAACCTGCACCGCGCCTACGCCGAGCTGGCCGGAGCACCGCGCGGCGCGCCCATCGACACCGTGGCCGCGCTGACGGACATGGTCGCCTACAACGGCGGCGCCCCGCTGACCTGCCGCGCCTGACCGGGGCCGGCGTTCCCAACCCTGAGGAGGTACCTGGCGTGGCCACCGTGAGCGTGCGATACATCGTCGATGACGTCGACGCCGCCATTGAGTTCTACTGTCAGCGCCTCGGCTTTGCCGAGGTAATGCATCCTGCCCCGGCATTCGCCATGCTGTCGCGCGGCGACCTTCGCCTGACGCTCAGCTCGCCGGGCGGCGGCCCCGGCGGCGGCCAGGCAATGCCCGACGGCACGCTGCCGCGGCCGGGTGGCTGGAACCGGTTCGCCATCGAGGTCGACGATCTCCGGGCGCTGGTCGAGGAACTGCGGGCTAACGGTGTCCGGTTCCGCAATGAGATCATCACCGGCGTCGGCGGCAAGCAAATCATCGCCGACGATCCGTCCGGCAACCCGGTGGAGTTGTTCGAGCCGACCCTGCCGGAGGCCAGGCTCTAGAGCCGGGCCGAATAGCCGCGATGCGGCGTCAGCGGCAGTGATCTAGTGGCCGGCGTGCAGGTCGCTACGATCACGACTTGATGCGCGAATCCATCCGGAGCGGCGAGCCCGGGGCGCCGCCGCGAGCGGGCGGGCTGCGGCTAATCGAGCCGTGGTTCGCGCCGATCGCGCTGGTAAATGGCGCCGCGCTGGGCCTGACTCCGATCCTGCTGCCGGTCGCCGCCAGCCGTGCGGGCGTCGGGCACGTCGGCCTGGTGATGGGCGCGTTCAATCTCGGCGCATTCGCAGCGCCGCTGGTCGGCAGCATTGCCGACCGGTACGGCGCGCACCGTGCCCTCGCGGTCGCGTGCGCAGCCGTGGTCGCGGTGTCACTGTGGTTGTTTCCGTTGGCTGGGCCGGCGTGGCAGCTCGCGCTCGCGCTGGCCGACGGGGCCGGCTTCGCCGGCGCCGTCACGGTGGCCAACCTGCTGATCGTCGAGCGCAGGCCGCGCGCCGAGTGGAACCCGCGGCTCGGCGTGCTCGAGGCCGCACTGAACGTGGGCCAGGGCGCCGCGCTCTTCCTGTCGGCCTGGCTAGCCACGCTGAGCGCACGTGACGGACTGTTCCTTGCCGCCATCGTCCCCGCCGCCGCGATCCCGCTAGCTGCCGTCCTGATACCGCGGATGGCGAGCGTTCCGGCCGCGGGACAGCGCCCGGCGCACGTGACGGGTGGCGATCCGGCACGTGCCGCCGTACCCCCCGGCGGGCAGCACCGGCTCGCTTCCGCCGGCCTGGTCGGTGAGTGGGGCCCGGCCAGCCCCTCCCGCGCCTATCACCTTGCGCACCGCAAGCCGTTCGCGGGTGCGGCCGCGCTGCGCGGGCCATTCGGCTGGTTGCTTGCTGCCTGGATTCCGGCCTATGCCGGCACTGCGGTGATCTTCGCGCTTTACCCGGTGCTGTTCCAGCACGCGTTCGGCGTTCCGCCCAGCAGATCGTCCCTCGCCTTCGCGGTCATCGTGCTCGTCAGCCTGCCGCTGTTCCCGGTGGCAGCGGCCGTCAGCCAGCGGCGCGGTCCGGCGATAGCGATGGCCGTTGCGGTCGCGGCCCGGGTGGTCCTGCTCGCGGCGCTGGCGGTGCTTGCCTCGGCCGGCCGGGTACCCGCCGTCCTCCCGCTCGCCGCGTTCGCCGGCATCATGTTCGCCTGGTCGTTCCTGAGCGTCGCATCGCCGGGCCTCACCGGCCAGCTGCTGCCGGATGCAGAGGGCGACGCGCAGGGCCTGCTCAACGCCAGCAGCGGCATTGCCGGGCTGCTCGGCTCGGTGCTCGGCGGCATCGTGGCCGCCCACTTCGGCTACGCCGCGGCGCTCGCCCTCGGGGCCGCTGCGACGGCGCTCGGCCTGGTGATCTTCGCGACCACCACACTGCGCCGTCGGCCGAGGCCGGCATACCCTAACGGACTCCGCCAGCCGCCGTGATCGTGTTCCATCGGCACGCTAAGCGTCGCGGCGGAGGATGACGATCGCTGTCACGGCGATGAGGGCGGCGGCGAGGAGCACGAAGATGCCGGTCTCGATGCCCTGGAACGTCCAGTACCGGCCGGCAGGCTGGTAGGTGATCACCCCGTGGTATCCGCGCGCAGTGAGGCAGGGGAAGAACTTAAGCGGACCCTGGAAGGCAAGGTTCCGGCAAGCGGACGGCAGGCTGGCCAGGTTGATCGGCACGCCGTCGACGGAGAGGCTGGGCCCGCCCGCGCCATGACTGCTGGGTACCAGGCCGCCTGGACCGACGACGCCACCCGAGACCAGCCAGTAGGCCCCCGCTGGCAACGGCGGAGGGCGCAGGAATGAAAAGGTCTTGGTCAGCGCGGTGACGTAGTGCGACCTGAAGTCCTGCCCGATCACCAGGCGCAGGAAGGCGAAGACCGCAAGGGTGATGGCCATCGCGGGCAGGGTGCGGCGGAGCAGCGCGCCGGTCGCGATGCCGAGGGCCACCGCGAACACGGCGTAGCCGATGGGGACGATGCCCTGGATGTCGAACTGGGCGGGCTGGAAGTTCTGCTGCTTGAGGGCGTTCAGCGGGCTGGACCACCAGGACACGATGACCGAGACGGCGCCACCCCAGGCAGCTGCGGCGAGCAGGGCCCAGCCAACCTTGGCGGTGAGCCAGCGACTGCGGGTGATGCCCTGCATCCAGGCGAACTGGCTGGTGCCAGTTTCGAACTCCCGAGCCAGCAGCGGTCCGCCCCAGAACACTCCCAGCAAGCACGGCACCACGACGGTCAGCGTGACCAGCAAGGACACCACAGGGGAACCCAGGGTCAGCGTGTTCGCGAGGTTGCCGCAGGAATGGCTGGCGGCGCACGAGGTGAGGGCGGACTGATACTGCGACGCCATCTGCCGGCCGGTGACCAGCATCAAGACCGCGAACGCGGCGAGTATCGCGGCTGCGAGGTACGCCTGGTTGCGATGCTGGCGCCAGACAACCCAGGTCATTGATCTTCTCCGATCGTGGTCACGTGCGCCGGCGTCGGCGCCGCGTACTGGCCCATGTAGGCGAGCACCAGCTCTTCCAGACCGACGTCAGCGGACTCGAAGGCCGGGTCGATGACCGACCCCTTCCGGCGGATGAGCAGCGTGGTCTGGCGGGTGGTGCGCACGGCCTGGACGAGGGTGTGGTCGCGCTCGATGGCCGTAGTGTCCTTGCGAGGCCCGACCAGGACCTGATGCTCAGCAAGCAAAGTATCGATGTCGCCGCACAGCTGGACCCGGGATGCCGCCAGCAGGATGAGATGATCGCAGACCCGCTCCATGTCGGCGACCAGGTGCGAGGACAGCACGACGGTCAGCCCGCCGACTGCCACCGCGTCCGCGAGGATGGCCAGGAACTGGCGCCGGGCCAGCGGGTCCAGCGCCGCGACGGGCTCGTCAAGCAGCAACAGCCGCGGCCGTTTAGCCAGCGTCAGCGCCAGCGCTACCTGCGCACGCTGGCCCCCGGACAGCGTGCCTACCCGCTGATCAAGCGGAATCCTGAGGCTCTCCAGCCGCTCCCGCACCGACACCGCATCCCAGCGGGAGTTCAGGTGCGCGCAGACGCCGATGTGATCCTCGGCGGTGAAGCGCCGGTACAGCGGAATCTCCTGGGCCAGGAAACCGATCTCGGCGAGGAAGGCCGGGTCCTGGCCGGGAGGGCTGCCGAGCACCGCGATCTCGCCGCTGGTTGGCCGGGCCAGCCCGGCGAGCAGTCGCAGCAGCGTTGTTTTGCCCGCGCCGTTCGGGCCGATCAGCGCCGATATCCGGCCCTCGGGAACGGTGATGGTGGCGTCGGTCAAAGCGGTGACGCTGCGATAGCGCTTAGAGAGGCCGCGGGTCTGGATCGCGGCAGGATCATTGCTGGCCATCATGCGGTCTCCTCTTCGGCCGCCGCTCGCAGCGTGATGCGCAGCAGCGATTCGATCGACTCGTCATCCAGTCCGGCCTCGCGGGCGTTGCGCACCCATTGCCCCAGGCTGCGGGCCAGTCGTGAATGCGTGCCGGGCGGCGGACCGGACGGACGACCCACCACGAACGTGCCGTGCCCGGCCCGCGGCTCGACCAGGCCGTCGCGTTCCAGGTCGCGGTAGGCCTTGAGCACCGTGTTGGGGTTCACCGCAGTGGCCGCGACGACCTCCCGCACTGTGGGGAGCTTGTCGCCCACGTCGAGCACGCCCATCCGGAGCGCCTGCCGGACCTGCTGGACGATCTGCAGGTATGGCGGCACCACCGAGCGACCGTCGAGCCGAAAGCTGATCACGTTGTACCTCAAAGTACTAGTGTGCTGGTACATTAGAACAGCCCGGATCGACCTGTCAATCGCGGTCCGGGTGTCGCGGCGAGGTACACGCCGGGCGTGACTCCCCATCACTGGCCGGGCCAAATCCCGGGCCCGGCGGGGAGCCGCCCGCTTCGCGTGGCGGTTGACTGGCCACAGCGAAAGATCACGAAAAAAAGAGAGGACTCGCTCCTCTCCAGCTTTAATCTATAGCGCACCCCGGGGCTTGCGGCAAGACCGTGGTGATGCCGCATAATCGCTGGCCGGGCCCGGAACTCGCAGGCCATCGCCCAGCTGCCTGCCGAGGTGACGCACGTCGGGACGCGGGCACCGCAGAGGGGAACTGTTGCGTGAACCGCTCGGCCACCAGCGCGTTTGATCTTCCCGACCGCCTCGCCGCCAAGGCCGATCCACGGCTGATCGCCGACGACGAGCGGCACTTCACCGCTATCGCGGCGAGCCTTGAGCGGTCGATCACCGACCTCGCTGACCGCCTCGGGACTGAGCGGCGGTCGCCCGGCGGCCTCGGCCAGCAGGCCCTGGACCGGGACCTGGAGGTCCACCGGCTGACCGCTCGCCTGCGCACCCTGCGCCGGTTCGGCCTCGACCTGTGCCTCGGACGCATGGTGACCGCGGACGGCTCGCAACCCGTGTATGTCGGACGACTCGGCCTCGCCGACGCGGCGGGGCGCCGGCTGCTGGTCGACTGGCGCTCCCCCGCGGCCGAGCCGTTCTTCGGGGCGACCCACGCCAACCCGATGGGGCTGGCAAGCCGCCGCAGGTATCGCTGGACCCGCGGCCGGATCAGCGACTACTGGGACGAGGTCTTCACCCCGGACGGGTTCGCCGGACACGCCGCGCTCGACGACCAGTCCGCCTTCATCGCCAGCCTCGGCAACAGCCGATCGGCCCGGATGCGAGACGTACTCGGCACGATCCAGGCCGACCAGGACGCCATCATCCGCGCCGGATCCCGCGGCGCTCTCGTGGTCGACGGCGGTCCGGGTACGGGAAAGACAGTCGTCGCCCTGCATCGCTCGGCCTACCTGCTCTACTCCGACCCCCGCCTCGCTCACCGACGTGGCGGCGTGCTGTTCGTCGGTCCGCACCAGCCCTACCTGGCCTACGTCTCTGACGTGCTCCCGAGCCTCGGCGAGGAGGGGGTGCAGACCTGCACCCTGCGGGATCTCGTCCCCGAGGGAGCCACGGCGGGGACTGAAACCGACCCGGACGTGGCCCGCCTGAAGTCGTCCGCTGACCTGGTGAAGGCGATCGAGGCGGCCGTCACGTTCTATGAGAATCCGCCCGCCACGGGCATGACGGTCGAGACCCACTGGTCTGACCTCTGGCTCAGCGCCGAGGACTGGGCCGAGGCCTTCGAGGCAGCAGAACCCGGTCGGCCGCACAACGAGGCGCGCGACCTGGTCTGGGCGGAACTGCTCGCGATCCTGACGGACAAACGCGACAGCGACGTCCCGGCTGACCTGCTCCGCAAGTCACTGCTGCAGAACCGCGAGCTTCGTGCGGCCCTCAACCGCGCGTGGCCGCTGATCGAGGCGGCTGACCTCGTCGGCGACCTGTGGACAGTACCCGCCTACCTGCGGCTCTGCGCGCCCTGGCTCAGCCCGGATGACGTTCGCCAGCTGCAGCGCGCGGACGCTCAGGCCTGGACGATGTCCGATCTGCCGCTCCTGGACGCGGCTCGGCAGTTGCTCGGCGACCCGCAGGCAGCGCGACGCCGGCACCGGAAAGACGCCGTGGTCGCTGCCGAGCGCGAGCAGATGGCCAGGGTCCTCGACACGCTGATCGAGGTCGCCGACGACGAATACGGCGTCGGCCTGGTGACGATGCTGCGCGGCGAGGACTTTCAGGACGCCCTGGTCAATGAGGCCGCGCTCGCCGGTCCCGATCCGGACCGGCTCGCCGGCCCCTTCGCGCACATCGTCGTGGACGAGGCTCAGGAGCTGACCGACGCGGAGTGGCAGATGCTGCTGCTCCGCTGCCCGTCCCGGAGCTTCACCATCGTCGGAGACCGTGCGCAGGCCAGGCACGGGTTCACTGAGTCGTGGCGGGAACGGCTCCGGCGGATCGGGCTCGACCAGATGAGGCTGGCTGCGCTGGGCATCAACTACCGGACGCCGGAAGAAGTCATGACGGAGGCCGAGCCGGTCATCCGCGCCGCGCTTCCGGACGCCAACGTGCCGGCCTCCATCCGCAGCACCGGCGTTCCCGTTGTATACGGAACCGTCTCCGATCTCGCTTCGATCCTCGACAGCTGGCTCGCCACGCACGCCGAAGGGATCGCATGCGTCATTGGCGATGCCACGTTCCTGGCTACCTCCCGCGTCCAGTCGCTGACCCCGGAGCTGTCGAAAGGACTCGAATTCGACCTAGTGATCCTGATCAACCCGGCGGCATTCGGCACAGGCATCGAAGGAGCGGTCGACCGCTATGTCGCGATGACCCGAGCCACCCAGCAACTCGTCATTCTCACGAACTCCTGATCGGCAGGCTCACGGGACGTGGTAGCGGAGGTACACGGCCCCGCCGGAGAACCGGCGCTCCTCGGACAGCGCCAGGCGCGCGCGAACCCCGGCCGGGAAGACTGAGAGGCCGCCGCCGACCACTACTGGCGCCACGAACAGCCGGTACTCGTCTAGCAGGCCGGCCCGTATCGCCGTCGCGGCAAGACCCGGGCCGCCCACGCTGACGTCGCCGCGCCGCGTCAGCGCATGGACGGCATCCGGGTCGAAGGTGCGAGGGTTCCTTCGGTCTGCGCCGACTGATAACTGATAACCCTTGCGCAACACTGGCCGGAAGGCGTTGACCCTGCAGGACGGGCCGGCGTACCGTTTGGCATGTCCGAGGGGGGCTTGACCGGCAATGGCAGTAAGGAGGCCGGAATGTCTCCCAAGGTACGCGTCGGGCGGCAGATCACTTCGAGGAAGCTCCTCGCATCGGCTGCGGTCTTAGCAGCGTCGTCGCTCCTGTTGGGGGCGTGTTCATCGTCGTCGTCGCCGACGCCCAAGTCCACGGCAGCGCCCAAGGGCCCCGCAACCGTCACGGTAGCGTTCCCGAACGCCGTTGACGCCCTCGATCCCACTACGGGCACCACGTTCGTCGGGCGGATCGTCTTCGCGAACATGTGCCTGGGCTTGTACGGCATCAACGCGCAGGAGCAAGTGACACCTGTGCTCGCGACTGCCCTGCCGACAATCTCTAACGGTGGCTTGCTGTACACCATTCACTTGCGCTCTGGCGTCAAGTTCAACGACGGTACCGAGTTCAACGCGCAGGCCGTGAAGATCTCCCTGGACCGGGACAAGACGCTGCCAACTTCGGCTCGAGCCGTTGAACTGAAGGCGCTGCAGAGCGTCAGCGTCGTGAACAGCACGACGGTCGAGCTTCATCTCTCCCAGCCCTACTCGCCCCTGACAACAGTGCTGGCCGACCGATCGGGAATGGTGATGTCGCCGAAGGCGCTCGCGAGCGAGGGCGCCAACTTCTCCCACGACCCGGTTTGCGTCGGTCCCTACGCCTTCCAGTCGCGGCCGTCGCTCAACCAGATCAATCTGGCGGCTTCCAAGTACTTCTACGGCCCTAAGCCCACGGCCGGCAAGCTGGTGTTCACGGTCATCACCGACCCGGCGACCTGCTACGCAGACCTGCTGTCGGGAGCGATCAACGTGGCCGCACCTGGCTGCCTCGCGCCGAACGACTACAACCTGCTGACCAAGAACACCTCGTATGTGACAAAGAGCCTCGTCTCACCTGGTTACGGGGGGCTTGACATCAACGTCAGCAACGGCGCGGGATACAACAAGCCAGCGACTCCGGCAAGCAACCCGCTCGCGACGCACCCCACCCTGCGGGAAGCCCTCGCCCTCACCATCAATCGGGCCACCATCAACCGGGTGGTCGACGATGGCATTGACGAGCCGAGTTGCGGGCCGATCAGTCCGCTGAGCCCGTACTACACCAAGCCGACCTGCCCTGGGCCCAACGTGGCGGAGGCCAAGTCTCTCGTGGCGGCCTCGGGCGTGGCCACCCCGATCAACCTCACGCTGATGGTGCCGACCGGCTCGCTCAACGTCGAGGAGGGTGAAATCATCGCCGCTGACGCCAAGCCGGCGGGCTTCAACATCACCGTCCAGCCGACCGAGTTCACCACCGCGCTCACCACCGCCGCGGCTGGCAGCTACCAGCTCTTCACGATCGGATGGTCCGGGCGAGTCGATCCCGACCAGGACACGACCGCGTTCTATACGCAGGGCAACCCGGATGACTACACCGGTCAAGGGCCGGCCTCGATCATGACGCCGCTGGCCAACGCAGACCTGACGACCAACATAGCCAGCCGCAAGGCGCTGTACGCGCAGGCAGTGAAGGCCATGATTCAGTGGGGCGGGATCGTCTACATCGACGCCGCGACCAACCAGCTCGCCTACCAGAAGGCCGTATCCGGGGTCCTTATGACTCCCGATGGCCTGCTGCACTTCGACCCGGCTGTGCTGAGTTAGCGGCCAGTGCTGGTCGCTAGATTCGCTGACGGACGATGGTTGCCAGATGAAGGTTTATGTGGCGCGCAGACTTGGCGTCTCCATCTTTACGCTGGTCATCGCGTCGATTCTGGTCTTCGTCGGCATCCGTGCCGTGCCGGGCAATCCGGCTGTCGCGCTTACCGGCAACGCTGACCTTTCGGCGGCCGCGATAGCTGCCATCGAGAGACAGTACGGTCTGAATCAGCCGCTGCCGGTGCAGTACGTCGATTGGCTGCACCAGATCCTCACGGGTAATCTCGGCACATCACCGGTTACCGGTCTGTCGGTGACGACCGAGCTCACTGGCGCGCTTCCGATAACTATCGAGCTGACCATTCTGGCAATGCTGATCGGCATTCTACTTGGCGTTCCTGCTGGAATCATCGCTGCCATCCGAAGGGGAAAGCTACTTGACTATGTCGGCAACGCGACCGCGCTTTTCGGACTTTCCATTCCTAGCTTCTGGTTCGGAATAATTCTCATCCTCATCTTCGCAGTAAAGCTCCATGTGCTGCCGGCCTCGGGTTATATTTCGTTTTTTTCGTCGCCCGGCTCGAATCTCAGCCATCTGATCATGCCGGCTTTCGTGCTCGGCACCGGCGTCGCCGCGGTCATTATGCGCCAGCTAAGGTCCGGGATGCTCGAGGCACTGCGAGCAGACTACGTGCGCACCGCGCGCGCAAAGGGGCTGCCAGAGCCGAGAGTCATCCTCAAGCACGCACTTCGCAACAGCCTCGTCACCGTGGCGACGGTCATCGGGCTCCAGATCGGGGCCCTGCTCTCTGGAGTCGCCGTGACCGAGAGTGTGTTCGGCCTTTCTGGCGTTGGAAACCTGACGATCAGTGCCGTCTTCCAGCGCGATTATCCCACCATCCAAGCTGTTGCGCTCCTCACCGCCGCAGCGGTTATCGTGATCAACTTCGGCATGGACTTCCTGTACGCATTCTTGAGCCCCAGGGTTCGGGTGGAGGGAACTGCTCAGTGAGCCTGACGATCACGCCCGACCCCGCCGGGATGCTCGACGTCGCCGAGCGCTCGGGCAAGGGCTGGTGGCGGCGACTCTTCCAGCGCCCGCCGGCGGTAATCGGCCTAGTGGGTGTGGCGGTGGTCATAATCGCGGCAATCTTTGCCCCGCTACTGTCGCCTTACTCTCCGGTGGCAACCACCTTCCAGCATGTTCTGGCCCCCCCGTTCAGTCCCGGCCACCTGCTGGGCACCGACGAACTCGGCCGAGACGTGCTCTCGCGGCTCATCTACGGCTCCCAGCCCACACTTGAGGCAGGGGTGCTCGCGACCGGGCTCGCGCTGGTGGTGGGCGTGCCACTGGGGCTAATGTCGGGTTATTACCGCGGTGCAGCCGACATGCTCGCGATGCGAATTACCGACGTGGTGCTGGCATTTCCGTTTCTGGTCGTGGCTATCGGCCTTGCGGCTATCTTCCGCCCTTCCTTGCGTAACGTCATTATCGTACTTGGGTTCGCCGCGCTGCCTGGCTTCGTCCGGGTCACCCGAGCCGAGGCGATGGCGCTCCGGGAGCAGGACTACGTCCAGGCGGCGATTGTCACCGGCGTGCGAGACCGGGTCATCCTCTTCCGCCATCTCCTGCCGAATATGGCCGGACCCGTCATTGTGCAAGCCTCGCTGACGATTCCTGGAGCGATCCTCGGCTCTGCGCTGCTGTCCTTTCTGGGCCTCGGCGAGCAGCCTCCGACCGCGTCTTGGGGCACCATGCTCGCGAACGCCCAGCAGAACCTGTTCAACGACCCGTGGCTGGCCGTGTTTCCCGGCCTGGCCATATTCCTGACCACATTGTGTTTCAACCTCCTGGGCGACGGCCTGCGGGACCTCTTTGACCCGGCTCTGAACTGACATGCCCAATCTGCTGGAAGTCGAGAATCTCCAGATCCGGCTGTTCGACCGGACAGGCCCCGTACTCGCGGTTCGCGGCGTCAGCCTGTCGGTTGGGCCCGGCGAGGTTGTTGCACTGGTCGGTGAGTCTGGCTGCGGCAAGTCCGTTACCGCGCTCTCGCTGCTGCGACTGCTTCCCGACAATGCTCAAGTGTCCGGCTCGATCCGGCTGGACGGGCACGAAGTTCTGGAGCTCAGCCCCGAACAGCTCCGAGGCATCCGGGGCGGAGAAGTCGCCATGGTGTTCCAGGAGCCCATGACCTCGCTCAATCCGGCGTTCACCGTTGAAAACCAGATAGCCGAGGTGCTCCGGCTGCACCAGGACCTGCGCGGAGCCCAGGGCCGTGCGCGTGCCCTGGACTTGATGCGCCTCGTTGGTATCGGTGCTGCGGAGAAGCGGCTCAGGTCCTTCCCGCACGAGCTCTCCGGCGGCATGCGCCAGCGGGTCATGATCGCGATGGCGCTGGCTGGCGAGCCGAAGCTGCTCATCCTGGATGAGCCGACCACTGCTCTGGATGTCACCACCCAGGCGCAGATCCTCGACATCGTGCGCGACCTGCGCGCCAGCACCGGTATGGCGATCCTGCTCATCACGCACGACCTCGGCGTCGTGGCCGACCTCGCCGACAAGGTTGTCGTGATGTATGCAGGCGCCAAGGTGGAGGAAGCCGACGTGTACGAGCTATTCCGGGCACCCAGGCATCCCTACGCGGCCGGCCTGCTGGCGGCGCTGCCTGGCTCGGCCAGTGCCCGGCGGGAGGCGGGGCTGCTGCGCCTCGCCGAAATCCCCGGCATGGTGCCCGTGCTTCGCACGCCGCTGGAAAGCTGTGCGTTCGCGCCACGCTGCCACAGCGCGACCGAAGAGTGCCGCACGCATCCCCCGCGGCTAGCGCCGTGTGGCCCGGCCGACGGTCACGCGGTGGCCTGTTTCCATCCAGAGCCGCTCGCGACGGTCCCGGCATGAGCGACGCGCTGCTCGAGGTGGACAGCCTCGTCATGGAATTCCGGTCCCGGCGCGGTACGGGCGGCGGCCCGGTCCAGGCGGTCCGCGGCGTCAGTTTCGCCATTGCCAAGGGCGAGATTCTCGGGCTGGTTGGCGAGACGGGCTCGGGCAAGACCACCGTCGGCAAGTGCGTTGTCCGCCTGCTGAACCCGAGTGCCGGCACGGTCAGATTCGACAGCCGGGACATCACCCGGGCGCCCCGCCGCCAGCTCCGTGCGCTTCGAGCGCGCATTCAGATGGTGTTTCAAGATCCCTATTCCTCCCTGGACCCTCGGATGACCGTGGCGCAGATCGTCGCGGAGCCGCTGCAAGCCCACACTGCAGACTCAGCAAGCGAGACCCGCGCCAGGGCGACGAAGGCGGTAGAGCGTGTCGGACTGTCAGCCGAGGTACTTCAACGACTCCCCCATGAGCTCTCGGGTGGGCAACGTCAGCGGGTAGGTCTCGCCCGGGCACTCGTGCTCGAGCCGCAACTCCTGATAGCGGATGAGCCGGTCTCGGCCCTCGATGTCTCCGTCCGAGCCGGGATCCTCAACCTGCTGGCTGACCTGCAGCGATCAATGGGGTTCTCCTGCCTCTTCATAACCCACGATCTGTCAGTGGCGGAATTCCTCTGCGACCGAGTCGCGGTGATGTATCTGGGCGAGATCGTCGAGGTAGGCACTCGCGACGAACTGTTCGCCGACCCCCGGCACCCCTACACCCAGTCACTGCTGGCGGCCGCTCCAGTGCCGGATCCCGCGCGGCAGCGCGAGCGTTCTGGGGTGCGGCTCGCTGGTGAGCCCGCCAGCAACGTCAGTCCCCCGACCGGTTGCAGCCTGCACCCTCGATGCCCGCTGGCCAACGAGCGTTGCGTTGCTGAGGTGCCGGCTTTCACCGTCGTGTCGGCCTCGGGGCACATTGCCAGCTGTCACCGCGTGGAAGAACAGCAGCGACGTGGCCTCCAGGGCGACCCGGCCATGAGCGAGTCCTCCCCCCTCGCTGACGGGAGCTGAGGTCATCGCCTGGCCGCGGATCGCGCCAGGAAGTTCCCACGGCAACGACGATGAGAAAGCGGAACTCGCGTCGTCTATAGGGAGTAGCGCTAGTCAGCACGCGAACACGCGATAACAGGCAACCGGGAGCGACAACGATGGAGAAACCGACGATCGTGTCGAGCGAGGAATGGCAGCAGGCGAGGGACGATCTCCTCAAGGCCGAGAAGGAGGCCACCCGTGCGCTCGACGCTATCGCGGCGCGGCGCCGCCGGCTACCGATGGTTAGCTTCGGAAACGACTACATCTTCGAGACGTCGGCCGGACAGAAAACCCTGCTCGAACTGTTCGAAGACCAGGTTCAGCTTGCGGTCTACCAGTTCATGGATCGCGGTCCGGTCGAGTACTGTCCCGGCTGTACCTGGTTCACCAACAACGTCGTCAACCTGCCGGGGCTAGCAAGTTGCGGCGTCGCCTGGGCGACGGTATCCACCATGCCGCTCGCCCAGATCGAGGCGTATAAGGCGCGGATGGGATGGACGCTGCCCTTTGTGTCGTCGCACGGCACGTCGTTCGCCGCGGACTGCGGTGCCGCTGACGGGTTCATGCTGAGCATGTTCCTGCGCGATGGCACGAACGTTTACCGCACCTACTCGACCACCGCGCGCGGCGTAGACCGGCTCCTATTCGTCAACAACGTTCTCGACCTCGCGCCGTACGGCCGCCAGGAGGACTGGGAAGACTCTCCGGCCGGCTGGCCGCAGCAGCCTACGTATGGATAGGCAGGCAGACCGCGCTCCGAGAGCACTTGGCCGAAGGAACTGTCGCCGAGAGCATCGACGCCACAGCCCTCATCGCCCGACTCTGAGCAGACCGGCGTCGGGAACTAGCCTGAACCGGTGTTCTCGTCTTCTGGCCCATCTGTCCGTGAGCTGGCCATGCAAGCCCTGGCGTCGGTCGAGGGCGGCTACGACATGCTGGCTCCCAAGTTCGACCACACGCCTTTCCGCACCTCCGATGGCGTGCTGGACGCTACCGCGGAGGCGTTGCGTTTGTTCGGAGCATTCGGCCGGGGACTGGACGTGTGCTGCGGCACTGGCGCGGGCATGCGGGTCCTCGAATCCGTGTGCCAGGGACCGATCATGGGCGTCGACTTCAGCACCGGCATGCTCGCGCAGGCGCGCCGTGCGCACCCGGCTGCCGGCTGGGTCCGGGCCGACGCCAGGGCCCTGCCCCTCACCGGGGGCTTCGACCTAGCGATCAGCTTCGGAGCGCTCGGGCACTTCCTGCCCGCCGAACGGCCCGCGCTGTTCGCCGGGGTGTACCGCGCGCTGCGGCCCGGCGGAATCTTCGCCTTGCCGGTCGCCGCCCTGCCACCCGTCACCTCAATCTGGTACTGGGCACTGGCCGGCTTCGATCTGGCGATGCACGTCCGCAATGTGCTGTGGCGTCCGGCATTTGTCATGTACTACCGCACCTGCACGCTGCACGCGGTCTGCAGGGACCTGACAGCAGCCGGATTCACCGTGACCACAATCCCCCTGACGGCCCTGGGCCGACGGGAGGACGGCGGCCCGCGGTACCGGCTTGTCCTCGCGCGCGCAGCCAGCAAGCCCTGACAGATCGATCTCCACACCATCTGCGCAGGTCTCCTACCGCGCCTCGACATCCGCAGGCTGGGCTGGAGCTGACGCCGATCGTGGCCTGGCTGACGAAGGGACACAGCCGATGTCACCACCCGTTATGTTCATTATCGACGATGATGCCGGAGTTGTGCGCGCGCTCCGCGGGGATCTCAGCCGACGGTTCAGCCAGGACTTCACCGTGATCGGTGAGTCGTCGGTAACCGCAGGCCTAGCCGCGCTGCGGCAGATGGCGGTCGACCAGCAGGCCGTGGCGCTGTTGATTGTTGACCACGACATGGCCGAGATGACCGGCGTGACGTTCCTCGCACACGCACACCAGATGCACCCCCAGGCCAAGCGGGTGCTCTTGGTCGAGCGCGACTACTCGGTGCGCAGCCCGGTCGTGCAGGCCATGACCCTTGGAGAGGCCGATTATCACCTCACCAAACCCTGGATGCTCGAGCAGGATCTCTACCGCGTCGTCGGTCAGTTCCTGGCCGACTGGGCCACCGATCAGGAAGCCGGATTCGACCTCTTCCATGTAGTTGGCACGGCCCGTGACCGGTGCACCCATCAGTTGCGCGAACTGCTCACCCGTTTCAATGTGCCGTTTCACTTCGATGCAGCCGACAGCGCGCACGCTCGTGAGCTGCTGAAGAATGAGGGCCTGGACGGATCCCGACTGCCCGTGATGATCCGGCACGATGATTACACGATTGTGGCTCCGACGCCCGCTCAGGTTATCGAGGCAGTCGGTGGGAGCACCTCCAGCGATGTCGACACGTGCGATGTCATCATCGTCGGCGCGGGACCGGCTGGCCTGGCAGCCGCTGTCTACGCCGCGTCTGAAGGACTCCAGACGGTGGTTCTGGAGGAGACTGTCTCGGGCGGCCAGGCTGGCAGCAGCCCGATGATCCGGAACTATCCTGGCTTCCCGCACGGCATCAGCGGCCAGGAGCTCACGCGCCGGGCGTGCGAGCAGGCCTGGATGTTCGGTGCGCACATGGTGTTCTCGCAGCCCATCTCCGGCTTGGAGCCCCGCGGTAGTGAACGCACCGCGCTCCTTGCGGACGGCGGCAAGATCACGGCCGGCGCCGTGATCATCGCGACCGGCATTGCCTGGCGTCACCTCGGCGTGCCGCGTCTGGAGGCGCTGGTCGGCTCTGGCGTGTTCTACGGTGCGGCCGGGAGCGACACCCGAGCGATGGGCGGCCGCGACGTGTTCTGCGTGGGCGCGGGCAACTCGGCCGGGCAGACGGCACTGCACCTGGCCCGGTTCGCCCGCCACGTCACGATGCTAGTGCGGGGGGATAACCTAGCGCGCTCGATGTCGGAGTACCTCATCCGCGAGATCGAGGCCACACCCAACGTGTCGGTGCGAGTGAATACCGAGATCACCGACGGCCACGGCGCGGATCACCTCGAGTCCCTCACCTTGCACGACAGGCTGCGCAACCGCACCGAACGCGTCCCGGCAGAAGCACTATTCCTGCTGATCGGCGGTGAGCCGCGCACACAGTGGCTGCCCCCGGTGATCCAGCTCGAGGCCGGCTATATCCTGACCGGCCGCGACGTCGTGCGCGACGTCGCGCATCCGTCACGGTGGCCGCTCGATCGCGCCGCGCTCCCGCTCGAGACGTCGGTTCCCGGGGTGTTCGCCGTGGGCGACGCACGATACCGGTCGATGAAGCGGGTCGCCAGTGCCGTCGGCGACGGCGCGATGGCGGTCCGGCTTGTACACGAGTACCTCGGCGCCGACTACGCCGGAGAATCAGCGTTGGCACCGACAATGTGACTGGTCCGCCCACCCATGATGGGCGGCCCGCTCCGGGCATATCTGGCGGGGCTTGTGCCGAGCAGATGCGTGAAGTGGCGGCTCAGGTGAGACTGATCGCAGAACCCGGCCTCGGCCGCTGTTTCGCCCGGCGGCATTCCGTCGAGCAGCAGTCGTCGCGCTAGATCGACCCGCCGGCTCGTCATGTACCGATGCGGGCTGATTCCGAACTCCCGGCTGAACATCCGGACCAGGTGGGCGGGGTGAGCGTGCAGGTCGCCTCGATGCCTCTCGGAGCGTCACCCTCTCGCGGAAGCGGGCGTCGATCAAGTCACGTAGGCCATATGCCACGCTGAGGTCCGGCTGTTTTTTGCCGGGGTCGTCTGTCCGGCTCAGGTGGCAACGGAGTCTCTCGGTGATGAAAGCCAGCCGGTTCTCTGCCTCGAACGCCTCGCCCGGCTGCCCGGGCACATGATGCAACTGGTGGATGCGCTGCCGCAGGAGTGGGTCGGGCAGCACGGGCTGGTCGACGGCGTGGCCGATGAGACACTCCGGCAAATGCGAGAGGTCAAGGTAGACAACCCGCTTGCTGAAGCCCGCGGACGTGGCAGCGCGCCCGTTATGCGGGACCTGCGTGGGCAGCAGGGTAATCACCTTGTCCAGTGCACCATGCTCGTGGCGGTGCAGGTCATACCTGACCATCCCGTCATCGACGATCAATAGCGTCCACGACGCGTGCGCGTGCATGGGGTAGACGCGGCGGGCGACCGTGTTTGATCGTTCGCATGGACTCAGACAGCGAGCCGATTCGGTTTGACACCAAGATCGCCGTTCTCCTGCGTGATGACCTGGAAGTGTGGCAGCGGCTTAACGTGACCTCGTTCCTGGTCAGCGGGATCGGACAGCGGAGCCCCGAAGTGATCGGCGAGCCCTACACGGACGCGGACGGAACGGAGTACCTGCCGATGTTCCGCCAGCCGGTCCTCATCTTCGAAGGAAGTAAGGAGACCTTGGCGAGGTCCTACGAGAGCGCCGTCGGCCGGGGTGCCGCCCTGTCGGTCTTTACCGCGGATCTCTTCGGGACGGGCAACGACCGGGACAACAGGGCCGCAGTACGCGCTGTGAGCCGGGCGAACCTCGATTTGGTCGGTATGGCCGTGCACGGCCCGCGTGGCGCCGTCGACAAGATCTTCAAGGGCGCGCACATGCACCCGTAGGCAAGCGCGTGCGCGGTCCGATAGACCATCTGGTCCGGCGTTGATTCATCGCCCACTCCCACGACGATGCGGGTCGAGCTGTGCTGCAGCGCCGCCAGATCCGGCTCGAAGTTGCCGATCATCGGGATCAGCCGCCCGGCGTACAGCTCCGGGTTGGCGCCCATCCGGGCCCTGCCGCCGCGTTCTCCGGCGTCTGCTCGGTCCGCGACCAACGTGCGCACCCGGCCCGTATACCTGGCGACGAGATCCACGGCATACGTCGCGCCGCCACTCGAGCCGAGCACGTCGGCCTGGTCAGCGCCCACCGCGTCCAGCAGCCGGCGGGCGTCGTCAGCAAACAGCCCGACCGTCAGGTCATCCCACGATCCATCCATCGGGCTTCGCGAGTTGCCGCGGCAGTCATACGTCACGACCGTGTAGTCAGCGGCGTGCCACTCAGCCTGGGACTGACTCGCTGATCTCCACGAGGTGGCCGTCGGGATCCCGCAAGAAGCAGCGGACTTCTCCGCCCCAGTCATACGGCGCGGTGAGGAACGTCGCCCCCCTCGCCGTCAGCGCATCGTAGGCGGCGCGACAGTTCGCGACGCGCAGTGTGATGGCGTGACTGACCTGATCGGTGTCGGCGGGCGGCCGGAACGTGACCCCAGGCTTGTCAGCCGTCGGGCCCCCGCCGCCCACCAGCAGCAGCCATGTCCCGGCCAGGCTGAGCACGACGCTGGTCCCGCCGTACTCCCGGTACAGCTCGGCGCCAACGACATTCATCCAGAAATCGCGCGAGGCCGCCGGATCAGCGACAACGAGGATGTGCGTCACCGCGACTTCAGCCCCCAGTGGCTGCGATTGCTGGTCCATGCTGCTCTCCGATCGAGCGAAGTGGCTATCACGCCGCACAGGATGGTAATCGCAGGTGCCTGTCGGGAAATGACTAGCCGCGCTATGCAGCTCCAGCCTGCGCAGGGACGGCTAGACCTCCCGCCAGGGCCACCTATCGTGATGACGTCGGACAGAGCCGGGACGAGGGTGAGAAGGGCGGCGCGGACCATGTTCGAGAGGTTCACCGACAGGGCGCGGCGGGTTGTTGTCCAGGCGCAAGAAGAAGCCAGGACGCTCAACCACAACTACATCGGCAGCGAGCACATCCTGCTCGGCCTCATCCGCGAGGGCGAGGGCGTCGGGGCGAAGGCGCTGGAGTCGCTCGGGGTCAGCCTGGAAACGGTGCGGCAGCACGTGCAGGAGATCATCGGGCAGGGCCAGCACGCGCCCTCCGGGCGCATCCCGTTCACGCCGCAGGCCAAGAAGGTGCTCGAGATGGCCCTGCCCGAATCGAAGGCCCTTGGCCACCACTACATCGGCACCGAGCACATCCTGCTCGGCCTGCTCCGCGAGGGCGGGGTGGCAGCGCAGGTACTGGTCAAGCAGGGCATCGACCTGAACCGGGTGCGCCAGCAAGTGATCCAGCTACTGCACGGCCACCAGGCAAAGACCTGAGCAGCGCAGACTGCGTTACGGCTTGATCGCCTGTACCTGGACATCGACATGCAGATGATGCGCCGGCCGGGCGTGTGGACTAACAACCTGGTAGCCCTTCTGATCGGCGTGGGGATGTATGCCACGTTCGCGTTCCTGCCAGAGTTCGTGCAGACACCGACGGCGGCAGGCTACGGATTCAGCGCGAGTATCACGAAGTCGGGCCTGATGCTGCTGCCGTCCGCGATCACCATGTTCGTGACCGGCATGTTCGTTGGTCGGCTGGCTGGACGCCTCGGCGCGAAGGTACTGGTCATTGCCGGGTGCCTGATTGGATGCGTGGCGATGTCGATCCTGGCCTTCGCGCACCACCAGGTATGGGAGATCTACCTGTCGAGCGCCATCATGGGCATCGGCTTCGGCGTGGCATTCTCGGCCATGTCCGCTCTGATCGTCGCGGCTGTGCCGTCCTCGCAGACCGGCGTCGCCACTGGCATGAACGCCAACATCCGCACCATCGGCGGCAGCATCGGCGCGGCCGTGATGGCCAGCATCGTCACTTCGAAGCTTGAGCCATCGGGACTGCCGAAGGAATCTGGCTACACTACCGGGTTCGCGGTGATGGCCGGCGGCTTGGTCCTGGCGGCTCTCGCGGGCCTGCTCATTCCCTCGACGCCCGGACCGCGTCGGGCCGACGAATCCCAGCACGCCGAGCTGGCGATCGTTCCTGGCGGAACGCTCGCGGCCGACGGCACTGACTGATCACGCGGCAGCTAGTCGGGCTCGCACGGGAAGGGAGATACGTGACCAGTCAGGTGCCGGTGCGACCTAACCGCCAGCATCGGGGCGCGTCTGTCCGGCGTGATGCGGTGCGCAATCAACAGAAGATCCTTACTGCGGCGCGCGCGGTAGTCGGCGAAGCGGGCGCTGACGCCACCATGGAGGACATCGCCAGCCGGGCCGGCGTCGGCGTGGGCACCGTCTATCGGCGGTTCGCCAGCAAAGAGGCGCTCATCGACGAGCTGCTTCGGCAGGTACTGACCGACATACTCTCGGCCGCCGAGACAGCGCTCCAGCTCGCCGACGGGCAGGGCCTCGAGGAACTGCTGCGCGCCATGGGTCAGTCGTTCGCCGACCATGCCCGGTACGGCAGCCTGCTCCTGCAGCGCCAAACCGACGCCGCCGTTGTCCGTCAGATCTCGGCAGCGATCGACGAACTCACCGCGCGCGCCGCAGTGGCCGGGACCGTCAGCCCCGCTACCACCGTCGCCGACATCACTGCGCTCATCTGGGCGATGCGCGGCCTGACCCAGGCAACCGGAGACGTCGACGTCCGGGCCTGGCAGCGCTTTCTCCGCATTCATCTGGCCGGCCTGCGGTCCGCAGAGCCTGCCAGCGTCACGCCCTGAACCGATCGGAGAGCGCTTGGCCTACGGTCGGTGTTCCTAGACTCGTCGGATGGCTGAGACGCAGCGACGGCCCGTGCCTCGGGTCGACTCTGGCGAGCTGGACACCGCGCTCGCGTTCCTGAACTTCAACCGGGAGTCGGTCCTGAAGAAGGCCGAAGGGCTAGACGACGAGCAGCTTCGGCGGGTGCTTGTCGGCACCGGCACTAACCTGCTCGGGCTGGTCCAGCATCTGGCCCAAGCCGAGCGGAACTGGTTCGGGTATCACCTGACCGGGGCCGCGCAGGTGCGCGGCGCTGGCTCGGGGATGAGGGTGCCGCGGGGCCGGACCACCGCCGCGGTGCTCGACGACTACCGGGCCGCCATCGGCGACAGTGACGCCGCGATTCGCGCCGTCGGGGACCCGGAGGCTCACCTCGCCCGGTTGGTCGACGGCAAGCCCATGACAATGCGCTGGCTAATCGCGCACGTGACCTCTGAGATCGCCCGGCACGCCGGGCACGCCGACATCCTGCGCGAGCAGATTGACGGCACGACGGGGCGCTAGCGCGGCCGACTGCTCATCGAGGCGTTGCCGCAGCCTCTGCGCTGGGCAGTCCAGCGCACGATCTTTCACCTGGTCGATGAGCCGATCCCCGCTCTCGCTGATCCGTTCCCAGCCGACAATCCTCTTCCCGGCGCCCAAGAACTGCACTTACCGGCCGACGAAATATCACCATCTGGTACACGGTGACCCTTCACCGCCGCCACGAGATCATCAGCATAGGGACTGAAATCCGCGCGATGTCCTCGCGGTGATCGCGCTTGGGTAACCGAGATATGAGCATGCTTTTAATGAGATTCGCCGCTGAGGCCAACACGTGATGCGGCGACAGTCTCTTGCACGGGGGGCCTGTGATGACGGCAGCAATGAACCAGATGGCGGCTGCGCCCGCCGGTAGGGCGCAGTGTGTCATCGAGGGCGTTCAGGCGCAAGGTGTGCGCCACGTCTTCCGCACATCCGGCGGGAAGGTCGATCAGGTTCACGACGTGCTGGAGGACTTGGGACGCGTACCCGGCGTCGTGCTGGAGCTTCGATGACAGGCCAGGGTGCGCGCAGTCTGGTGCGCGGCGAGCTGGAACCGCTGGCAGACCTCATCCAGCAGTTGGGGCTCACCGAACACTTCTCGGGGGACGCCGTCATTCACGGGAACGATCCGGTCATCCGCTCGCCGCACCGTCTCGGTGCGGCATCCTGCACCGCGCACCTGCTCATCGGTGCTGCGGGCGCCGCGATCTGGGAAACCCGCGGCGGCGCACCCACAGACATCTCCATGGACATCATTCACGCGCTGCACCACCTGCACCCGACCCACTACGTCGAGCAATCCGGCTACCCCAGCAGCGTCGGAGCCGAGTTCGTGGCGGTCAACGGTGTCTTCCCGACCCGCGACGGCAGGTACATCATGCTCGAGGCCGGCCCGCCGTACCAGAAGCTGCTCGACGGGTACCTCAACTTCTTCGACTGCGGCAACAACAAGCAATCCTTCTCCCGCGAGGTCGCCAAGTGGAACGCGGAGGACCTCGAGCAGGCGCTGACAAACGCCGGTCTTCCGGCCTGCCGTGCTTTCACGCGTGCGGAGTGGCTCGCCCATCCCCAAGGCAAGGCACTCGCCGGCACACCTCCCATCGAAATCGTGAAGGTGGTCGACGGCCACCCGGTTCCCTTCCCGGACCACGGAGACTCGCCGCTGGACGGCATCCGGGTGCTCGACTTCACGCACGTGCTCGCCGGCCCCCGCAGCGCCCGCACGCTCGTCGACTACGGAGCCGAGGTGCTCCACATCAGTTCGCCGTGGTTCGCGGACACCCTCGCCCAGCACTTCGGCGTCGACGCCGGTAAATACGACGCATACCTCGACCTGCGCTACGACAAGGACATGGCGACCATGCGGCGACTGGCCGCCACTGCCGATGTGTTCGCCTCCACCTACCGTCCTGCAGTGAACGAGCGATTCGGCCTGCTGCCCGAACAGCTCGCTGCCGCGAGCGAACGCGGCATCGTCTATATGTCAGCCAACGCGTACGGACATTCTGGCCCCTGGAAGCACCGGCCCGGATTCGACCAGAACGGGCAGGTGGCGTCCGGGTTCGCGATGGCCGAAGCCCAGGGCGGCCCGCCAAAGTTCTCCCCGGTCTTCTACCTCGCCGATCTCATCACGGGCTACTTCGCGGCCGCCGGGATGATGGCGGCGCTGCACCGGCGTGCCATCGAGGGTGGTTCGTACCAGGTGAAGCTGTCGCTGGCACGCAGCGCCATGTGGGTCCAGGAACTCGGCCTGCTCGACGTCGGTGCCCAGGGCGAAGTCCCTGCGACCGACACATACCCGGCCGAGACGTTCTCGATCGACACCTCGTACGGCGCCGTGACCTCGCTGGCACCGCCGCTTACCTTCACCAACCTGACCCTGCCGACCGCCGAAAGGCTCGTGCCCTATGGCGCGGATCCCGCGTCATGGCCGTCGGAGGAGCAGCGCCCATAGTGTTTCGCAGCAGTTTCCGAGACCGCCCGCGCGACGGTACTCCGATGGCTAGCGGCTCGGGAGCGACGAACCGGGCCTGCTATCGGGCTCTCCTGCCGTTGCGGCGAGCGCGTCTCTTCGAAGTACCCCATCTAGCTGCACGAACTTGGTGGGCGCAACTGGGTTCGAACCAGTGACCCCTCGCTTGTAAGGCGCGTTCACTCAGCTGCCAGACGTCGGCCGGCATGGCCTGGCATGGCGCTGACCTGATGCAATATTCGCTGGAAGCAGCTCCCTGTTGCCCGGCGCATCTGGTTGTTGGCTCTTGGTTTGGCTCTTTCGGCAAGTCCCCCGCCAGCGCATAATCTCGGCCATGTGGTACCATATCTAGTACCACTAGGAGGGGCGATGGCCATCACCGCCAGCGAGGCACGCAAGAACCTGTTCCCGCTCATCGAGCAGGTCAACAACGACCGCACCCCGGTCGAGATCAACTCCCGCCGAGGCGACGCCGTCCTCATCTCCCGCGCCGACTACGAAGCGCTCGAGGAGACCGCGCACCTGCTGCGGTCCCCCGCCAACGCCCGCCGCCTGCTGGAAAGCCTGGCCCAGGCCCAACGCGGCGAGCGAGAACAGCACCCGCTGGACCGATGAGACTCGTCTTTACCCCAAACGGCTGGCAGGACTATACCTACTGGCAGTCTGCCGACCGCGCCACCCTCAAGCGGATCAATCGGCTGATCGGCGACGTCTTACGCGACCCATTCGAGGGAATCGGCAAACCCGAACCGCTCCGCCACGCCCTCACCGGAACATGGTCCCGGCGGATCAGCGAAGAACACCGCCTCGTCTACCTCATCGACGGCGACGACCTCGTCATCCTGCAAGCCCTCTACCACTACACGTAAGCATTTGACCCGCCCGCCGAGTCGTAGTCGAAGAGCCGCCTGGGGACTGTCAGGAATTTTGTGGACGGCGGTGACCGCCATTAATTGAGAGTGGCGCTCGGCGGCGCGGCCGGGCCAGTCGGCCGGGGCGTTGTGGGCGCGGCTGGCTATTTTAGTCCCTCCCGCAGAACCATCCGCGAGGTCAGCTTGCGCCTGAGAGCAGCGCCCGCGGCGAGACAGATCCAGATGAAGCGGCGCTACTTTCGCAGCCAGGTCTCACTGGTCCAGGACGCCCGAGCCGGCCGCGCGTGAGATGACGTCGCTGCCACGGCCGCGCAGCACCATAGCGCAGCCGACGGCGATCAGCACGCCGGCTAGCGGCCCGGCGACGTATACCCAGGAGCTCGTCCAGTCGCCGCTTGCCAGGGCAGGACCGAAGGACCGGGCCGGGGTTCATCGAGGCGCTTGCTTACTGGCGCCGCCCACAAACCCGCAAGGCGAGTGACCTGATGAACCTTACGGAGCAGGGCCAATGGCTCCCCGGTTGGCTCACGTGGACCACTCCACGGCAGTCAGGCCATCGAGTGCGCGAACGAAATGATCTGCTGACGGTGTCACCTACCGCGTCACTGTGCGCATCCGACCCGCCTTCGCGGGGGCCGGAGTCCCGGCCGTGCAGGCCGGTGGCGGGCAAACACCTACGGCGTGTCAAGGATCAACCGAGGCCCGGGAGATCATGTGAGGCTAGGCAAGGCAATAGGCAGCTAGGCAATTCCTGTTCGCGGGCTGGACGGCGCACCTTGCTCGGACGCGTCGGGCTGCGAGGGTTTTCAGGTGGGTTCCATCGACGTTCGCGCGTCGGCGAGGCTGTCATGAAACGGCAGGTTTATCAGCTCGGCCGCGGGGCGCATCACGCTGTCTGGAGAGATCACCACGGCGACCGGAGCCTCGTCGAGCAGGCGGTCGATCATCGCGAAGCCCGCGCTGTCGAGGTAGTCGACGAGGCTGAGGTCAATAATCAGTGCCGGAAAGGCCAGCTCGCGCAGAGCGTTGCCGAGGTCGGTGGCGTTGGCCGCGTCGACGTCGCCGTGGACCTGGACGGCGGGCACTGTGCCACCGGAGCCTTTGGGCGGGCCGACTGGCTGCACCTGGAAGTTCATCTGGCGTGCTGTCCCTTCCTTATCGGGCCGTCCGGCTAAGGGGGTAGGTCATAGTGACTTGGGTGCCGAGGATCGTGCGTGCGGTGTCTGAATGCCTCGCGAGGCCGTGAATCAGCTTCAGGCCGCGTCCGCGCTGATTAGCCTGGCTAGCCGCGGAGTCTTTCAGCCAACGGCCCGAGTCGGTGACGGTCACTGATATCTCGTCTCCGGCAGCGAAGGCTTCGACGCTGACGGTGCGGCGGGGATCGAGATCGCTTCCGTGCTCTATAGCATTGCTGATTGCCTCCCCGGTGCCGAGCAGGACATCGTTGGTGGTCGCACGGCGGGTGCCGAGATGTGCGAGCCAGTCCCGCATCCGGTGCCTCGCCGGGCGGAGCTCGCTGAAGCTGGCTGGCATCGCGTCGACGTGGCTGGTGGCCGTGGTCCCGACTGGGCGCACTGCGATGATGGCGACGTCATCGGCGTAGCCCTGGCCGGGGGTCATCTGGCTGATGAGGGCCCTGCAGGCCTGGCCAGTCGCCAGCTTCGCGCAGCCTGCCGCTGCAGCTGCCAGTCTGGCGAAACCGTCGTCTAGCGGCTCGGACCGGCGCTCGATGAGGCCGTCGGTGTAGAGCAGCAGGAGCGAGCCTGGCGACAGGGCGGCGCTGCCGGTCGGCGCATCCAGCCGGGGTCCGAACGACCTGACCGCCAGCGGCGGCCGCCTGCCGTCTTGGAGCAAGGTCACCGTTCCCTCCGGGCCGACAACTATCGGGTAGGGGTGGCCGGCGCATGCATAACTGACGGTGCCGGCCGCCGTGTCGATGATCGCGTAGGCGACCGTTGCGAACGCGGCGTCGTCGAGCGTTTGGGCGTAACGGTCGAGCAGTCCGATCACGGCGGCCGGATCGCTGGTTGCCAGAGCTGCGGCTCCGAGCGCGCTGCGCAGCTGGCTCATGACTGTCGCGGCGAGCAGGCCGTGGCCGACTACGTCTCCGGCCGAGATGCCGATGCGAGCCGGGCCGAGCGGGGTCGCCGTGTACCAGTCACCTCCCACTCGCATGACCTCGCCGGCTGGCTGATAAGCGGCCGACACGGCGGCGGCCGGGGAGATTACCCCGAGGCCCAGCAGGCGCTCTTGCAGCGACATCGCGATCTGATGCTCTCGCTCGGCCACCGAAACTCGCGCGACGGCGCGGGCAAGGATCGCTGCGACCCGCCTGGTCAGGTCGGTATCGTCGGGATTTATCTCGCGCGGAGCCGACCAGCCCAGGCGCATGGCGCCGAGCACCGCGCCATCGTCGTTGTGCAGCGGCTCCAGGATGCTGGCACTAACGGCTCTTGCCGCGTCGGCGGCTTCTGCCAGGGACCCCGCATCTAGCGCGGCGGTGTCGGGAACCACCATGCGCTGGTCGGTGCGGGCGGTCTGCGCCAGCAGCATCGGAGAGTTCACGCTAACCAGGTGGTACCGGTCGGTGACCTCGCGCGTCAGGTCGCCAGCGTAGGTGATCCGGAGCTTAGTCCTCATCTCATCCAGCAGCCCTATAGCCACGGAGGAGGCTCCCAGGGAGCAGACCGGCGATCTCAGCAGCACGTCAAGCGCCTGGCTGACGGATTTTGCCGCTCCCATTTCCGCGGTCAGGCTCCCCAGAGCGCGCTCCCGCTGCGAGGCCTCTTCGGCGGGCGGAGGGGAACGGTCCCGTGCCGCCGCCTCGAGCCGGGCGGCGACATGGCTGATCAGGTCCGCTGAGGTGAACGGCTTGACCAGGTAGTTGTCAGCTCCGGCGGCCAGGCCGCCGCCGACAGCCTCCGGCCCGGCGCGAGCCGACAACATGATCACTGGCAGGGAAGCTAGGCCAGCATCGGCGCGGATAGCGGCGGTCAGCCCGAAACCGTCCAGCACCGGCATCATTACATCGGTGATCAGCAGATCCGGCCGATGACGCCTCGCCAGTTCCACCGCCTGCCGACCATCACCAGCCTCGACTACGTCCCATCGGCTGCCGAGCACCGTAGCCAGGTGACGGCGCATGTCCGCATTGTCGTCGGCCACGAGCACGAGCTGCCGCGAGGAGAATGACCGCTCAGAGAATGACCGCTCAGCATTTGAACCGGCACCGAGCCACCCCATGGCCTCGTCGGCGTAGTCGTTCCCTCGAGCCGACCGCGCGATGCCGTCAGCCGAGCTCGCGGAAAGTCCGGCATGCGCGGCTGGCAGGCTGACCCGCACGGTGGTGCCCTGGCCGGGCGTGCTATCGACGTCGATGGTCCCGTGATGCATCTCCACCAGGCTGCGCACCAGCGCTAGCCCGATACCGGTACCCTCAGCTGTGCGGCCGCCGGCGTCTGCCGGGCGGTAGAACCGATCGAACAACCGGGGCAGATGCTCGGCGGCAATGCCCGTTCCGGTATCAGACACCGTGATCGTAGCCCCGCCGTCACGGCCGGGCGCGACCGTCACGGTGATCGACCCGGTCAGGGTGTACTTGAACGCGTTGGAGACGAGGTTCAGCACGATCGTTTCCCACATCGCCGCGTCCGCCTCGGCCAAAGCGGCCCCGCAATCGAGCACCAGCTCGATACCGGCGATCCTGCAGACTTCGGCGAACGACGACGCGATCCCGGCTGTCAGCGCGCCGAGGTCCACGACAGCCAGCTGCGGCTGGGTCTGGCCTGCTTCAATGCGCGAGAAATCCAGCAGCGCGTTGACCAGCCGCAGCAGGCGCTGGCCATTGCGCTGCACAATCCGCAGCCGGTCTGCCAGCGCCTCGTCGCCGCTCAGCGACGCGAGGGCATCATCGAGGGGCCCGAGCATCAGCGTCAGCGGCGTGCGGAACTCATGGCTGACGTTGGCAAGGAAGGTCGTCTTGGCCTGGTCAAGCTGCGCCAGGGACTCCGCCCGACGTCGTTCGCCTTGGTAAGCCGTGGCGTTAGCCATCGTGGCCGACACCTGATCAGCGACTAGGCGGCAGAATCCGCGGTACTGGTCATCTAGGGGCCTGTAGCGGCTCAAGCCAAGCACCAGCGCAGCCGTTGACGAACCGTCGGCCACGGGATCGGCCGTACCGCTCAGCGTGATCACCAGCGCCTGCTCCGGGCAGTCCTGGCCCAGGCCGGTGGCGAGCGAGGGGAGGAGGGCCGGGAGCTCAGGCACGAGCCGCAGGCCATCTGCCTCGACGGAGCCGCGATCTGTCAAAGGCGCGAGTAGCTGCGGCATCGCGGCGGCCGCGCCCGGAGTGGCACCGCGCAGGCGCACTCGGCTGTCCGCCTCGTCGCTGGCGTACACCGCCGCGAACGGAACATCGGCAGGGTGATGCGCGCACACATCGATCGCGGTGTCCAGCGCCGTCTCCACCGACTGGGCGTCCATCAGCGCAGCTGCCAACGTGCTCAGCGTCCGCAGCCGCCGCTCGCTCAGCACCTGCTCGGTTGTCTCGGCAACGGCGCAGAACACGCCTTCGATCGCGCCGCCTGCCCCGATGATCGGGCTGTAGGTGAACGTGAAGTAGCGCTCCCGGCGACGGCCATCGTTCACCAGCATCAGCTTCAGGTCATCGGACCACGTGGCCTTGCCCGTGGTCACGACGCCATCTAGCAGCGGGCGGATGACATCCCAGATGTCCCACCACACGTCCGCGCCTGCAGAGCCCAGGGCCGCAGGGTGCTTATCGCCGAGCATCGGGATATAGCCGTCGTTGTAGATCAGCCTCAGCTGGTCGCCCAGCCACAGGACAGTGGGGAACCGGCACGCCAGGGCGGTGGCGACCGTTGTCCGCACGGCCGCGGACCACTCCGCCGGATCGCCTAGCGGGTGTGCTGGCCAGTCGTAGGACAGGATCCGGCTGCCCATCTCGCCACCGAGCGAGGCAGCTATCCGCAACTCAGCCGGAACGCTGCTCATCTCACCAGGCTAATCCGGCCGGTGTTCGCGGCCGGCCACGGCACGACCATGTCTGGCTGGCAGAAGTCCGCCAGCCGGCCACTCACCGCCCGGCAGGCCGACCGGATAGCGAGTCATCCTCGAAGCACTGCGTCTAGCTGCACGAACTTGGTGGGCGCAACTGGGGTCGAACCAGTGACCCCTCGCTTGTAAGGCGCGAGCAGTCGGCTGCCCGGCGTCGCCCGGCGTCGCCCGAAGCGGCGCCGACCTGCGAAGACAACGGCCAGACGTGGCCGGACATCGCCCGTGTAAGGTGGTTGTTGGCTCTTGCTTTGGCTCTTTGCCTGCAGTCACCATTTCCAGGTCGGCGGCAGCTCGGAACCCTGGCTCGGCGCGCCTGACAGCCGCGTCTTCTTGACTCGACGTGAGTTAGAGAGCCGAGCCTTAGATCCTCAAGGCAGCATCGGTTTCTTCGCGGCCGAGCTCGACCGGCCACAACCGCGCTCGTGAGGTTCATCGCCGAGCACAAGGACCGTCCCGAGCGCGGGCTGCGGTGGGGAGTCGAGCCGATCTCCGTGGCGCTGCGCGAGCAGGGCTGCCCGATCGCGCCGTCCACGTGCAACGAGGCGCCGAAACGGCCGTGCTCGCGACGCCAGCAGCGGGATGAGCTGCTGAAGGCTGCGATTACGCGCGTGCACGCCGAGAACCTGGGCGTCTACGGGGCCCGGAAAGTCTGGCTGGCGCTGAACCGCGAGGGCATGGCGGCGGTCCGGTGCACGGTGGCGCGGCTGACGCGGGAGCTGCGGCTGGCCGGCGTCCGACGCGGCAAGAGGATCCGCACCATCATTCCGGCACCGGCCGCGGCCCGGACGGGCGACCTGATGCGGCGCCGGTTCAGCCCGCCCGCCCCGGACCGGCTGTGGGTTGCCGACTTTGCGTATGTCCCGACCTGGGCGGGCATGGTGTATGTCGCGTTCGTCATCGACGCTTACGCGAAACGGCCCGTCACCAAGGCGGGCCGCGAGGTTTTCCGATGAACCCCAGGCCGCCGCCGACCAGCCCAGTGACGATGGACCTAGTGTTCCGCACGGAAAGTTTCTTTGCGTCTGACTTTGGTCAGTAAATCGTCGGCTGGCTTGGTCCATACGAATGGCTGGCACCGGTCGTTCCAGCCGTCGATGAAGGCGCCGATTTTCGCGGTGAGGTCCCTGACAGAGGTGAAGGTGCCGCGGCGGATGGCCTGCCGGGTAATGATCGAGAAGAAGATCTCGACCATGTTCAGCCAGGAGCAGCCGGTCGGGGTGAAGTGCAGGGTGACCCTCGGGTTCTTCGCCAGCCAGGCCCTGACCTCGGGGTGCTTGTGGGCGGCGTAGTTGTCGCACACCACGTGCAGCTCCCGGCCCGGGTAGGCGGCGGTGACCTTTTTGAGGAACCGCAGGAACTCCTGGTGGCGGTGCCGCGGGTAGCAGGCGTCGGTCACCTTCCCGGTGGCGATCTCCAGCGCGGCGACCAGCGTAGTTGTGCCGTGCCGGACGTAGTCGTGCGTGGCCCTTTCGGGCAGGCCGGGCCGGATCGGCAGGATCGGCTGGCGCCGGTCCAGCGCCTGCACCTGGCTCTTCTCGTCCACGCACACGACGACCGCGTTGTCCGGCGGGTTCAGGTACAGCCCGACGACGTCGGTGAGCTTGGCTTCCAGCTGCGGGTCGGTGGAGAACTTGAAGCTCTCGCGCCGCCACGGCTGCAGGTCCCACTTGCGCCACGTCTCGATCACCGACGCTGACGAGATGCCCAGCTCCCGCGCGAGCAGCCGCGATGACCAGTGCGTCACGCCCAGGCGGCGGGGCGGCGGCTCCAGCGTGGTGACCACGACCGCCGTCTCATCGACCGTCTTCGGCCGTCCCTGCCGCGGCAGGTCCTCCAGCGCCCGGATGCCGCCGGCCCGATAGCGGGCCCGCCACTCGCGCACCACCGGGACACTCACCCCGGCCCGGCGGGCCACCTCTGTGTGCGGCAGGCCATCTGCCGCCAGCAGCACGATCCTCGCCCGCCGCGCCAGCCCCGCCTCGGCTGCGCGCGACGACGCGATCCTGGCCAGCCTCTCCCGGTCACCACTGCGCAGCGTCAGGGCTACAGCTACACGCATGCTCCATTGTG
>JBAUAR010000402.1:0-10157 GCA_049675875.1 Streptosporangiaceae bacterium
GCCCGTGAGCTGGCCGCGTTGCCGGCGGCCATCCGGTACCGGCTGCTGCGGCTCGCCGCCCTGGCGGCGGGCTGTCCCGCAGGAGCTCTGTCGCAGCGGCACGTCGCACGCATGGACGAGCTGGTAACCAGCTGGCACGGTCAGCGGGGGGCGGATCTGCCGGGCAGGGTGAGGTGCGAGCGCAGGTATGGCAGGCTGCTCTTCACCACGGCTGGGGTCACAGGGGCCGTCCCCCCGGCTGGACCAGCGGGAGCTCCGGGGTCGCCCGCGGGGGCTAGTACCGCGGGGGGTGGCTGAACCGCAGCGCGATCGGAGGAGTCCGGGTGGACGCTACTGACATGGGTGCCGACCTCAAGGACGTTCTGATCACGGCCGAGCAGCTGCGGCACCGGGTCGCCGAGCTGGCCGCCGAGATCGACGCGGATTATGCCGATCGCGAACTTCTTCTCGTCGGCGTGCTCAAGGGCGCGGTCATGGTGATGGCCGACCTGGCCAGGGCGCTGCACCGGCCGGTTCAGATGGACTGGATGGCGATCTCTTCGTACGGCTCGGGCACCAAGTCGTCCGGCGTAGTGCGGATCCTCAAGGACCTGGACGCCGACATCACCGGCCGGCACGTGCTGGTGGTCGAGGACATTGTGGACTCCGGGCTGACGCTGTCCTGGCTGATCGGCAACCTGCGGTCGCGCGGCCCGGCGTCCGTGCAGGTCTGTGTGCTGCTGCGGAAGCCGTCGGCCGTGCGGATGGATGTCGATGTCGCCTACACCGGCTTCGATATCGAGGACGAGTTCGTGATCGGGTACGGACTCGACTACGCGCAGCGATACCGGAATCTGCCTTTCATCGGAACGCTGGCTGAGCACGTGTACCGGCCCGTCGCGGGGTAGGCGCCGGCGGCGGTCTGCGGGGGAACTCGGACCAGATGAATTTCGTTAACCTGGGTAAGAGGCGTAAGGCGGCCGCCACTGCCCCTGCGCGGCCCGCAGCGTGCCGGTCACTGCCGCCACGGTGTAACGTCGAGTATTCTCGCGCCGTGGCGGTCGGGGAAGAAATAGCCGTGCGTTCACGCTGAAAGGCAAGGCAGCCCCGTCGCTCGACGGCGAGGCGTGAGGCTCGTCAGGAGGGACTGGCCGGACCTGTGGGCCGTTCATCGATGGATCTGAAGCGCATTTTCCGCGGCTGGGTGCTTGCCATCCTCTTTGTCGCCATCATCCTGGTGATCCTGTACAAGCTCGTGAGTACCGGACCCACGTATCAGATGGTGCCGACGTCGCAGGCAATCGCCGCGATTCAGAGCGGCAACGTGCGATCGGTCACGCTCACCGACGTCGACCAGACCATCCAGCTCACCACGAAGAGCGGGCATAACTGGGAGTCGTCGTGGGTTGGCGGCCAGGGCACTCAGCTGGCAAATGACCTCCAGCAGCAGGTGACCAAGGGGTCGCTCGCGTCGAATGCCTACAACGTGAAGGTGCCGAAGAGCAGCTCGTTCTGGACGCTGGTCTTCAGCTACCTGCCATTCCTCATCATCTTCCTGCTGTTCATGGTCTTCCTGAACCAGATGCAGGGCGGCGGCTCGCGAGTGATGAACTTCGGCAAGTCCAAGGCGAAGCTCATCACCAAGGACACGCCCAAGACCACGTTCGCTGACGTGGCCGGCGCCGACGAGGCGATCGAGGAACTGCAGGAGATCAAGGAGTTCCTGCAGAGCCCGGGCAAGTTCCAGGCGATCGGCGCCAAGATCCCCAAAGGCGTGCTGCTGTATGGCCCGCCCGGAACTGGCAAGACGCTGCTGGCCAGGGCGGTGGCCGGTGAGGCGGGTGTGCCGTTCTACTCGATCTCCGGCTCGGACTTCGTCGAGATGTTCGTCGGGGTCGGCGCCTCGCGGGTTCGCGACCTGTTCGAGCAGGCCAAGGCCAACGCCCCGGCCATCGTGTTCGTGGACGAGATTGATGCCGTGGGCCGGCACCGCGGCGCTGGCTTCGGCGGCGGCCACGACGAGCGCGAGCAGACGCTGAACCAGCTGCTGGTCGAGCTGGATGGCTTCGACACCAAGGGCGGCGTCATCGTCATCGCGGCCACGAACCGGCCCGACATTCTCGACCCGGCGCTGCTGCGACCCGGCCGGTTTGACCGGCAGATCGTCGTCGCCCAGCCAGACCTGGCGGGCCGCAAGGGCATCCTGCGGGTGCACGCCAGGGGCAAGCCGTTCGCCTCTGACGTCGACCTTGACGTGATCGCGAGGCGGACCCCCGGCTTTACCGGCGCGGACCTGGCGAATGTGATCAACGAGGGTGCCCTGCTGACTGCGCGGGCGAACCAGACGCAGATCGAGATGGCCGCTCTGGAGGAGGCCATTGACCGGGTCACGGCGGGCCCGAAGCGCAAGAGCGTGCTGCTGTCGGAGAAGGAGCGGAAGATCATCGCCTACCACGAGGGCGGGCACGCCCTGGTGGGACACGCGCTGCCGCACGCCGATCCCGTCCACAAGATCACGATCATTCCGCGCGGCCGCGCCCTCGGCTACACGGCCGCCGCGCCGTCGGAGGATAAGTTCCTGGTCAGCCGCGCCGAGATGATGGATCAGCTGGCCATGCTGCTCGGCGGCAGGACCGCGGAGGAACTGGTCTTCCACGAGCCGACCACGGGCGCTGCGAACGACATCGAGAAGGCGTCCTCGATTGCGCGCGGCATGATTACCGAGTACGGCATGAGCGAGCGTCTTGGCGCGCGGAAGTTCGGCACCGGCGACGGCGAGCCGTTCCTGGGCCGGGAAATGTCGCATGCACGCGATTATTCGGAGGAGATCGCCTCGGCGATCGACGACGAGGTGCGCAGGCTGATCGAGTCGGCCCACGACGAGGCGTGGGAGATCCTGGCCCTGTACCGGGACGTACTGGATAATCTCGTGCTGCAGTTGCTCGAGCATGAGACGTTGTCGCGCGACCAGGTGCTAGCGATCTTCGCGCCGGTGCACAAGCGTCCGACTCGGGGCTCGTATACCGGCTACGGGAAACGGCTGCCGTCGGACCGGCCGCCGGTCCTGACGCCGAAGGAGCTGGCGCTGACCGCAGCGTCGGATAGCGGCGCCGGGCCGTCCCTTGGCAACGGGCAGGCGTCCAGCGCAGCAGGGCTGCCCGCCGGATCGGCTTCGCCCGGCGCGGGCAGTGGCTACAGCTCGCCGCTGGGTGGCGGGAGTCCGCTGGGTGGCGCTAACCCGCTGGGCGGCGGCAGCCCGCTGGGCGGAAACCCGTTCGGCGGCAGCCAGCCCGGTACCGACGCCGGCGGCGCTGACGGTTCGCAAGACGGCGAGGGCCGTTGAGAGACGGTAGCTTCGATCTGCCGCGGATTGAGCGCGCGATAAGGGAAGTACTGCTGGCTGTCGGTGAGGATCCCGATCGCGACGGGCTCAGGGATACTCCGGCCAGGGTGGCGCGCGCCCTGAATGAGCAGTTCGCGGGTCTGCTGCTGGAGCCTGAGGACGTGCTCACGACGGTATTTGACGCCGACCACGAAGAGATGGTTCTCGTCAAAGATATCGAGCTGTACTCGACCTGCGAGCACCATCTGGTGCCGTTCTTCGGCCGTGCGCACGTCGGCTACATCCCCAACGAGAAAGGCCAGATCACCGGCCTGTCGAAGCTGGCGAGGCTGGTCGACGTGTACGCCCGGCGGCCACAGGTCCAGGAACGCATGACCAGCCAGATCGCAGACGCGATGATGCAGACTCTTGAGCCGCGCGGCGTTATCGTGATTATCGAGGCCGAACATCTCTGCATGTCGATGCGCGGTGTGCGCAAGCCCGGAGCCAAGACCGTGACGTCTGCGGTGCGCGGGTCGTTCCTCAGTTCGGAGACGACGCGGCTGGAAGCGATGAGCCTGCTTACCAGCCGGCCCTGACCGGCTAGCGATAGCGGAGTTTGTACTCGGCCTTCGCAGGCGAAGACTACGCTGATCCCCCGTGAAACGGGGCCTGACCGTGTTGCCCGAGATGACTGAATCAACCGGGCCTGGGCCGACAAGGACCCGGGCTGGAATCCAGGACCAGCCGGCCCAGCGACCGGCGGTGCCGCCATCGCTGCAGCGGGCTGCCGACCTGCGCCAGCAACTACGCTGGGTGCCGCTGTGCGCCGGTCTGATGGCTCTGATCATCGGCCTGGGCTACATCATCGAGGGGCTGCTGCCGCACCTCTACCACCGGCGGCTCCGTGGCCTGTCGGACATCTTGCCGGGCACGCTGGTCAACGTCACCAGAACGACCGATGTGATCATCGGCGTACTGCTGCTGATGCTCTCCCACGGCCTGCGCCGGCGGAAGCGCCGGGCGTGGGCGGCGGTGATGACGCTGCTCGCGGTCGGATTTGTGCTGCACGCCGGACTCGGCATTATCGCGCACGCGATCAACCATCTCGTGCCGCTGCAGCCACCGCACCCGCTCCAGATCGCCGGCACCGCCGTGCTGCTGGTCGCGCTGTATGCCTTCCGCCGTCAGTTCTACGCCGTCGGTGACCGGAGATCGCGGTGGCGAGCGCTCTGGGTGCTGTCCTGCCTCATCGTTGCCGACCTGGTCATCGGCCTGGCAGCGCTCGCAATCATTCGCGGGCTCCGTGGCAGCTACTCGGCGACGCAGCTTGTGTACTCAGTTGTCATGAATACCATCGGCTTCTCGGGACCAGTGCGGTTTGTCAGCGAGGGCCGGGCCGATCACTTCGCCTTCGTAACGGGCGGCCTCGGCCTGCTGACGCTGTTCGTCGCGATCTTCATGTTCCTTCGGCCGGCGGAGGCGCAATCCCGGCTGCAGCCGGCCGACGCGGGCGGGATCAGGACGCTCCTCGACCGGTACGGCGAGCAGGACTCGCTCGGCTACTTCACGCTGCGGGAGGATAAGAGCGTCCTGTGGTCTCCGTCCGGTAAGTCCTGCATCGGGTACCGTGTCCTATCCGGTGTGATGCTCGCCAGCGGCGATCCTATGGGCGACGCTGAAGCCTGGCCGGGCGCGATTCATGCCTTCCTCGACGAGGCCGCACGGCACGCCTGGGTCCCCGCGGTGATCGGGTGTAGTGAGCTCGGCGCGGAGATCTGGTGCCGGGAAGGCGGGCTGACCGCGCTGGAACTCGGGGACGAGGCGGTGGTCAGCGTCGCGGACTTCAGCCTCGAGGGCCGGGCCATGCGTAACGTTCGGCAGATGGTGAGCCGCGTGGCCAAGAAGGGCTACACCGCCGAGATCCGGCGCGTTTCGGATATTCCGCCGGAAGAGCTCGCCCGGATGGTGCGCCAGGCCGACAGCTGGCGCGGCAGCCCGACGGAGCGGGGCTTCTCCATGGCGCTCGGCCGGATCGGCGGGCCAGACGACGGCCGGTGCGTGATCGCGACCGCGACCCTGGACGGCGTGCTACGCGCGATGCTGCACTTCGTGCCGTGGGGCAGCGATGGCCTGTCGCTGGATCTGATGCGCCGGGACCGGTCGGCCACTCCCGGCCTGAACGACTTCCTCATTGTCGATGCGATCAAAGCGGCGCCGGCCCTCGGCGTGAAACGGGTCTCGCTGAACTTCGCCGTCTTCCGGGCGGCCCTAGAGCGGGGTGAGCGCATCGGGGCCGGCCCGGTGATGCGCGGCTGGCGGGGGTTTCTGCTATTCCTGTCGCGCTGGTTCCAGATCGAGTCCCTGTACAAGTTCAACGCCAAGTTCTGCCCGGAGTGGGTGCCGCGGTTCCTGGTCTTCCCCAGTACCAGGGACGCGCTCCGGATCGGCATCGCCGCGCTGGAGGCCGAGGCGTTCCTGGTCTGGCCCACAGTTGAGATCCGCAGGATCGGCCGCCGGCTCGGCCTGAATCGGCTAGCCAGGCGGCTGGCCCGCCCGCGCAGGCACCGCGTCCGGACCTAGTCCGGTCGGGCTGGACTCCGGCATGGCACGCGATCGTGGCCCGCGCGCTAGTGGTGAAATGCCAGTTTTGCGGGTTTCCACGCGGTGGAATGCCCCAGCGACGTCGCCGCGGCAGAGCACGTAGATTGGCTGTCGTGAGCGCTCATGAGAGTCGGCAGCATCCGGCGCTGCGCGGCCCGTCCGTCGCCGAGCGCTGCCTTGTCATGGGCGTTGTCAACGTCACGCCCGACTCGTTTTCCGACGGCGGGACCTGGCTCGACCCGGACAAGGCCATCGCGCACGGCCTCGAACTGGCCAGTCAGGGCGCCGACATCATTGACGTTGGTGGCGAGTCCACCCGGCCGGGAGCGCAGCGCATACCGGTCGAGGACGAACTACAGCGGGTGATGCCGGTGGTCACGGCGCTCGCGAGGGCGGGGAGTTACGTAAGCATCGACACGATGCGAGCCGAGGTAGCGAGCCGGGCGCTGGCTGCTGGGGCCCGGATGGTGAACGATGTCAGCGGCGGCCTCGCAGATCCCGACATGGCCAGCGTGGTCGCTGCAGCGGGCGTTCCGTACGTCGTGATGCACTGGCGCGGCCACAGCGCTGACATGTACGGACCCGCTGTCTACACCGACGTCGTGGCCGAAGTGCGGCACGAGCTTGGCCGTCGGCTGCAGGCGGTGACGGCAGCTGGCGTCGATCCCGGCAACATCATCCTGGATCCCGGCCTCGGTTTCGCCAAACTCCCCGAGCACAACTGGACGCTGCTCGCGCACCTGGACCAGATCGCCTGGCACGAGGGTTATGACAAGCCGTTCCCGGTTCTGGTGGCGGCGTCGAGGAAGGGATTCCTCGGCAAGCTGCTGGCTGGCGCCGACACGCGGCCCCGTTCTTTCGCGGGCAGTGACGACGCCACCATCGCGCTGACCGCGCTCGCTGTCGCGGCCGGGGCCTGGTGTGTGCGCGTCCACATGGTTCCTGGCAACCTTGACGCCGTGCACGTAGCAATGCGATGGCGGACTGCCGTGACCCTGGGGGACGTCCCGCCGCGCTCCCCCGTGGCGGGCCCGGGCTGATGCTAGACCGCATCTCGATTACCGGCCTGCGGGCGCACGGATTTCACGGTGTGCTGCCCGAGGAGCGAGTCGCGGGCCAGGACTTCGTCATCGACGCGCTGCTCTGGCTCGACGCTGCCCCGGCGGCCGCCGGCGACGACCTGACGCTCACCGCCGACTACGCGGTGATCGCCAGCCGACTCGCCGAGATCGTGGCGGGGCCGCCGGTAGCCCTGATCGAGACGCTCGCCGAGCGGCTCGCGGCGGCCTGTCTGGCCGACCGCGCGGTGCACGAGGCCGAGATTACCGTCCACAAGCCGGAGGCCCCGGTGAGCGCGGATGTGGCGGATATCAGCGTGACGATCCGCCGGGCGCGGCCATGACGTGCGGGCTAGCCGCTGCGCCGCGGGGGGTCGTGCTGGCGCTGGGCAGCAATCTCGGTGACCGGATCGGTAACCTGCAGCACGGCATCGACAGGCTGGACGGTGGCGGTATCACCGTCACCGCCGTCTCAGGCGTGGTTGAGACGACGCCGGTTGGTGGCCCGGCGCAGGCCGATTATCTGAACGCGGTCTTGCTGGCCCAAAGCTCACTGCCAGCCCGGCAGATCCTGGCCCGCTGTGCCGCGGCAGAGAGTGCCGCCGGGCGAGTTCGGTCCGTTCGGTGGGGACCCCGCACGCTGGACGTGGACATCATCACCTGCGGCGCGGAACTGAGCGCGGATTCCGACCTGACGTTGCCCCATCCGCGGGCGCACGAACGCGCTTTTGTCCTCGCACCCTGGCTCGATGTACAGCCGGATGCTGTCCTGCCTGGCTGGGGCCCCGTCGCCGACCTGCTCGCCGGTACCTCGCTGGCCGGCGTGTGGCGACGCGCGGACCTCAGCCTCGCGCTGCCGGCCCGGGCGAGTGACGAGGCCTGACGCCATGCGCATGACCAGGCCCGGCACGCTGGCTGGCATCGTCGTCATCGGCGCGATCGTCGGCTGGCTGGCGACCAGGGCGACTTTCGTCAACCTGCCGCTGCTGCCCATTACCGCCGTGCCGGCGCTCGCGGCCCTGGCGCTCGCCGAGGCGGCTGTCGGCCGCAGCGTGCACAACAGGCTGTCCGGCCGCCGGGAAGGAGCCAAGCCGCTGGCGCCGCTCGCGGTGGCCCGGCTCGTCGCGCTGGCCAAGGCCAGTTCCGCTGCCGCCGCCGCGCTGGGCGGGCTGGTCGCTGGCTACCTGGTGTACGTGCTGCGCGAGCTTGACAAGAGCGTGCCCGCGAGGGACGCAAGGGTGGCGGGGATCACTCTCGCCGCCACCCTGGCGCTGCTGGCGGCGGCGCTCTACTTGGAGCACTGCTGCCGGGCCCCGAAGCCGCCGGACGATTCCGATGACGAGTCACCGCGCTCGAAAGACAGCTGGCAGTGGCACGCGTAACGGCGTGGTGCCCGGTGCACTCCGGAGGGACGGCCCGCCAGCGACTCGCCGCTTGCTCGCCCCGGTGGCGGCTGGGTCGGCCCAGTCGGCGAAGATGCTCAGACAGGTATCGCACGGCGGGCGGCCCGCGGTCAGTGAGGATGAGCATGCACCCGACCAGCTCTGCGGCATGACTCCTGACAGCGCGCCGGGCGAGGCTCTCCCGCCAGCTGCCGGTCACGTCCATCCGGCCCGGCTCAATGTCGGCATTGTCGGCGCGGGCCGGGTCGGTACGGCACTGGCAGTTGCGCTCGGCCGCGCCGGTCACCGGATCACCGCCGCGTCAGCGGTGTCAGAGGCCTCCCGGCGCCGCGTCGAGCGATTCCTGCCGGGTACCCCGGTACGCCAGCCGGAAGAGGTCGTCGGCGCGGCTGACCTGGTGCTGCTTACCGTGCCGGACGACGCTCTGCCTGCTCTGGTCTGCGGGCTGGCCTCGACAAACGCGCCGCTCGCGGGCCGCCTGCTCGCTCACGCCAGCGGCCGGCACGGGCTCGGCGTGCTCGAGCCTGCAACCCAGCAGGGCGCGCTGCCGCTGGCGCTGCACCCGGTGATGACGTTCACCGGTCGGCCCGACGATGCCGACCGGCTGGTCGGCATCTGCTTCGGGGTCACGGCGCCGGCCGTGCTGCGCCCGGCGGCCGAGGTGCTGGTCATGGAGATGGGCGGAGAGCCGGTTTTCATCGCCGAGGCCGACCGCGATCTGTACCACGCCGCTCTGGCCGGCGCGGCCAATCACCTGGTCACGCAGGTGGTGCAGGCCGAGGACCTGCTGACGAAGGCGGGTGTCGGGCAGCCGGCCCGGATGCTCGGCCCGCTGCTGTCGGCGGCGCTCGAGAACGCGCTGCGGCTGGGTGACGCGGCCCTGACGGGCCCGGTCGCCAGGGGCGACGCGGACACGGTGGCCGGTCACGTGGCTGCGCTACGGACGGAGGCGCCAGAGGCGCTGCCCGCCTACCTGGCACTGGCGCGGCTTACGGCGACCCGCGCGCTGGCCACCGGCATGCTGACCGCGCCCGATGCGCGGCGACTGCTTGACGTGCTGGCCGAGGCGCCGCTATGACCCGAGCGCCGCTGTGACATCGGCGAGTCGGGCGTCCGTGCCGGGCCGCACGGACCTCGCGAGACCGTCCGTGCCGATGCTGGTCAGGACGCGCAAAGGGATGGCCGCGGCGCGGCCTGCGCTACCCGGCCCGGTCGTGCTCGTGCCCACCATGGGTGCCCTGCACGACGGTCACCGTTCACCGCTGCGTGTCGCGCGCGAGCTGGCCGGGCCTGGTGGCTCCGTCTTGGTCTCGATCTTCGTTAACCCGCTGCAGTTCGGGCCGGCCGAGGACTTCGACCGCTACCCCCGGCCGATCGAGCACGACCTCACCGTCCTCGCGCAGGAGCGGGTGACTGCGGTCTTCCACCCGGACCCTGCCGAGATGTATCCCAGCCCACCCCGAGTGACCCTGAATCCGGGGCCGACCGGACGGCTGCTAGAGGGCCGGTCTCGGCCCGGCTTCTTCGACGGTGTGCTGACCGTCGTGCTCAAGCTGTTCCACCTGACCCAGCCCGATGCGGCCGTCTTCGGGGCCAAGGACGCGCAGCAGTTGGCGCTGATCAGGCAGATGGTGACCGATCTGGACCTCGCGGTGCAGATCGCTGAGGCACCGCTGCATCGCGATCCGGACGGGCTCGCGGCGTCGAGCCGCAACGCCTACCTGTCGGCCGCGGAGCGGGTTGCTGCCCTCGCCCTGCCGCGGGCACTCGCGGCGGCAAGCCCCGCCGGGC
>JBAUAR010000403.1:0-3170 GCA_049675875.1 Streptosporangiaceae bacterium
ACCGGCTGTCGCCGCTGCGCGCCCCCAGCCTGCCGCTGATCGCCGGCCTGTACGCGGCGATGACCGCCGACTCGGCCCGCCGCCACCTGGCCGGGCGTGGCGGCGCCTGGAAGGGCCGCGTCATCACGCCGGATGGCACCTAGCTCCGAGCCGGGGTAGCGGCACCCGTCGACCGGGCTGCGCAGGGCGGGATCAGCGCCGCAGCGCTGGCAACGCTAGGCGACCGCAGGCTGCGCGGCCGGGCGGCTGAAGCCGGCGAGCAGGCTCGCCGCGGCAGCCCGGAACCGCTCGACGTCACCGTAGGGCCGCGCGACGAGCATGGCGCCCTCCAGGCTGCCGATGATCAGCCGGGCAGTGTCCCGCGCTGACCCGCTGAACTGCAGGCTGCCGTCGTCGCGGCCCTGATCCAGGACCTGCTCCAGCCAGCTCTCGTTCTGGTCGAAGAACCTGACGACGGCGTCCTGCATCGGCTGCGGCAGGGTCTGATATTCGGCCGCGAGCATGCCGCACAGACACATCTTCCGGTTGCTCAGCACCTGCAGGTACAGGTCGGCGTAACCGGACAGCCGGACACTCGCCCCGGCGGCCAATGCATCAACGCCAGCGAGCGCGGCGGCGAACCTGCTCGCATAACGAGAGATCAGCGCCTCGCCAAGGTCGGCCTTGCCGGCGAAGTGGTAGTGCAGCGCTGCCTTGGTGATGCCCAGCTCGGCGGCGATGTCGGCGTAGCTGAACCCGTTGAAGCCGCGGACCTGGACCAGTCGCTCCGCCACGTCCAGGATCCGAGCGGCCGTGCCCGCGTCGTCCTCCGGTGCCCTCGCCGCCATCAATCCTCCGAACTGCTTGACCTCTGACCTACTAGTAAGTCAGACTCCTGGTATCGGGCCACTGACTTATCAATAGGTAAGTATAGCCGAGGCCGATCCATCCGCCGGAGGGCAAGATGGACACAACAGAGCACAAGAGCTTTGACACCGCGGACGAGACGCGCGAGTTCGGCCACGGCCGCGCGGAGATCCTCAACGTGGCCCGCGGCCAGGTCGGACGGCTGGTGCTCCAGCCAGGCTGGCGCTGGTCCGACGACGTCAAGCCGATCGCTGGCACGGACAGCTGCGAAGCACCGCACTGCCAGTACCACGTCAGCGGCCGACTGGCGATCCGGATGGATGACGGGACGGAATTTACCGCCGGTCCCGGCGACATCACCGTACTGCCGAGCGGTCACGACGCCTGGGTCGTCGGGGACGAGCCGGTAGTAACCGTCGACTGGTTCGGCGCGGGTAACTACGCCCGCTAAGTCAGCTCAGGTCTGCGGCCGGACCCGGTCCGGCCAGAGGGAGGGAGGCCGTGATGGCCCGCAAGATGATCGACTGCCGCAAGATACCCAACGAGATTGGCTGCACGCTGACCATCGCCGGCACCGAGGATGAGGTGCTGGACGCCGCCGTCGCGCACGCTGTCGCGAAGCACGGCCACCAGGACACGCCCGAGCTGCGGGAGTTGCTGCGAGCCGGGCTCGTGACCGCCGAGCCAGCACTCGCCTGAGCGCGGCGCCACTAGCCGGTCCGCGCCGCAACGCGGGGCGAACGCGATAGGGAGCAATTGTCACAGCCATGCCCGACTAGTGGGGTGGGTGTGACAATTGCGCCCATCGCCTGCCGTGGTTACTCGAATGCCTCCGGCGGCGGGCAGGCGCACACCAGGTTGCGGTCGCCATACGCCTGGTCGATCCGGCGCACCGGCGGCCAGTACTTGGCCCGCCGGTCCCCGCCCGCGGGGTAGGCGGCGGTCTCCCGGTCGTAGCAGTGCTTCCAGTCACCGCTGACGAGCATGCTGGCGGTGTGCGGCGCGTTGCGCAGCGGGTTGTCGGCAGCGTCCCAGTCACCCGACTCCACCAGCGCGATCTCGTGCCTGATCGCGATCATGGCGGCGCAGAATCGGTCGAGCTCGGCGAGGTCCTCGCTTTCGGTGGGCTCGACCATCAGGGTGCCTGCGACGGGGAACGACATCGTCGGTGCGTGGAAGCCGTAGTCGATCAGCCGCTTGGCCACATCCTCGGCGGTGATGCCGGTTCGCGCGGTGATCGGCCGCAGGTCCAGGATGCACTCGTGCGCGACCAGCCCGCCCCGTCCCGTATACAGCACCGGGAAGTGCTCGCCCAGCCGGGCCGCCACGTAGTTCGCGGCCAGGATCGCGACGCCGGTGGCCCGTAGCAACCCCGCGGCGCCCATCATCCGGACGTACGCCCACGAGATCGGCAGGATGCCCGCCGAGCCGTACGGCGCCGCCGCTACCGGACCGCCGCCCCCGCTGCCGGCAGCGAGAGCCGTGCCGTCCGGGAAGGCGGGTCCTGGCAGGAACGGTGCCAGGTGCGCGCGGGCCGCTACCGGCCCGACGCCCGGACCGCCGCCACCGTGCGGGATGCAGAAGGTCTTGTGCAGGTTCAGGTGCGACACGTCCGCGCCGAACCGGCCCGGCCGCGCCAGGCCGACGAGCGCGTTCAGGTTCGCGCCGTCTACGTATACCTGACCGCCGGCCTCGTGGACGAGCGCGCACACCTCGCCGATCGTTTCCTCGAACACCCCGTTCGTCGACGGGTAGGTGACCATGATCGCCGCTACTGACGTGCCGTGCTGAGCCAGCTTGGCGCGCAGATCGGCCACGTCCACGGCGCCGTCCGAGCCGCACTTGACCACGACCACAGCCAGCCCCGCCAGCACGGCGCTGGCCGCGTTGGTGCCGTGCGCGGATTCCGGGATGAGGCACACGGTCCGGTCGGGCTGGCCCTGCGACCGGTGATAGCCGCGGATCGCCAGCAGTCCGGCCAGCTCACCCTGCGAGCCAGCGTTCGGCTGCATGCTGATCGCGTCGTACCCGGTGATCTCCAGCAGAGCCGCCGACAGCTCATCGATGAGCCGCTGGTATCCGGTCGTCTGCGCGGCCGGCGCGAACGGGTGCAGCCCGGCGAACTCCGGCCAGCTGATGGCCTCCATCTCGGCGGCCGCGTTGAGCTTCATGGTGCATGAACCGAGCGGGATCATCGATCGGTCGAGCGCGATGTCCCGGTCCGCCAGGGTTCGCAGGTACCGCAGCATCGCGGTCTCGCTGCGGTACCGGTGGAAGACCTCATGCCCGAGGAACGGGGTCGTTCGCGCCAGTCGCGCTGGCAG
>JBAUAR010000404.1:0-7988 GCA_049675875.1 Streptosporangiaceae bacterium
AAGCCGTGTCACCAGCCGAAGCCGTGTCACCAGCCGAAGCCGTGTCACCAGCCGAAGCCGTGTCACCAGCCGAAGCCGTGTCACCAGCCGAAGCCGTGTCACCAGCTGGTGCTGTGCCGCCGCGCAGAGTCGGCTCGCCAGCGTCGGCCGGGACTGTATCGCCAATGTCGGGTGGCGCCGTATCGCCGATGTCGGCCGGCGCCGTATCGCCAGCGTCAGACGGGCCGCCGGAGTGGGCCGCGCCGCGGCTGGCGGACCGGCTCGCGCGCTCGGCTCTGGCCGCCGCCATCGCCTCGGTCTTACGTTTGTGCGGTCCGATAACCATGATCATGTTCCGGCCGTCCTGCTTCGGCGACGACTCGACGAAGCCGAGCTCAGAGATGTCGCCAGCCAGCCGCTGCAGCAGCTTGAAACCGAGCTCAGGCCTGGATTGCTCCCGTCCCCTGAACATGATCGTTACCTTGACCTTGTCACCCTGCTTGAGGAACCGCTCGACGTGGCCCTTCTTGGTGCCGTAGTCGTGCGGGTCGATCTTAGGCCGCAGCTTGATCTCTTTGATCACGGTCTGGGCCTGGTTCTTACGCGATTCCCTGGCCTTCAGGGCTGACTCGTACTTGAACTTCCCGTAGTCCATCAGCTTGCAGACAGGGGGCCGGGCCATCGGCGCAACCTCGACCAGGTCGAGATCTGCCTCCTGGGCCAGCCGGAGCGCATCGGTAACGGACACGATCCCGATCTGCTCACCGGCGGGGCCGACGAGTCGGACTTCGGGTACCCGGATGCGCTCGTTAATACGAGGTTCGGTGCTGATGTGACCTCCTGGTGTCACGATGCTCGCGCTCGGGAGACTGTCCCCCGAGCTGACCGGCGGAACTCGCCGACTGTGGCGGTGCCGTACCCGATCGGGCGACCCCGCAAAAGCCAAAAGCCCCGCATATCGTGCTTGCGGGGCCACCAACACGAAAGCTTGCCCCGGTCTCAGGGCGAACCTGAAACCGAGCGCCTCGCGACGCCGCTACCGTCGGTGCTTCGGCGTCCCGTCGCTCCGGTGGCAGGCGCCCGGCCTATCGGCGAGCCGGCTGGCTTGCCAACCGGGCGGTCATCCGACTGCCCGGCACAGATACCCGCCAGCAGATGCAACCCTGCTAGCAAGGTGGGAGGCGGCCGAGGTGGTCCTCCGCTTGCACGCCCAGCATGTCCGCCGACTGTAGTCGCCAGCCGGCCAGCTGCCAGGCCTTGTCACGTCCAGCGTAGCCCATCGCGGCAGCCGCTGGAATTGCCCGACCCGTTAGCGCTGACGGTCGACCGGCTATTCCCGCCTGCGGTCCAGTTCCGCGAGCCCGGCAGCACGCATCACCTCGACCGGCGCGCGATGCCCGGTCATGAGCTCGACCTGACCGGCCGCCTGGTGCACGAGCAGTTCATAACCGGATATGACCACTGAGCCCGCCGCCGCGGCCGCGGCGGCCAGCGGCGCCGGCCACGGGTCGTACCCGACGTCCACCACAGCGCGCGCCGTGACCAACCCCGCGGTGAACAGTCCGGCCACGCCGGCTGCCGCGGTGCCGGGAATCGTCGAGATCAGCACGTCCCAGCGACGGCTCGCCAGCAGCCCGGCACCGATGTCCGCCACGCGCACCAGCACGCCGAGCTGACCGGCGACCGCGAGCAGCGGCTCGGCCGTCGGTCGCGAGCGGACCGCGACCGTGACATCGGATGTGCCGGTTTCCCGCAGCGCCGCCAGCGCTGAGCAGGCGGTGGCGCCGGCACCGAGAACGACCACGTTCCCTTCCGTGGTGACGCCAGCAGCGCGCATCGCCGCCACGAGGCCCGCGACGTCGGTGTTGAAGCCCAGCCGTTGCCCATCCCGCAGGATCACCGTGTTGGCGGCAGCCACCGTCGTCGCCAGCGGCTCGGTGTGGTCAAGCAGCGGCAGCACGGCGCGCTTGAGCGGCATGGTCAGTGACAGGCCCGCCCAGTCCGGGCCGAGCGACGCGAGCAGGCCGGGCAGCCGGGCCTCGTCGCACTCGATCGCTTCGTACGACCAGTCGGTCAGGCCCAGCGCGCGATAGGCCGCGGCGTGCAAGGCCGGGGACAGCGAGTGAGCCACCGGGGCGCCGAGCACGGCCGCGCGGGTCGCGGCCACTGCTCAGACCCCGTTCTGCTTCGCCTCGTTGCTCAGCGTCGTGAACTCCGTGCTGCTATTGGTGAAGTCCGTTGTGCCGCTCTTGTTGATGGTCACGAAGTACAGCCAGTCGTTGCTCGACGGCGCCGGATGCAGCACGGCCTCGATCGCGGCGGCGTCCGGCGAGTCGATCGGGCCGGGCGGCAGGCCAGGATTCGTGAACGTGTTGTACGGCGAGTTCACGTGCAGCTGGCTCTGCGTGAAGTTGTAGCTGTAGTCGCCCGTCGCGTAGGCGACGGTGCTATCCAGCTGGAGATCCCACGGTGGACTCTGATTCAGCCGGTTGTCGATGACGCGAGCAACATCGGCGTAGTACTGCGGCCCCACCTCGGCCTCAAGCAGGCTCGCCTCGGTGATCACCTGCGCGGGGGTGAACTGCGCCTGCTGCGCCGCGGCCACCAGGTTGAGCGACGCCGCTTCCATGTTGAACTGGTGCACCGCCTGCTGCAGGATCTGCAGCGCGGTCGTGGAGCCCGGCACGATGTCGTAGGTGTCGGGGTAGAGGTACCCCTCCGCGTTGCCGTTCGCGTAGGCCGGCAGACCGAGCGCCGCGGTGTCCTTGAGAGCGGTCTCGAACTGGCTGATCGGGAGGCCGCTGTCCTTGGCCAGCAGCGGCAGGATCTTGTCATAGCGCAGCCCGTCGGGGATCGTGACGGTCGAGTTGACCTTGGCCTTGGGGTTGACGAGCAGCGCCCAGGCCGCCGCCGGGCTCATGTGCTCGTGCAGCTTGAACTGGCCGGGCTGCAGGCCGCTCTTGTTCTGCACATAAGCAGCCCAAGGGTCAATCGACTCGAGCACGTGCAGCCGCACCAGCTCGGGCCCGATCGCGTCGGGAGTGTCGCCGGCCTTGACGATCACAGTGACCGAGCCGAACCCGCTGCCCGTGTAGCTGGCGTGCCGCGACTTGTACTCGCTGTAGTAGTGGTACCCGACGCCCGCGATGCCGAGGATGATCACGACTACGATCCCTAGCGCGATCAGGCCTGCGTGGCTTTTGCGCTCCTTGCGCTGCTTGGGCGGCTTAGGCGGCTTGCGGGCGCGCCGGTCACCGAGGTCGTCATCGTTCTGGCCGAAGCCGCGGAAGAAGCCCTCGTGCCGAGCGTCGTCGGGGTCGCTCGCAGTGGCGGTGCCGCGGCCGGCCTGGTCGGCGCCGTCCGACCCGTCGCGCCGGTCTGCCCCGTCCGACCAGGCGTACCGCTCGTCCGGGGCGTCATATCCGCCGCCGGGCTCGTATCCGGCCGGGCTGCCGTAGGGGTCCTGCCCGCTGCCCTGGCCGCCGTAGGGGTCCTGAGTGCCGTATGAGCCCTGGTCGCCGTAACCAGCATCATCGGCAGGCTCATACGGGTCTCGGCCAGGCCGGTACGGGTCGCTCATGCCACGCGGGTCGCTCATGCCACGCGGGTCGCTCATGCCACCCGGGTCGCTCATGCCACGCGGGTCGGTCATGCCACCCGAGTCAGTCCGGCCGAGCGAGTCGGTCCGGCCGAGCGAGTCGGTCCGGTCGTGCGGCCCGCTGTCCCGCGGATCGCTGCGCGCATACGCGTCGCGGCCGCTGTACTCATCTCCCGCGGAGTAGGGGGCGTTCTGGCCGTACGGGTCAGGCGCGGAGTACGGGACCGGCGAGTCATACGGATCAGGGGCCGGGCCGCTGTCCCGCGCGTCATAGCCGGCCGTACGGCCGTACCCGTCGTCGGCATAGTCGCCACCGCGATAACCGTCCTCGCGGTTGCCGGCCCCGCCATAGCTGTCGCGGCCGTAGCCGTCCTGGGCGTACGCGTCGCGGCCGTAGCCGTCCTGGGCGTACCCGTCCCGGCCGTACCCGTCACGACTGGATGCATCCTGGCGATACCCGTCCTGGCCATACCCGTCGCGGCCGTACCCGTCGCGGCTGGACGCGTCCTGGCCATACCCGTTTTGGGCGTACCCGTCCTTGCCGTAGCCGTCCTGGGCATACCCGTCGCGGTAGCCGGCGGCGTCGCCGCCGGCGTAGCCGGCTGGGGGGTAGCCATCCTGCGGGTAGCCGCCATAGGCCTGATTGCCATCGCCCCCGTAGCCGCCAGGCCCGGTGTAGTCATCAGCCGATCCGTAACCGCCTGAGCTATACCCGTAGGGCTCGTCGGCACGCGGCGCGACGTACTGCTCGTCGGGCGGTTCCGCCGCGCGCCGGCGCGCGGCGCGCGGCTGACTACCGGTGTCTTCCCGGTCGTCCCAGCGGTCCGATCCCCGGCGACTCATCTCGCCGCGCTCCCGGTAGCCACCAGCTGACCCGCTGGCACGCCAGTAGCCCGCTCCGCGTCCAGCGCGCCTTGCAGCACCACCGCGGCCGCGGCCTGGTCGACGATGTGGCGCCTGGCCCGCGTGTCCCTGCCGCCCTGACGCAGCGCGGCGTGCGCCAGCACCGTCGTGAACCGCTCGTCTACCAGCCGGACCGGCACCGGTGCGAGCCGGTCCGCGAGCGCGGCCGCGAAGGACCTGCCGTCGGCGGCCGCGGCGCCTTCCGTGCCGCGCAGGCCCACGGCAAGCCCGACCACAACCTCGACCGGCTCGGTCTCGGCGGTGATCCTTGCCAGTTCCGCGAGGTCGCCCGCGCCGCGCCGGACGGTACTCAGCGGCGAGGCGAGCACGCCCGCGGGGTCACTGCGTGCCACGCCGATGCGCACCGAGCCGACATCGACGCCAAGCCGGACACCGGGTCTCACGACAGTCCTCCGCGAGTCCCGATGCCATACGGCGGCGTCGGGCTGACCATAGAGAGAGGCATATATCTCGGTATGGCCACAGGTTGGCAGCGACACGGCTTCACCCTACGGCACCTGAGCCCATTATGTCCCTAATAAGGTCACGGACCGCAGCGACCGCTGCGGAGACCAGCTCGTCTGCGCGGTCGCCCAACGGTGCGCCACCGCCCTGGGCAACGTCATCCTTGCCGCCACCGCGGCCGCCAAGGGCGCCGGACGCGGCGACGACCAGCCCGCCCGCACGAATACCGCGCGCACGGCCGGCGTCGTTGACGGCCACGACCACGGTCGGCCGTCCGTCCGAGGCTCCTATGGCCACAACCACGCCCGGCCGGTCCGGCGCGATCCGGCCGCGGATGTCCAGCGCTACCTTCCGGATCTGATCGGCAGCTACGCCGTCAGGCGCCCGGTAGGCGACCAGGGCCGCGCCGGCCACATCCTCCGCGCGGTCCGCCAGCTCGGCGGCGTCCCCAGCGAGCTGAGAAGACCGGAGCTGCGCCAGTTCGCGCTCCGCCTCGCGCAGCCGGGTGACGATGCCGGAAATACGCTCGGGCAGCTCCTCCCGGCGCGCCTTGAACTGGTCCGACAGCTGGCTGACCAGGACACTCTCCCTGGCCAGGTAGCGGAACGCATCGATACCCACCAGCGCCTCGACCCGCCGCACACCGGAGCCGATCGATGCCTCGCCGAGGATCTTGATCAGCCCTAGGTTGCCCGACCTGGCCACGTGGGTGCCGCCGCACAGCTCACGGGAGTAGTCCCCGACCTCAACCACCCGCACCTGGTCGCCGTACTTCTCGCCGAACAGGGCGAGCGCGCCCATCGCGCGCGCTTCGTCCAGCGAAGTATGGAAGGCCCGTACTTCCAGGTCACCCACCAGAATCTGGTTGACCTCCTCCTCCGCTTCGGTCAGCACCGACGCCGCGACCGAGCCGAGCGCGGTGAAGTCGAACCGGAACCGGCCGGGCGAGTTCTCCGACCCGGCCTGGGCCGCCGACTCGCCCAGCAGCCCGCGGAACGCGCGATGCACCAGGTGGGTCGCGGTGTGGGACCGGGAGATGGCCCGGCGGCGCTCGATATCGATCTCCGCGTGCGCCGTCGCGCCGACCACGATCTCACCCTCGGTGACCGTTCCCCGGTGCACGATCAGGCCGGGCACCGGCGCCTGCACATCGGTCACCGCGATGACGGCGCCGTCACCCGCGCCGCTGCCGGCCGCGGTAATGACGCCGTTGTCGGCCAGCTGGCCGCCGCCCTCGGCATAGAACGGCGTCCAGTCCAGCACCACCTCGACTGCCGTGCCCGCGCCAGCCGACGGCACCAGGGCGCCGCCGACGATCAGGCCGATGACGGTGGTATCGCCCGCCACCTCGTCGTAACCGGCGAAGGTGACTCGGCCCGCTTGTTCGAGCACGCGCGCGAACACCGAGATGTCCGCGTTGCCGGTCTTCTTGCCGGCCGCGTCGGCCTTGGCCCGCTGCCGCTGCTCGGCCATAAGCCTGCGGAACTCGCCCTCGTCCACGGCGAGGCCCTGCTCGGCTGCCATCTCCAGGGTCAGGTCAATGGGGAAGCCGTACGTGTCGTGCAGCTGGAATGCCTGACTGCCCCGGATGGTCTCGCTGCCGACCCGCCTGGTCTCTTCCACGGCGGCATCGAAGATCGCGCTGCCGGTGCGCAGCGTGGCGGCGAACGCTGCTTCCTCGGCGTCCACCACCGTATGGATGTGCGGCGCGTCCCTGATCAGCTCTGGGTACTGAGCGCCGAGCGCGCCGATGGCGACCGCGGACAGTTCGTGCATGAAGTTCTCGTCCTGGCCGCGCCCGTAGCCGCCAGCTCCATAGCCGCCGCGCTGCGCGCCGGACAGCAGCCGCAGCTTCTGCATGCTGCGGCGCAGGATCCGGCGCAGCACGTAGCCACGACCCTCGTTGGACGGGATCACGCCGTCAGCCACCAGCATGACCGCGGTGCGCACGTGGTCGGTGACCACCCGGAGCGCCACGTCGGACCGTTCGTCGACGCCGTACCGCTGCTCGGTGAGCTCCGCGGCTCGCTCGAGTACCTGCCACATCGTGTCGATCTCGTAGATGTTGTCGACGCCCTGCAGCAGAGCGGCCATCCGCTCCATGCCCATGCCGGTGTCGATGTTGCGTGACGGCAGGTCGCCCGCGACGTCGAAGTCGGTCTTCGCCCGCACCGCCCCGAGCTGGTACTGCATGAAGACCAGGTTCCAGACTTCGAGGTAGCGGTCTTCGTCCGCCTCTGGGCCGCCCTCGCGGCCGTACTCGGGACCGCGGTCGTAGTAGATCTCCGAGCACGGACCGCCGGGGCCGGGCACGCCCATGTGCCAGTAGTTGTCGGCCAGGCCGCGGCGCTGGATCCGGCTCTCGGGAACGCCGACGACGTCCTGCCAGGTCTTGGCCGCCTCGTCGTCGTCGTGCAGCACGGTGACCCACAGGCGGCCCTCGGGGAAGCCGAAGCCGCCGTCGGATTCGGGCCGGGTGAGCAGGTCCCAGGCAAACGGGATGGCCTGCTCCTTGAAGTAGTCGCCGAAGGAGAAGTTACCGAGCATCTGGAAGAACGTGCCGTGCCGCGTCGTCTTGCCGACCTCGTCGATGTCCGGCGTTCGCACGCACTTCTGGCAGCTCGTGGCCCGCCGGAACGGCGGCGTCTGCTGGCCGAGGAAGTACGGCTTGAACGGCTGCATCCCGGCGTTGACCAGCAGCAGCGTCGGGTCGTCGGCGACCAGGCTGGCCGAGGGCACGATGGTGTGTCCGCGCTGCTCGAAATAGCTAAGGAAACGGCGGACGATCTCTGCCGACTCCATGAACGCCATCCTTCACCTAGGGGCGACCCGGCCACCAAGACCGGGAACCGACACTCAGGGCACCGCACGGCGGTAGCCGCTACCGACGAATCAGCCGGACGGCGGCCGGCCGTTCCGACCACCGAGGTTACGGGCTAACTCCCGGTGGTGCAGTTCGAGATACTCTGCCACTCCGTCGCGGACGTCCCGGACAAAGCCCGCTGCGTCGCCGATTCGCGCCGCCGGGCCCGCGGGCTCGCCC